>JANYCR010000438.1 GCA_025360185.1 Leptospiraceae bacterium | reverse complement strand
ATACATTAGATAGACCAAAAGTAGAAGAATCAATTTTAAAGAATAATTCTTGCAATTTTGAGGAAGTTCTTTCCCAGAAGGTAGTTAAGGCAAAGCATTTTTATTCTGCTAGGTTCGTATTAGCAGGTTCAGTTTTAGATTTAGGATTGAGTGCTTACTATTTTACTGCTTTTAATCCTAAAGGTTTAGTGTTATTTGCTACTGCAGCTTATGCTTATCTCTCATTTGGTTTTGCTGTTTTGACAATAGTAACTATTTTTGATGATTCAAAAATATCTATTCAGCCAATTGGCTGGAATCAATCGAATGGAATTGAATGCAAAGAAGAGTATTTTATTTTAAGGTTTGAGGACGAAGAGCAATTAAAGCAAGGCGAAAAATATTTTCTAAAAGCTATTCTAAATTATCCGCATGATTACAATATTTCCCAAGACCAAAATTTCACAAACTTCCAAAAAGATTTTTTAAGAAATAATAAAATCCAAACTTATTCTAAAAACAATTACTTCTATCGCTACATCCATTACCCCGGTGGCAAAGCAAAGTTTGAAGAAGATTTTGGGAAGTATTTGTATAAACCGTAGAGACGTTGATTCATTGCGTCTCAATTAATTTTGACAATTCATAAGGAATTAAAAATGATTTGCCTTTTTCATACAAGTGTGTTTGAATGAAAGTATGAGAGCTATTGAAACCCAAATCAATGTGAGAGAAACTGGCGAAGCCATTCTGACACTTCCTAAAGACATAAGCCCCGGAAAGTATAAGGTAGTAATAGTAGTATACGAAGAGAAAGAAGATGAATTTTCCATGTCACCCGAAATAGATAAGGCTTACAAAGCAGAAATTGATAAGCGACTGGAGGCTAATAAAAATAATCCTCAACCAGAATATACAATGGAAGAAATAATTCAAAGAATGGAGACAAGGATTGGGCGAAAAATACAAATTAAATAATAAACGGCAAACGAGGAATATCCACTGATACTGCATTGCGATTTTCTAAATTTTTCGGAAACTCTGTTGAATTTTGGATGGGCATTCAAGATGAATACGAAATCCGAGAAGAGAGAACTAAAATATCTAAGCAGCTAAGCGAAATTAGGCACTACAAAGAACTGGCATTGGCATAATCCTCATTCTCCAATCATCTCCGCAATTGCCTTATGACCCTCAGCATTTAGATGCGCATCATAGGGAAAATACAATCTCTCCGGATCTTTATCAAAAAAATATTCGTTCGCATAATAGCATTTAAGCGCGTTTTCTTTGCAGACTTTTTCGATTTGGAGAAAGTGCGGGTTCGCTTGTTTATGCGCTTCACTTGTGTATTCTTTAATATTTCCAGTGATTCCTCCTTGCGCAAAATACTCTTTAGCCGGTATGTATAAAAAAGAAAGTTCTACGTTTTTTTCTTGGCAGGTTTTTATAATTTGGTTGAGGTAAATTTCATTCTTTCGCAGCCGACTTTTCCAGAGTTCTTCGCTTGCATCTTTGTAGAATCCAAATTGGTTTCCGTATTTTGTATTGATTTCACTTCCCAGGCTTTTAAGTCCTCCAAATTTTTGGATAGAATCTTTGTGGCTAAGAACTATTATACTTGGTTCTCTTCCGACTTTATAATAAAGAATTGGCGAAGGTTGTTTTTGAAAAAATTTATAGACCTTTGTTGTTAGCCTGTATAGAGTTCTTTCTTTGAAGAAATTGTATAAACTTTCTCCAAATATTGTAGCGGCTAATCTTGGTTTGGGTGCGCGGACAGTTCCGTCTTCGTTTAACTCTGCGAATACTTCTATTTTGTCGTTATCGTCTAAGTCATTGTCGAATAGTTGAACAATCACTCGCTTTGGTTTAAATGTTTCTAGATAGTATTTCATCTGGAGTGCATATAGAATAGGGGATGATCCGTGTAAGCCTAAGTTTAGTAGCTTATCGGTTTTAGAATTTTGATTATAAATTTCCGTATAAACTTCTTTCTCTTCTACTCCCCACCCTTCCGTAAAAGAGTCTCCGATTGTCAGCGTAGAATACTCTGTATTAGGCTCTAACTTTTGCCTGAATCCGTTTGCGTTTGTTTCCACAGGGACAGAATATTCTTCTGACACAACTTTGCCTGATTTGTTTGGATACATTCGAAATAGCATTTCTTTATCGAATCCTTTTACTAGAATTCTTTCAGGATCAAAAGCAGTGAGGACAGCTTCGAAAATTGCCAGGTTAATTAAAATAAATACAAATAGAAAAATTTTTTTCTTCATTAGAATACTCCGAGTATCACGCAAGATGATTTATGGATTGAGTCCTTCCTGCTTCTTGCAAATATAAATCTGCCATCTATTGATTAGTTTTTCTTCGATGACTTTAAATTTTCCTTCTGCCATATCTAAATATTTTTCGTTGTTATCATCTTTTTTTAATCTATCTCTATGCCAATCTAGTAGCACATCCATTTGTATAATTGCAATAGTATGAGAGTTGGATTCTTTATCAATGAAATCATGCATTGGAGGGTAATGAATATTTTCCCCTAGGAATGGAGCTGATAGATGCTGTTGATTTGAATTTTTTATAAGATTATATGTAATCCAGTGATTTGCAAAACTATATTTAATTTCTTTTGATTTTAAAAACTCGGAAACTTCCTTCGCGCCAGGACTTCCTTCAAATTCGTAAAATGCTTTTCTTGTATAACCTTGTAGGTATCCGGCTACGTTAATAATAAAAATGAGGGAGACTAACGCATAGAAAAACTTGGGATTTTTTTCTTTTAAAGCGTATGCCGTGTAAGCAAATAGGAAAGGACTGATTGATATTACTGGCATCAAATATCTAACGCCAAAATCATCTAGTTCTTTGTTGATGCAAAGAATTAAAATAAAAGTAATCGCAAATAACGCGAAGTAGCCCACAAAAAAGTAAAATCGAAAGTTAGTTATTTTTAATCCCTGTTCTCGGATGGATTTTATAATAAATACGATTGGAAATGCTGTCATGATAAGAGTTATCATTATACTTATAATATAAATTACAGTTTGCTCTTTTGTTCCAAAGAAGAATCCATAATACCTCATGAACGGATGTGCAAAAATTCCTGCAATCGATTCCCATTCGTAATGAAGCAACACATATAAATTATTTTTCCAATAGAAAAAAGGTCTCGCAAGAAAATCGCTATTATGATTAGCTTCAAAGGGAACGATAAATTTTCCTAACGCCTCCGGAATTAATCCAATGAGTAAACCAATGATAATAAATAAACCTATCTTATTAAAAACTTTCAATTCATCCGGTTTAGTGATTAGAAGAAATAACAAGCATAGTGGCAAAAAAACTCCAATGCTTAATAAAGTAAGATGAGAGGTATAATAAGATAAACCCCAAAATGCCCCAAAGAATAATGCCGAAGAAGTATCTATTTGAGTTGAGTCTTGCTTAATTATTTTTAAATAAAAATAAAATCCCGCGATCCAAAATACATACGCTCCAAAATGTCCGCCATGATACGTAGCTGAGAGAATCATTAAGAAAGAAGATGGAATCAGATGCAAATAATAAACAAGTTGGCTTTCCTTTTTACCAAAAAGTAATTCGGTTGCCTTCACTGTAAAAAAAGCGAAGAGACCATACATGATCCAAAGCCCTAATTGATTGCTTAGTCCAGAATTTCCAAAGAGTGGATAGAACGGCAATACGAATAAAAAATCTGTGACTCCTAAATAAGAATGATTAAATGGATGAAGAGTGAAATTTCCATTCAAATTAGTTTGATTGACTAGCCAATGAAATGCCTCATCGCCATGCATTCTTTTTTCGCCGTTTAAAAAATAAGGCAATCGAAAGAAAAAATGGAATGTCATAAAAAAAATCCATTTGAGTTTAGAATCAAAAATTACGTTAAGCAAGTTTATAAATTTTTTCATAGCTTCTTGTATAAATTTCTATACATTGAAATAGTTCAATTAGAAAAATAGATTAGTTTTCACTCTGAGGGTTTGGCATATAGCGGTGGGCTTGCTACAGGCAATTGAATTTTAAATTCGATTTCGGATATTTCTTGCTTTATTTATATGCATAATAACTTCTAATTGTAAGTGTTTTTATTCATCGCAAAATAGACTTTCGACTTGGCTTTAGAAATATATTTATTTTTTGATGATATTAGAAGTCAGAATTTAAAATATGAAAATTTCCCTTATAATACCTTGCTATAATGAATCCAAACGTCTTCCAATTTTTTTAGATTCAATAAAATCTCTTGTAGAGAAATACCCGATAGAGTTAATTATTGTAGATGATGGCAGTTCTACGAAAGACTTTGAATTACTAAGCCAAAGAATTACTCCCTGCTTATCAAACAAAATTCAATTGAAGCATTATGAAGTCAATAAAGGTAAGGGCGGAGCAATTCAGTATGGAATTGAAAATTCTAATGGGGATTACATAGGATTTGTCGATGCAGATGGCGCTATTCCTCCTTATGAAGTTGAAAACTTTATTCAGTACATTCAAAAAAATCAACAAGATGATATGATTATTTCTTCTAGAATTCGAATTCTTGGAAAAACGGTAAGTCGCTCTTTGAAAAGACATTTATCGGGAAGGGTTTTCATTACGATTTTAAACTTACTTTTTTCTATTCCGGTTTATGATAGCCAGAGCGGACTCAAAATTTTTAAAAGAGAGAAATTCAATCTAATTAAAGATCGCATTTCTGACTTTCGCTGGCTCTGGGATACTCAAGTTCTAATTTTATTTCATAAATCGAATTTCAAAATCATAGAAATTCCAATTGATTGGTCTGATATCCCGGGCTCCAAAGTCAACCTAATTCGTGATTCAGTTTTAATGTTTGTAAGATTGCTAAAGTTCAAACGAATTGCAGGTTAAATTTTTCTTTCCCATAATTGTAATCGTTAACAATTTTTTTTATTGCCATTTATTGAATGCTGAAAAATCAATTGCAGTATGAAACGAATCGTAATTCTAAACCCTAAAAGTCGCCATGGCGCCTCTCGCGTAGCATTTGATAAGATGAGACCTAAATTAGAAGATCATCTCGGATTCTTCGATGTTTATTTTACTTCAGCCCCGAAAGATTGTACGAGAAAAGTGCGAGAAATTTTACAGAAAAAAGAATACGATCAGATATTGATTGCCGGCGGAGATGGCTCAGTCAATGAAGCGGTTAATGGCTACTTTGAAAATGGACATTTGATTCCAACAGAAATTCCTGTGGGCGTTATAAATCTGGGAACCGGTGGCGATTTCATGAAGACACTTAACAAGCATTCGTCTCACTACATGGATGCACTAAAAAATAACTCATTCAAACTTGTAGATTGCGGTCTTTCTACATTGGAGCATGGGAAAGAGCCATTTTATTTTATCAATATCACTTCCATTGGTATGGGTGGGGATATGAATCGACAGATGAAAGCATCTTCGTTTCAATTTGGAATGGCGGCTTATTTCTATCATACTCTCACTGTCTTGTTCAAATATACTCCTGCTAAATGTAAAATTCGAATTAAACAAACTGATGGCAATTGGCAAGAAACAGAAGCGGAAGTTGTAAACTTTTTTGTTTGCAATGCCGGCTTCAGTGGAGGTGGAATGATTTGGGCTCCAAGTGCAAGTATTGAAGATGGAATTTTTGATATAGTATTAGTTGCTAATATTCCTAAACGAAAATTAATCAGCGAATCGCATAAAATATATTCTGGAAATATTGCAAACATGACAGGGGTTACTGAATTCAAAGGAGTAGAAGTTCATGTTATTCCAGAACGAACCCTTTCACAGGAAATAGATGGCGAGATCCGTGAGATGGATTTTTTGCAAACACATGAATTTCATTTTAAACTCATTCCAAGATGCATCCCGATGGTGATGTAGGCAAAGAATGAATTTGATAAATAGAAATAAATCAATTTTTACTTGGATAATCATTTTCCTAATTGGGGTATATTATATTTATGCGCTAAATCCTTCTTATATGTTTACGGGCGATAGCCTAAACAAATTAGTTCAGGCAGATTCCATAATAAAAAGTGGATTTACTTCGGAGGATTTGAGATACAACGCTTCTAGTCTTGACCCGGAATTTCGATTCTATCCTTTTCCCGGAGCCTATCATTTAACATTGGGTAACCGTCATCTTGGTCAATACCCTATTTTCTTTTCGTTTATCTCCGCGCTGGTTCTAAAAATCTCTCCGCCAGAAATATTTCCCTTTATTGGATTGGGAATATTCCTGTTATTGGTTTTTCTTCTTCAAAAAGAATTTGAAGTAAATAATTTTATCTTGATCGTTGTTGCTTTATGTAGTTATCTTTTACCGCTTGCATTAGATTACTCTGAGAATATTTATACCGTTTTATTTACATTTTTGGGGTTAATGCTGTATATTCGCTCTTTAGATGAATCGTCTCTCTTCCCTTTTAAAATGCTATTTGCTGGATTTTTACTTGGACTCGGTGTCTGGCTTCGATTGGAGGGAATCTTATTATTTACTTCTCTTTCTCTTGGTTTCTTGCTTGTGTATAAGTTTCAGAATAAAAATGAATTCATGCGCTTTTTTATATTTGGAATGGGATTTGGAATTACTACGCTTGCTTTTTTGGCTTTTAATTTTTGGGACTACGGACATATTTTAGGACCTAGATATTTGGCAAATAAATCGGGCTTTACTCAAACAGTTTTAGAGCGGATAATACAGACTACTACTTTATTATTTGCGGGAAAGTATAAAGTAGGCTATTTTGTATTTGCCCCACTTTTTTTTGTCTCGCTTTTTTATTTCACCCTTCCGAAAAATTTTCGAGAATGTTCAAATCAAGATAAGTTAATAGTGATTACTCTCTTACTATTTTTGCCATTTGCCGCTATATCAGCTCCAAATGACGGAGTAGTAACTTGGGGTCCTCGTTATTTAGTTCATGCGCTTTTACCGAATGCAATTTTACTTCATCATTTCTTTCAAAAGATTTCTTTCTATGAGAATAAAGTAAAACCATTTCCAAGGTTTTTGATTTACTTTTCCCTTTTTATTTCTCTTGCCTTAAGTTTTGCTGGTTTCAAATTTTTAACAATAGCTACAAAGCAATTGAAACAATTTCAATCCGAGATTGATGTTGTAAAATCAGACGTTCGCATATTTCAAAATTCTTTTTTGATAAACCATACCGGGACAGGTTATTTAGATACTGCTAATGTCTTAATCTTTACGAAAGAAGATCTTTCCATCTTTTTGAAAAATGTGAAAGAAAAGAAAATAGCAAAGAGTATTTCATTCTATCATTCTGATTTTACATATGTTAAGAATCCTGAATTGTTTTCTTACAGAATGAAACCAGAAGAAAAAGAAGCATATTTAAAACTTCTTTCCTCTGAACTTATTTTTACTGGAGTGCAGACTTTAAAACAAATAGAAATTTATCAATATAAATTGGAATGATTTTTTTATACTGACTATGATTGATAAAATAACCAACGTTCAACCCATTCGCACAATCTTATTCATTGGGATAATTTATATTTTCCTCATATTCCTTAATCCTGTTAAGGGCGTGCAATTTGGTGATTTTGGTTTAATGTTTATTCAAGTAGAGGATATTGTAAATAGCGGCTATTCTACATTTTCCGTTCAATACAAAGGCGAGAAGGTTGACACGAATTACAATTTCTTCCCCTTTAAAAAACCTTTTATCGGTAAAGTAGGCGAAAAGTATTACATTGATTTCCCGCCCTATTTCCCATTACTGAATGCTCCATTTTATCAGGGCTTAGGGGTTAACGGACTTTATGTGTTAAATTATATTTCTTTGTTACTGACTCTGCTTTTATTATACAAACTTGGAAAATTATATGAATTAGAAAATTCATATATTAATTTGAGTTTAATTTTATATTCCTTTGGAATGACTGCCACTACTTATAATTTGGTTTTTCATGAATATCCGCTCGCTATTTTTTGGATAACGCTTGGATTTTATTTTGCTAATATCTATTATAAGAGGCAAGAGAGTTATTCCTTAATTCTATTTGGTTTTTTTGGAGCTGTATCTCTTTATTTCAGACTTGAAATGGTCTTTGTGATTTTGGCTTGTGGTATAAGTCTAGTTTTTGTTTACCAGAAGAGTTTTTTTAAAATTGCAGTCTATTCTTTACTGGGATTTATTTTGCCGTTTATTTCTTTATTGTATTTGAATTTTTTTATTCATGGACACCCTCTCGGACTACGTTTTGCGTTAACGCTGACAGATGACGCTTCTCCTGGGCTATTAGGGCGAATCGACATTATTCGGGATTTACTTTTTTCTAACACTAGAGGCTTTTTTTACCAATCGCCGTTTGTCTTAGTTCTTCTTTCCATTATTTTTTTTGTAAAAGAGCTTTTGACGAAAGAGCGGTTTCTTCTTGTTATCGTTTTGATTGGTTTTATTTCTATATTATTGACATCTCCAAATCATGGAGATCATCGCGCACCAAGATATTTATTCGGAATGTATCCTATTTTTAGTTTAGCAAGCGCGATTTGCATTTCTTGCATTCAGAATTATTTCCGTACCAATGTTGATTCAAAAGAAAACTTAGGCAAAGTTTTACAGATGACGATTGCATTTCTTGTAATTGCATCTATATACTCTACCTTTCAAAATTATCAATGGATGCAAAGAGCTGGGAAGAATGTAGCAAAGTTTAATGAGGAGCTTAGAAAAGTTGCGGATCATGCTACTCCTATTATTTTTCGCGATTATGCACAGCCTCTCAATACTCAAAATTTATACCCCGGGCAAATGATGTTCGTTCTAGAAGAATTGCAAGATGTGCCGACGATGCTTTCTAGTTTAAGAGCGATGGGAATGCGAAGGACAATCATTAGTCAATTGTTTCCATCTGAACTGGGAGTAGAAAATCGTAACTCCATCCAAGCAGAATATAAAAAACAATTACAACTTTCAGAGAAAGCTGGGACATTCTACTTTCCTGATAACAATACGCATCTCCAATTTAATTGGATTGATCTTGGAAAAAATCAAAACTTTCTCATTTTGAATATATTTCTGCAATAGTTGAATTTTCTATAAAGCTCATAGAGGCTTTTTGTCGTTAATCTACTTAGAAAACTTTAAGCAAATAATTTTTTTTGTCTTACAATAAAATTGTGGATGACAGAAATCCTTTGATTATGTCACATATTAAAATTTAGAATGGAGATACTTTAACTATGGGAGACGGCTCACTTTCACAAGATGAAATAGACGCACTTTTACAAGGAGCGGATGAAACTCCTTCCTATGACACTGGCAACTCCGGTGGCGGAGGTGGTGGCGGAGATGATTTATCTCCCTTGGATAAAGATGCTCTAACTGAAATTTTAACTGCTGCTTTTTCAACAGCTGGCGGAATGCTTGGAACGCTACTTTCCAAGAGTGTAAAATTTGCGAATCCATTGCCTGAGGCTAAGAGTGCTGTAGATATAAGTGCAGAAATTGGCGCAGGCTCAGTTTGTTTATTTTCTACCTTAACAGGTACAGTAAATGGAAGGGCTTGTCTCATCATGTCGATGGAAAATGGTTCCAAGATCGCGCACGTTTTAATGGGTGGGTTGTCTACAGGTGCGATGGAAACTGCTCAGTTAGATACTTTGAAGCAAGGATTCACCTCCGTTATTGGAAACGTAACGGTTCAAATTGGTATGAAAATATCTGCACCTATTTCTGGCTCGCCAGTGGATGTATCTAGTTCAAAATCTCCTCGTGATTTAATTTTGCCTGATGGAAAAACTTTAATTCGAACAACGTTAACCCTAACCATCGACGGAATTGGAGTTTTTAAAGTTCATTATATAATTTCTAAAAGCATGGCGGACGAGATTCTTGCCCTGAGCAGAAGAACACCAAATAGAACAGGATATGGAGATAGTAGTGGCGGTATGAATGTAAATGTAAGCCCTTCAAATTTTGGTGGTCAGTCAGCTAACATAGGGATGACGAGTTCTGGTCCTCAAATTGGAATTAAGGGAGTTAGTTTTCCTTCTCTTTCTACGGCGGGTGCTCCCTCTGGTGCGACTAATCTTAATTTGCTCATGGATGTGCAAATGTCACTCACTGTAGAACTCGGTAGAACTAAAATGTACATCAAGGATATTTTGGGATTAGGAGAAGGTTCAATTATCGAGTTAGATAAACTTGCTGGCGAGCCTGTCGATTTACTGGTAAATGGGAAGCTGATCGCAAAAGGGGAAGTTGTTGTCATTGATGAAAACTTCGGTGTTCGCGTGACTGATATTGTAAGTCCGACAGATAGGATTAAGAACGAAAGCAAATAATGAAAGTTATCCTCATAAGTCACATGTTTAAATCATTTCTCTACATTGGAAAAGTATGTTTATTTGTATTTTTATTCCAGTCTGCACTATTTGCAGGTGAGAGAGATGAAATGGATCAATTGCTCCAAAAGGAATTGGGGCAGGATTCATCTAAACAGGTAATTGAGGATAATAATAAAAAGCCGGTAGATAAAAAAAATGAACCAATTAATCCTGTTGAGGAAAGATATAGGAGAGAAGAAGAGCCGTCTAGTCTTTTATGGACATTAGTAAAAGTTATTTTGGTTTTTGGAATTCTAACGGCTGCTATGTATTATGTGCTAAAATTCATTTCTAAGAATAGACAGAATATGTATCCGGTCAAAGATGCAATGCGCGTTCTAGCTAGTTTGTCCTTAGCCCCTAATAAGCAATTACAGATTGTGGATATTTCTGGTATGTTGCTAGTCGTTGGTGTTTCGGATGGCTCAGTAAACCTTATCAAAGAAATTGATTCTAATGAGATTAAGGAAAAAATTTATCATTCAAAAGAAACCCATGAACCGCAGTCGGAAAATTTCTTAGAAGTATTCATGGGAACTTTTAAAAATCTTGATTTCAAAGCTGGAATCGGTTCTGGAAATCAGAAAACTTCTGAAACTAATGATGAAGAAGTTATGGATGAAATTAAATTTCGTCAACTGGAAAGATTGGAAAAATTGAAACAAGAAAGATCAGATCTTTCTGGGAGTAAGGGAAATAAATCTTCAGATAATTTCTCCTAATACAGTATGAGACATAATAAAACTATACGTGCTAAAAATACTAAATCAAGGACAAAAAATTTTTTTGTATTTAAAATTTTAAACGGTTGGGTTAAATACCTATTATCCTTAAAACCTCTTTTGAAATTTATTCTAATTAGTTTTCTAACTGTATTTATTCTTGGAATTGGCGCTGAGGTATATGCCCAGAGTACAAATACTCGAATCCCAATTCCTAATCTCAGCTTTAATGTGAACGAAGCAAAAAATCCTAAAGAGACAAGTCTTTCTTTAATGATTTTGTTTTTAGTGACTATTCTTTCATTAGCCCCTGCAATAATCATGTCAGTTACTTCTTTTACAAAAATTGTAATTGTAATGGACTTTGTTAGACGCGCGTTAGCCGTTCAAAACTTACCTCCAAATCAAGTAATGGTCGGGCTTGCTATCTTCATGACTTTTTTTATCATGGCGCCGACTCTTGGGACTATCAACGATAAGGCGCTAACGCCATACTTAGATGGAAAGATTGAGACTAACGCATTTTTTGAGAAGGCGATGGTTCCACTTCGTGAGTTTATGATGAGGCAAATCGGAAAATCCGGAACTAAAGATGTTGCTCTCTTCTTGAAATTGGGTAAAGTAAAACAAGTAAAATCTTTTGAAGAAGTTCCTTCTTATGTTTTAATTCCTGCTTTCATGCTTTCGGAATTAAAAAAGGCATTTATTATTGGGATATATTTATTTATTCCATTTATTATCATTGATATTGTAGTTGCTTCTACTTTACTTTCTATGGGCTTAATGATGTTACCCCCTGTAATGATAAGCTTACCTTTTAAATTAATTCTTTTTGTTTTAATCGATGGTTGGAATTTATTAGTCTTTGAGCTTGTGAGGAGTTATAAATGACCGAAGTCGATGTTGTTAGTTTAATTAGAGAAGCTTTGTTTATCACGATTAAGATTTCTGCACCTATTTTAATTACTGCACTTATCGTTGGTCTGATACTAGGTATTATTCAGACGACAACATCTATTCAAGAGCCGACTATTGCATTTGTTCCTCGCTTAATTGCTATATTTATTGTGATAATTATTTTTGCGTCGTGGATGGTGCGAACAATGACTGATTATACGCGAAATATTTTTATGATGATTGAGAAAATATGATAGAGTCTTTTGTAAATAACTTTCAAGCTTTTATGATGATCTTTGCTAGGATCATGGGGTTATTCAGCCTTGCCCCAGTGTATTCTTCGGAGGCAATTTCATTTCAAGTTAGGGTTATGCTTGCGTTCTTACTTTCTCTTATTCTATTTCCGGTTACTGCAAATTATCTACATGCAGTTCCTGCGGGCATGGGAGAGTATGCACTTGTGATTCTTTCGGAAGCTTTGATTGGGGTATTGATTGGCTTTATAGTGAGTATTATTTTCGCAGGATTTCAAATGGCGGGAGAATTTTTTAGTGTTCAGATGGGATTTGGTTATACGGAAGTGCTAGACCCAGTCAGCCAGAGTTCCCTTCCTGTAATCAGCACACTAAAAAACTTAATGGGGATTTTGATTTTTCTGACTGTCGGTGCGCATCGAACTTTACTCGAGAGCATTGCTTATTCATTTCAGAAAATTCAACTTTTGACATTTACAAAAGAAGTGAATATTGGCTTGTTAAAGAGTTTTGAATATGCGGTAGGCGCGATGTTTATCGTTGCATTTAAAATTTCTCTACCAGTGCTTGGCATTTTAATTTTAGTTACAATTGCGGAGGCTATTATGGGTAAGGCTGCTCCACAAATGAATATCATGCAGCTTAGTTTTCCGGCGAAAATTTTTGTGGGCTTAGTCGTATTAATCATTACAATTCCATTCATTGACAAACAAATGGAAGCAAGTTTTACTCTTACCTTCGACAGATTAAATACCCTAATAAGCGAGTGGCCTAAGCGATGATATTAGTCGAAGAGTATTTAATTGACTTACAGCTATTTGCCGCTGAAGATGAAGGTCGGACAGAGGAAGGTAGTGAGCGAAGAAGAAGGGAAGAGCAAGATAAGGGAAACGTTCCTAAGTCGAATGAACTTCCAGCGGCTCTTGTTTTAGTAAGCTCTATCATTGCGCTTTACTTACTCGGAAATTATATTTTTGTGAGATCTTTTGTTTTGTTTAAAAAATACTTTCAAGACTTTGCAATGCGAACTGAATTTAATAATGAGGAATTTGGAATTCTTTTGAAATCTGCTTCTGCGGATATTGCATCTTTGCTTCTACCGATTTTAACTGTGACTTTCTTGGCTGCCGTCATTGGCAATGTTGTGCAAGTAGGATTTATGTTTGCTCCGGGAGCGGTAAGTTTTAATTTTAGTAAGATTGCTCCCAAGTTTGGAAAAGTATTGCCTACTAAAAATACTTTATACAATCTAATTAAAGCTCTTGGTAAAATCGTCATCATTGGTTGGGTTAGTTATATTATTATTTCGATGGATTTTCTTCCAATTCTACTTATGGGTGATATGGGAGTAAAAGGCGCATTACGGTTGTTAGCCCTTTCTTCTGTAAAAATTTTTCTAGTTGTGGGGATTATCTTATTTGCCCTCAGCATTTACGATTATTTTTATCAGAAAGCAGAATTTGAAGACTCGATTAAAATGACTCCTTCAGAAGCAAAGCAGGAAATGAAAGAAAGCGAAGGGGATAGATCTTTATTAAACCGCAGGCGACAAATGGTTCGTGACTTTATTCGAAGAGGAATGCTACAAAGAGTTCCAAAAGCAGATGTCGTAATTGTAAACCCTACCCATTATTCTGTTGCAATGATTTATGACCCCAAAATTCATGCAGCGCCTGTGGTAACTGCAAAGGGTATTGACGAGTTGGCGCTCATGATCCGACGGTTAGCAAAACAACATGGGATTCTCATAGTAGAAGATAGAGTGCAAGCAAGATTATTGTATGATGAAGTAGAAGTAGATGAAGAAATTCCCTCTAAGTTTTTTAGGGCAGTTTCTATCATTATATCCAGGTTGGATAAATTCAGGAGAGTTGCTTAATGAAAGAAAAAAAATGGTATAATCAATCAGATGTTGTAATGGGAGTCGGCGTCATCGCAATTGTTGCGATGTTGATTGTCCCTCTACCGGGGCTAATACTGGATTTGCTCATTGTAGTGAGTCTTGCTACTTCTCTCATTATTCTTTTAACATCTCTTTCAACAAAAGAGCCTTCTGATTTTTCAATTTTTCCAAATTTGCTTTTGATTACTACTTTGTTTCGTTTGGCGCTTAACGTCTCTACTACGAGACAAATTCTTTCGCAAGGCGCTAGTTTCAATAGCCATATCATTGATGCTTTTGGAACTTTCGTGGTAGGTGGTGGAACAGGGCTTGGCAAATACGTAGTTGGTTTTATTATCTTTTTAATCTTAACGATTGTGCAAATTTTAGTTATTACCAAAGGTGCTACTCGTATTGCGGAAGTCGCTGCAAGGTTTACTCTCGATGCGTTACCCGGTAAACAGATGGCGATTGATACGGAATTATCTAGCGGAAATATCAACGAAGAAGAAGCAAAGAAAAGAAGAAAGAAGATTCAAAGAGAAGTAGATTTTTATGGGGCAATGGATGGAGCGAGTAAGTTCGTGCAAGGGGACGTGCGCGCGGGACTCATCATAACAGCGATTAACCTCATCGGTGGTATTATTATCGGTGTTTCGATTCGGGGAGAAAGTTTTGTTTCTGCGATTGAGACTTATGGCAAGTTTACAATCGGGGATGGACTCGTATCGCAAATACCAAGTTTACTTTCTACAACAGCTACTGGTATGATTGTTACACGCGCAGGATCTGAGTCGGAACTTGCAGATGAATTTAAAGCGCAGTTATTTAATAATCCTAAAACATTGTATGTGGTGTCAGGTAGTTTGGGTCTTGCAGCATTAATTCCAGGGCTTCCATTTTTCTCGCTAATTTTATTCTCATTGAGCTTCGCCTACTTGGCGTACTCCATTGACAGAAACGCAAAGGAATCATTAGCCGCTATTGAGAAAAAGGCAGGCGAAGGCAAAGTTGAGAAGAAGCCTGATTATTATAAAGAGTTACGCACTGATCCAATTGAAGTGGAGCTTGGTTTAAATCTAGTTCCGCTCGTTGATACAAACCAAGGTGGAGTCTTGCTCGACCAGATTTCTAACTTGCGCAGACGATTTGCGATTGATACCGGGCTTGTAATTCCTGCTGTTCGAATTCTTGATAACTTGGAATTGAACCAGGATTCCTATGCAATTAAAATTCACGGTGTTGTTGTAGGGGAAAGTAAAATTCGTCCTGATAGATTAATGGCTTTGGATAATGCAAAAAAAGTTACCGAGCCAGTGAAGGGAGAAGAATTCATTGAGCCTACATTTGGATATAAGGCGAAGTGGATTGACCCAAATGATAAGATTGATGCGGAGAACAAGGGTTATACGGTAGTTGACTCATCGACTGTGATCGTAACTCATCTTAAAGAATTAATTTCTAATCATGCATCTACTATTCTTGGAAGAGAAGAAGTGAAAAGTCTATTGGAGCACCAAAAGGGAACCCATCCTACTCTGGTTGGAGAATTAGAAGACAAGAAGGTTGGAATTGGACTGATTCAGCAAGTTTTGCAAAATTTACTCAAAGAAGGTTTGGGTATTCGTAATCTTAGCACAATATTAGAATCAATTGCAAATAATGTAACAAGAAATCCTGATCCATATTTCCTTTCTGAAAATGTGCGTCAGGCGATAGCGAAGCAAATTATTATTGACTATTTGAGTGCAGATGGGAAGTTACATGTGATTACCCTCGACCCGCGGGTAACAGATAGACTCAGCAAAGGTGTTGTAATAGATCCGATTGAAGGAAGTCTAATTTCAATTCCGCCGGATTATTACAATAAGCTCATCGAGGCTGCGGCAAGAGAATACAACCGTTGCCATAGTGAAGGTAAGTTTCCTATTTTTGTTGTGAGTAGACCAATTCGTATGCCACTTTCATATATGTTTGCAAAAGAATTTCCTCCACGAAATTTTGCAGTATTAGCAATAGAAGAAATTCAGTCTTCTACTAAAACGGTTATGGATGGAGTTATTAATGTACAATCTACTGAGGGAACACGAGTTGCTACGAGTAGGAATTAATCAAGATAGTATTATAAATAGAAAAAATATTAAAAAAATAAATCTATCGGTGAAATCGGTGCTCATCGGTGGTAATCTTTTTGAGTTAGAAATTATTATTAAGAGGTATAACAATGGATTTTGTAAAGATTAAAGGAAAAGATATTCAAGATTGTTTCATGCAAATGAAAATGAAATATGGACCGGAAGCACATGTGTATAACCAGAGAGTGGTTGTAGAGGGTGGGCTAATGGGAACTAAACTCATGTCCAAGAAATTTTATGAAATAGAAATTGGAATTCCTGAACAGCAAACTTCTAAAGATCGAGTGGAAAAAAAACTACAGGATCTAAAAGAACTTCTAAGGCAAAAGTCGGAAGATGATACTCGTAAAAAAAGCCTTCATGACTTAAAACCGTTAGTGCAAGAAGATAGACCTTTCGTTGGACTCAGGCCTCTTGAAAAAGACGAACCGTTATTACCCGCTGAAATAATTTCTGCTTCCAATAGAAGTAATTTAGGTCTTTCTATTAAAGATGAGATAAGTAAAAAAGAAAACTTGAAAACGATCACAACGATAACGGAATCTAGTTATTTAAAGAGATTAAAAGAAAGATTAATCTCAGAGGGAATGAGTGCAGATTATATCCAGGAGTTAATTTCTAAGACAGACAAGCATTTATCAGTAGTAGATAAAGAAAAACCTGCTGCGGTTAATGAAAAGTTTGCGGAAATATTAGAAGATAGAATTAGCATAGACTCTGATTTGTTTGCAGGAACTTCTAGAGGCAAACGCAAAGTTATCTTCTTTGTCGGACCTACAGGAAGTGGAAAGACTACAACGGTTGCAAAGCTTGCAGCCAAGTATTTCTTACATATGGGACGCATGGTTTCTCTTTATACAACGGATAATTACAAGATAGCCGCTATTGAACAGTTGAAGAGATATGCGGATACTATGGATATACCGTTCTATCCTGTCAAAGATGTTAAACGTTTACAGGAGCATTTATTAAGAGATGGATCTGAATTAATTTTAGTCGATACGCCGGGCTATAACCATAAAAATCAGGATTTTTATGCTAGAATCAAGCAGTATAGAGATGCATTTGGAGAGAAAGATCAAATTGAAAATATCTTAGTCTTGCCTGCGACTTCCTCCTATAGCAATCTTAAATCGGTGATGGGTGCTTATGAAACTCTCGGGTATAAGAGAATAATATTGACAAAAATAGATGAAGCAGATTATGTAAGTCCTGTACTAGAACTGGCTGATCAGAATAGTAAGGCATTTTCCTTTTTTAGCCTGGGGCAAGAAGTTCCTTTTGATATTATTTCAGCCAGCAAAAAATCATTTTCAGAGATTGTAGTAAGTCCAGACAAAATAAAAGAATTAAAAGGGGACACAGTAGCAAATAGCTAACTCTCCTTAAAGGAAGTAATGGAGCCGAAGCAAACCCTTATATCAGAAAAAAATAGCCTTAGAAAAGAGTCTGATGGGGACAAAGGATTGGCTAGTAAAATTATAGCCATTGCTTCCGGTAAAGGTGGAGTTGGTAAGACAGTGTTTACTGTTAATCTTGGAATTTCTCTTGCAAAGGCAGGTAAAAAAGTTCTCATCATTGATGGTGACTTGGGGTTAGGGAATGTCAATGTTCTCTTAGGATTTCTTCCTAAATTTAACTTATATCATGTAATGAAAGGACATAGATCGATTCGGGATATTGTATTTCATACTCCAGAAGGGGTTGATGTAATTCCGGGAGCAAATGGCTATCCGCAATTCGCTAACCTAGATGATAAAAGTCGCGACCAATTAATACATAGCTTTTCTGAATTGGATAGTTATGATTATATTCTAATAGATACGGGTGCGGGAATCGGTCCAAATGTAATCGCTTTTACTTTGTATGCAAATGAAGTCATTCTCGTCATTGCACCTGATCCATCTTCCGTTACAGATGCGTATGGATTAATTAAATCTTTGATATCCTTAGATAAGAATAAGAAGATTAGCTTCATTGTAAATAGGATTCGAACGGAACAAGAAGGAAATAAAGTAGTAAAGCGAATTACAGAGATTACTTACAAGTTTTTGGGAATAAAGCCTACTAATGTTGGATTTCTTTTTCATGACGATGAAATTGAAAGAAGCGTTCGCAAACAAAAACCATTTTTATTAGCTGCTCCAAATAGCAAAGCTGCCGAAAATTTATATCAGATAACAGGGACAGTTGCAAATATAGCAATAGATCCGTATCAAACACAACCCAAAATGATGGCATATTTCAGGAAATTTTTACATTCTCTAATCCCGAATACCTAGGAGGATTCTCTGCAAGTCAAATTTATTATAGTTTTTTTTGCGATAGCATTACTTGTAAGTATTACATGTGGATTCATTACAGGTAATCGCTTGGTACATATTTCTTTAGTCGCAGGGATCGGAGCATTAATCTTTGGGGGTCTAGGCTTCGGCGTTTATATGGTTTTTGAAAAAAAAGTTCCTGAGTTTTTAGATTTCCTTGCCGAGTTGGGCGGTGGTATTGGATTTCGCCGTAGCGGGGGAGATTCCTATGCTGCTGGTGGAGATTTTTCTTCCGATGGAGAAATCAAATTAGCCAAATCAGATGAGTCGATGAGCAGTGATTTTGGTGGAGGAGACATTCCAGCAGCCAAAATGAAAGATGGTAAGTTCGGAGATCATATAGTCATTAGTAATATTGCTATTAAGAATGAGCCAAAGCTAATGGCAGAAGCAATTCGAACGATTATGTCCCAAGATGAACCAGAAACTCCCAAGCAATAAGATTGCCATAGAGGCGGCACCAAGGCACAGAGAGATTGACGAATTTTACATCACCTCTCTTTATTAGGATGCATTTTAATAAAACTAATATCAATCTCCGAAACCTCTGTTTCTCAGTGCCTCTGTGGCAAATATATGCAAAATAAGTAAATAATCTATCGAAATTCAAATAAAATGATTGTAATTTGTAAACCATAAAGAAAATAATAAAAATCGGATTATGTCTAGGCTGCTTGACAAATACAATCAATTTGACGAAACCTCTTTATGGAAAGACTATAGAGTCTCCAAGAATTCAGAGATCAGAGCTTACCTCGTTGAAAAATATTCACCACTTGTAAAACACGTTGCAGGTAGGGTTGCCATCGGTATGCCTCAAAACGTAGAATTCGATGACTTAGTTAGCTATGGCGTTTTCGGCTTATTAGACGCTATCGAAAAATTTGACCCTGCAAGGGAAATAAAATTTAAAACTTATGCAATGACTCGTATTCGTGGAAGTATTTTTGATGAATTACGTTCAGTTGACTGGATTCCTCGTTCGATTCGTCAGAAGGCAAAGCAATTAGAGCAAATCATCGGAATGCTGGAAAATAAAGAAGGGCAGACTGTTGAAGATGAATTGATTGCTAAAGAACTTGGCGTTTCTGTTGATGAGCTTGCAACGCTACTTACGAAGATTAGCGGCACATCGTTAGTATCCTTAAACGATATTTGGTTTTTAGGCGATGAAAACGACGAAGTTTCTTTTATGGAGACGTTAGAATCTCCAGCTAATATGAATCCAGACGTAATCATTGAAAAAGAAGAAATCAAAAATGTAATCGTTGAAGCAATTAAAACTCTTCCCGAGAAAGAAAAGAAAGTTATTGTTCTTTATTACTATGAAGATTTAACTTTAAAAGAAATCGGCGAAGTCTTAGAAGTAACCGAGTCTAGAATCTCTCAACTTCACACCAAAGCCGTTATGCGCCTCCGCAGTAAACTAGGCAAAGTAAAATCCGTCGTTACTAAAAAATAAATTTTCAAAATCTAATAGACTAATTTTCATTAGTCGCTATAATTAGATATCTTTCTAAATTAAATTAACGTGAGTTCTACGCTAATCTAGGAGTTATCTATGAAAAAAATTCTAATTGGTATATCAGTATTTTTTGGTTTAATACTTGCGGTTTTAGTCGTCGGACTTCTTTCTATTTCTTCTATCGTAACGCCGGACTTTATTGTAGGTCAGATAGAAAGTTCTTTGAATGCGCGGGCAGATTTAAAAAAAGTGAATATCAGTATTTTCTCTGCTCTATCTTCTGTTGAGTTAGAGGATTTGAGTTTGCATGAGCGAGATCATTTCGCGGATAACGCTAGTTTGCTTAAAGAAAGAACCCCTTCCGTTAATCCAATTCTTTCAGTTAAGAAAGTAGATTTGAAGTTAAATTTCTTGGCACTTTTAAAAAGAAATTTTCAATTGAAAAGTTTTTTGTTGATAAGCCCATCTGTTAGTATTGTATTAAAAGAAAATGGGAATAGCCTTACGCATTTGTTTCACAAACCTAAACTCGTTTTTGGAAAACCAAATCCTGCATTAGAAATAAAAGAGGAAACCATTTCTGTGGATAAGGATAATAAGCCGTTTACGGTAAAGTCTTTGCCGATTTCAGCGAGTATTGGTAAGATTGGAATGGAAAATGGAGAGATTGAACTATTTATTCAAAGAACACTTCAAAAGATTTCTTTGAAAAATGTTAATGTATTATTAACTGATATAGATATTGATCCGGAAAATTTGGAAAAGCATAATTCTATTTATTTAATAGCAAACTTAAATCTATCAGTCTTCAATTCCGGAGGACAGGAGACAGGTTTATTTAAAATTCAATCAAATGGTTCGATTGCCCCCTTCGCAGTAAAAACGGGTCTTGTGAATCCATCGGTTAATTATCATTTGACTCTAAAAACTGGGAGTTATATAAATGGACTCTCTATTATGGATGCTCTTTCAGGGAAATTGCCCGTTCTTTCTAATGCGGGAATTAAGTTAGATGGTTTTTCAAAGAAGGCAGACTTAACGAGGGATGTAAATCTAGAGATTAATTATTTTTCCAACAAAATTACTTTATTAAATCAAGTAATTTTTCCAACGCCAAATTATGATTTAACGCTTGAAAAAAATAGCTGGATTCATTTAGAAAATAATGAGCATAGTTTTACAGGTGGAGTTCTTGCTTCGAAGGCAGAGTCGGATAAAGCGATAAGTGGTGTTGATTCAGCTATTAAAGCACAAATGAAAAAAGACAATCCTGTTGAAATTAGAAATAAAATTTTAGGAAATCTAATTAAGAATGACAGAGTTAATCTACCGTTTACCTCATCTGGAAATATCAAATCTCCAAATGTTCAGTTAAATGCTAATTTGCCTTCCATTTTGGATTTAGCAAAAGGAGTTATAGGAGATAAATTAAAAGACGAGATAAAGAAAAAACTGCCTGCTGGTGTTGAAGATGCAATCAATCAGGGGCTAAAGAAACTTTTTTAATTGACATATATCCGTTATATTGGATAATTCTTTCATGAAGAAGAAAACATCCAAAATAGCAGAAGTAAAGAAAAGCAGTAGTTCACAATCTGATTCTTCTGAACATATTATCGAGACAGTAAAAGAGAATTTAAAAAATATTCGCCACAATAGAAAATTATCTCTGGATAAATTGGCAATCCGATGTGGCGTAAGCCGAGCGATGCTTTCTCAAATTGAACAAGGTAAAAGTGCGCCGACCATTTCTGTTTTATGGAAAATTGCAAGTGGCTTGAACGTTCCATTTAGTGATTTGATAAAAGACAAAGTGAGAGAAGGTGTTCAGCTTCTTCGCTATGAAAATACAAAAGTTTTATATTCCAATACAAAAGTTTTTTCTACTCGCGCATTATTTCCATTCACCGGTCACAAAAAGACAGAGTTCTATGAATTAATTTTAAAGCCAGGTGGTCATGAAGTAGCAGAGCCACATCCTCCTGGAACAACTGAAAATATTGTTGTAGTGAGCGGTAGATTAAGATTACGCGTAGGTGATGAAGTGCAAGAGCTAGTTCCAAAAGATGCAATTTATTTTAACGCTGATGTTCCGCATGAGTATTCGAATCCTACTGATGAGGAAGCATTGATGTATCTAGTTATGACGTATACGGAGGAAACTAGTTAAAAAATATGAAAGCCATTTCCTATTTAAAACTTAGCGTTATATCAATATTAACCCCGTTTATTTTTTTTATAAATTGCAATACAACGGAAAATTCTGTTGTTGAAAAGGGAGAAGTCACAGCGGAATCTAAAAATGAAGAAGCACTGACTCCTATAAAGGAAGACTCTCCAAGTTATAATGAGCAAGTTGCTTGTAATGCTAATGATTGTGTTCACGTTGACTATAGCAATTATTCGGAGTTAGACGGTAAAATATATGATTTGATGAATGAGAATGCTGGAAAGATTTTAATTAAGATGAAGCGTTATGATAGTAAGCTTAATCATGCTGACTTAGAGCCAACTGTTGATTATCTGCGTGAAATTTCAAAGAAAGAAGGAAGGGTTTCTATTGAGCCGTATTATGTTGGTCACCGTGATGGAATACTTTCTGAAATCCCTTTCGTAAAAGATATAGGTCTTTTGGGTTGGGATATATACGGTAGAGCAAGAGATGCAATAAAATATAGGAACACAAAGAATTATAATGCGAAAGTGTTATATCATCCAAAGACGCATGTTATCATGATGATTTTTTTTGTGCATAAAAATTTTGGAGATGTTTGTAATACAGTATATTCTAATTGCAAAGAGATCGAATATTTAGATGATGATACATTTGATTTAAGTCTCTCAACAGCTCTAAAAGAGGCAGCAAAAAACAATCACCCTGTAAAAGTTCATTTTCGACAGGTTAATGCTCATTTGCCTGATACTACATTGGATCTAGATAATATTAAAAAAATGAATCAGTCTTCTCGATTATTTAAATGGCTTGTTATTACAAAAAAGGCAGAAAAAAGGACTATAAAGCGAGAAAGGTTTATCGGAATTGAAACTGCAATTACAGTTATCGATTATTCATTGAAACTATATGATGCTATACAGAAATATAAAATTTACTCACCAGCGTTAAATACAAGAGCAGAAATAATTTATACTGGAAATGAAAGCGGTGGTGAAATTAAATCAGTAGTGTTTTATCAAGAGAAGAAGTGACACCTCTCCCCGGCTTCCAGCCCGCCCCTCTCCTTTAAGGAGAGGGGCTTAGTTGTAGAAAATATTTCAGGTTAAAGAAGATTGGGGAGAGGTGAAGGGTTAGGTAGAGCGGTTACTCTCTATTGTCCGTTTGTATTTCTTACACAACGAACATAATACCTTGTTGTCTTAGAAATGTTTTGTTCTTTTCCCATTATGTCTAAAGAGAAAGAGATGGCTTTTGCAGTTGCACCGGATAAGTCCTGTTCGTTGCTCCAAGAAGACCAGAAATAATCATCCGGTGTATTTGGAAACTTGCTAGTTAGAACTACTTTTCCTAGAGCGGCTAATGATTGTAATTCTGGAAAAGATGGAACTCTCCAGTTGGTATAGCCGTTCGTTCTGTTTGCATTTTCTGTAGCGCAAGAATTGAAAGCATCACTTCGAATCCCTGTTATCGTGTCGGCTTTCAATGTCATTGGAAGAGAAGAAGTATTACAGTCATTACCCTCAATATTGCAATAAGCTAAGAAAGTTGCTCCATAACGTCCCTGGTCTACGGGAGTTGTGAGAGTCGCAGTACCTTTTCCACCTTGGCAGTCATTATTGGTTGCACGAAAGGCTTGCCCTTGTGTGCATTTTTTCCATTCTAATCCAGATTTTGGATCAATGACTGTTCCTTGTGCGATATCTTGTGTCCCATTGCTTAAAAGGATTCCCGCAAGAATTTGATTTTTATCTTCGGCTGGAATACCATAAAAGCTCTTTTCTGGCTTGGCTTCACAATTATAAAGACCTGTTATAAAAAGAGTAAGAAGTGAATAGCGAATTAGTTTTGTCATATTAGTATACTCCTTAAAAGATATGTCCAAAGTTGAAGTAGAAATTAGAATCCGAGAATGGAGCACCTGCAGGCCAGCCTGATGTTCTGGTTTCTCTTGATTTTGCCCATTCAGCGTAAATGACTGTTGATTGGTTCCAGATAATTCGAAGACCCAATCCATACGAATATTTGTATCCATCTCCTGCATTTGCTTTTACACTTCCCAATGTATCCCAAACTCGACCTAAGTCAAAAAGAGGTGCTAGGTTAAATGTAAAACCCGGAATTTCTAAAACGCGATATCTTAATTCTAAGTTCGCAAAACCCATATTAGTCCCTACGAATCTATCTTGGATATAACCACGGAGAGTTGTTCTACCGCCTAATCCAGATAAACCCCCTTCAGTAGTCCACATATTTCTATATTCGAAGAATGGTAAATTTCCTGAGTTATGCACAAATACACCACGAGCGGCAAAGACTAACTTTTTAAATATTTTTGGAAATGGGCTATAAAATACGCGCACGGATCCGAGAGTTCTATTGAATTCAAAGTTAGAGCCCATTGCTTTAGAAGAACGCTCATGCGTTAACTCAGCAAAAATACCTTTACTAGGATCAGGCTCAAAATCTCTACTATCGTAAACTATACCGAGGCGAAGAATATTTACATATCCACCATTGATGCCTTTAATTTTTCCGCGCTCATAGTCTTCGGTTACTTTCGTTTTGCCGTTAACAGTGGGGAGGTTACCTTGGTTTGCGCTAATTCCATTTAACTCGAAAGGAGTTCCTCCAAGCCCTACAGTATGACCATATTCAAAAGGAGTATTTCTATAATAAGGATCACTTGCCTTTTGGATTGTTCCATCATATCGTCTAACGATATTATTGGAAAGTTTTGTCCCAACAACGAGACGCATGAGACCGCCGAAAAAAGAATTTTCCGCACTCAAATTGACTTGTGGGACTTCGAGATCATAACGATTGAATTTTTTGTCAGTAACGGGTACAGATCCCATTCCAGAGATTGGATTTCTGGCTAGCAATGTCGTGTTATATGCTGCGTTATCTAGATATTGCGGTTCTCCAGCATTAGGCGCTCTTCTGAATGCCTGCGATTCTTGTTGGTCTGGAAAATTACCATTTGTCACAATTGGTTGGGAATAGTCATTCCGAGGATGATAGCTGAGTCCTTTCATAGATGCTTCGCCCAATCCAAAAAATAAATTGTTCGGGTTTCTATCGTATATCGCATTTGCTCTTGCACGCCATTTTGTATCAAAGATATAAGGAGCATCCCAATCTAACTGATGGTACTGGGCATTTTTTGTTGTAGTGGAAACATTTAGAAAAAATCTATGACGGTAAGGAGTATATTCAAAAAAAGGATCCCCTTTCTTTCCATTATTAAAAAGAAAAACTCTACCTCCAAAACCAGCCCCGTTGTTTGGATCGCTGAACGGACCACCGATTCCTGTCGGAAACCAACCCTCTTTTTTCTTAGAGACATCGGCTTCAGAAATTCTTTTTTTCTCATCGATTTCAAATGGGAGACCTTTTACGGGTGGTCTTGGTCCTGATGGAGTTTGATTTTCTTGTTCTTTACTGTCCTTACTTTCTTTGCTCTCTTTACTGTCTTGAGCAAAAACTTGATCTGCAAATGCTATGAATATGAAAATGTAAAAAAAGATTTTTATTTTGTTCTTATCTTTCATTTTACGCCTTTTTCCTTTCTAAATTTACCTCTTGTTGACTGCGGCATGAGAATTGATTCTTTGGAAACCAAACTAAATAGTCAAACTTTTTTGTTTTAGGCGGAGAAAAATCTTTACAAATAAAACCATTCCTGTTACTGTAATGTAAATTGTTACATTAAAAATTATGACAAGTAGATTCACAGTAGCCATTCATATACTTTCTTTATTAGATTTGAATAAAGGACAGTCACGAACTTCGGCAGAATTAGCCGTTAGTGTAAATACCAATCCCGTCGTTATCCGAAAAATCTTAGGTATTCTAAAGAAAGCTGGGCTGATTCATATTCAAATGGGACAAGGTGGTGGCGCGATGCTTGCTATTGAGCCAGATAAGATAACACTAAAAGATGTATATATGGTTTTTGATGAACGATTATTTGTTCTCCATCCTAGTAAGCCAAATGCGAAATGTATTTGCGGTAGAAATATTCAACCAATCTTACTAGAAGTTTTTTCCGAGACGGAGCAAGTTTTAGTAAGCGAGCTTTCTCAAAAAACAATTCACCAAATCAGCGCGGAAATTTTAAAAAGAGGGAAATAAAATGCCGACAAATGCAAAAAGTTTGTGTCAGATATTATATGTAACTATTGTTATTACATTTTGGAGATAAGGACTATATGAGTGTAAATATTTTTATTTCGGGCGCAAACCGTGGACTAGGCTTAGGGTTTGTGAAGGCAAGTCTGGATAGGGGATACACTGTATTTGCCGGATGTAGGAACCCGGATAAATTAGATGAATTGAATGAATTAGAAATTAAGTTTAAAGAAAGGCTATTTATAATTAGCCTTGATCCAACAAAATTAGAAAGTATTCAAAATGCTTTTAGCGCAGTTAAACTTAAGACGAGCAAATTGGACATACTTGTTAATAATGCAGGAATGAATTCAAAAAGTAGTGGTGTAGATCCGGCAATTCATTTACAGATTGGAAAATTACAATCAGAGCCAATGCTTGCCATGTTTCATTTGAATTCTATTGCTCCATTAATAATGACACGAGAATTTTTAGAGCTATTAACAGCGAGCGGCAAAGGACGAGTAATCAATATTTCGTCCTGGTTCGCTTCTCTTTCGATTCCGCAAAAGGGAAATTATACGTATAGCGCAAGTAAAACTGCACTCAATATGTTGACTAAGATATTAGCGAATGATACAGTAAAATTTAATATAATTCCCATAGTAGTAAATCCGGGTTGGATGAAAACAGATATGGGTGGAAAGAATGCTAATTTAGAGCCAATCGATTCAGCGAAAAGCATTTTAGAATTTTCTGAAAACCTAAAGATAGAAGATGCGGGAAAGTTTTTTAATTATGATGGGAGTGAACATCCCTGGTAGAGGCTAATAAGGAGTAAGCAATGGATGAATTTTCAAAAATAATCATCGGGGCTGTTAATAAAGCAAAGGCTTCCGTAGTTAAAATTGATACAATTAAACTGGTTAATGGCAAAGAAACGCCAGCAGGTTCAGGATCTGGATTTTTGTTTTCTTCGGACGGGTATTTATTTACCAATAGTCATGTTGTAAATGGAGGAAATAAATTTAAGACGACACTTTTTGATGGCGCACAGTATGAGGCAGTCTTAGTAGGAGAAGATCCTGATTCAGATTTAGCCGTGTTAAAAAGTTTTGCAAGCGGATACCAGACGATTAAGCTCGGTGATTCTAAAGAATTAGAAATAGGTCAGCTTGTAATTGCAATTGGAAACCCGCATGGATTTCAGCATACAGTAACTCATGGAATTGTTAGTGCCAATGGTCGAACATTACGCACGCAATCAGGGCGGCTAATAGATAACATTATCCAAACGGATGCTCCGTTGAATCCGGGAAATTCGGGAGGACCTTTAATCAATGCAGAAGGGGAAGTGATAGGAGTAAACACGGCGACAATAATGGGTGCGCAGGGACTTTGTTTTGCGATTGGAATTAATACAGCAAAAGACATTGCAGTTGAACTTATGCAAACTGGAAAAGTAAAACGTGCATACCTTGGAATCAGGAAGTCCAGCTGCGAGAGCGGGTCTTCGAGACGGTGATTATATTCTTTCTTTTAACGATGAGAAAGTTGAGTCAACTGATGATTTGTTTCGACTTCTTACGAAGGAAAAAATTGGAGAGGTGCACAATATTACGATTTTGCGCAAGAACCAAAAAGTAATTTTGAATATCATGCCGATGGAAAATCTGAAGTTAGTAGGAAATGGATAATTCCTAAAAAGCTTTTCAAGTTTGGATTCGATTAGAATTGTGTAATTCATGAAAGAACCCAGAATAGAAATCGAATACTGCACTCAATGTAATTGGTTACTACGAGCGACTTGGATGGCGCAAGAATTACTAACTACCTTTGTTGCGGAAATAGGAGAACTTGTTCTCATTCCTGGCAAGGGTGGAATCTTAGAAATCAGGGTAAGCGGAGAATTACTATTTTCCCGGAAAGAGAAAGAAAGGTTTCCAGAAATGAAAGAATTAAAACAATTAATTCGAGATAGAATTGCACCGGATAAAAATCTTGGTCATAGCGATAATAAATAATCGAACTTATTTATAAGTGTAGCATTTAAAAAATGAATCTGAATAAACTTCTCGGGCTAATTTGTATTTTCCTGAATTTTATGAAAATACTTACTATGCAAATAAAGCAAATCCTACTCATACATAGAATTATACAGGATTTGTATTTTGAAAAATAAATTAAAGTTATCTGTGCATATACATCAAATTGTTCTTTTAATTCTAATTTTTACAATTGAACTTCAATCATTAAATAACCCTTATTTAAAAATTCCTGATTGTAAAATTTATAGAGAGGGTAATTTTGATTTTATATCATTATCAAATGGCATAGAATATAAAGTAATTAGAGAAAAATATTTTCAAAAAGTATTTGTAAAAAATCCTAACTATTATGTGCAACAAGAAATTGTCTGGGTATCAAATTGCATTTACAGAGTAAAGGAAACTGAAATTACTGATCCTGACATAAAAAATCTATCCAATCATCATCCTTTCCGAATTGGAAAATCATTTTACGTTCATATCACAAGCAATCGGACAAAGGATTTCTATGAGTATTATTACATTACTACAGATGGAAAAAAATATTTCAATAAAATGTTTGTTTCTAGAAACTAATAGTCGGCTACTCTTGTTTGACATTTCGTTCATAAACGAAGGACTTAAATACATAAAATTCTTAGTTTTTTTCTTGCTTTCTAGTAACTTCCTATTTCAGAATCTTAATAAGCTTTAAAAAAGGGATTTTTGAGTTACTCAATAAATTATTTATAATATTTTATAGATAAGATTATACTGATTGAAAATAATAGACGAAATAAAACCTTTGAAGTATCGTTAATAGAGACAGAAGCAGTTCATGTTAGAGTTTATAAAGAAATATTTTCAAAAAGATAAGGCTAGAATTGAGGCTTTGGAAGCAGAGAATAAGCTACTAAAGACAGCATTCTGGCATCTTCCTCATATTTCTTTTGTCAGGGACAACCAAGGAAGATTTATTTTAGTTAATCAAAACTTCGCCCGTAATTTCAAGGCTTCCAAAATGGAGGATATTATTGGGAAAACTGATTTTGATTTTAACCCAAACAAAGAACAAGTTGAGAAAATTCAAAAACAAGACCGTGACATCATAGCATCCAAAGAAAAATTTATGCCTCCAATTACAAAATACTTGGACAAAGATGGAAAGGCAACTTATCTAGAGACAATTAAAGCCCCTATCATTGAGGATAATAATACTTCTTCTAACGTTCTAGGATTCTCGATGAACGTGACCGAAAAAATGGAATTGCAAAACCGTGCGGAAGAAGCGATGAACAAGCTGTTAGCCGCAGTGACAGATGTGACATCGAAGATTGAAGATATTTTAAAACAGGCAAATTCAGTCGTGAGTAGCACCAAAAAGCAATCGGATAATCTCGGTTTTCTCACGGAGATTGCTCACCAGATTATTGAGTCTAACGCGCAGTCGATTCAAATGATGTCAGCAGTTTTATACATTGTGACTAGCACAAGCGATATTGCGGATAAGGGCGGGCAATATTTAGAGCTCATGTTACAGTCGATGGCAAAGATACAAGAGAATGCAAAGCAAATGCAAAGCATCATCGAGATGATAGATACGATTGCAGATCAAACAAATTTACTTTCACTCAATGCAAGTATAGAATCTGCGCGGGCGGGGAGTGCAGGACTTGGCTTTGCGGTTGTTGCGAGAGAAATATCGAAATTAGCCGAACAGTCAGCAGATAGCACAAAAGGAATTAACCAGCTAGTTAAGCAGACTAATTCTATTATCCAAAAGGGTAATGAAAATGTCACAGAGGGCGGCGAAACATTTAAAAAAATTATCAAAGAAGTGGGTAATATTGATAACCTAGTCAATTCAGTAGATGAGACGATGAAAAGTCAAATCGAAATTTATGATACATTCCGAGAAAAGATCGAGCAGATCAATGATGAGGCAACTCAGATTAACCACATCACGACCGAGCAGATGAACAATGTCAATTCAGTAATGGCATCAATCAATCAACTCAACCGCGATTTCATTAATTTACTCACAGTTCAAAATACGAACGGGAAGTAGACCAATGGTGTCATCCCCAAAATTTTCTGTTGGGGATCTCAAGATGTTGAGATTCCCGACAAAAGAACTCGGGAATGACACAATCCGCTACTTCCTATTATACTTCATCTTTTGGATTTCGTCAAATTCAGTTCTCATCTGATCTGCTTTAGCGGGAGTTGGATAAGAGACTTGCTGGTTTTTATCAAATTCAAGTTTATAAGAATAATCAACTGTCTTTGCTTTAGTGGCAGAGCTTTCCGGTTGTAATCCTAAGTCCCAGCGCAAAATACCCTTTGTCCGCTCATATTGTTGATAGAGTTCATCGGTACTCAAAGTATTATTTTTTAGATCTAAAGTAATTCGCACATTTTCTTTTTCATCTTCAGCGGGAATGCGGTCTAATACGCGTAAGTCGGTAGCTTTCTTAGAAAAGTTTTCTAGAATCACACGTACTTTAAAACTGAGTTCTTTGTTACCACCTAGGATTTTTTCTTTCTTTTCGTAGAGTTCACGGCGAGCACGAATCTGTGTGTCAACGCCAAATCCCATAACAAAAGATTGACCCTTTGCTACATTCGAAATTTCTCCATGCCCTACAAATTTTTCATCGAGGTAAACACTGACCGGACCTTCGAGTAAGTTCTCGAATGTTTCATTTTCAATTTCAGCTTCTCTGAAAACATAAGAGGTCAGAAGAGGAATAGCAACATTATAAAATTTGGCGGGTAATTCTGATTTTTCTACTTTGACTAATTGTTGTTCTGCTTTGCTAAAGAAAGATGCTTTTGATTTTAAATTGAAACTAACGCTTGGAGCAGAACTGTTTTGTTTAGAGTCTTTCTTGAGAATATTCAAATCTTCGTCTTTAGCGAGAAGCTCTAAGTTCTGGTATTCATTAGCCGCACTGTTCATCGCCCAACTTCCTTCCTGAGTTTCATTCCAATTTTGTGCACCGATTTGCTTGTTGTAAGCAGCACTCATTTTTTTTGAGACACCTTGAGAGGCAGACTTTAAATCATCGGGACCAAGAGTATTCCCAAGATTAGAGAGGCTAATACGAAATGGCGATAGACCGGGGGCTAATGCACTGAGCGCAGGCGTGGCATTGGAGAGGGTTAAATTCACATTATCCCAATTTTCCCCACTTACCTGTTGGATGCGAGCGTTGAATTCGACGCGGACATTTTTAGAGCCAAGCTTGGAGTAGAAATTATAAATAGGAGACCAGCCTGCATTTTGAACAAGATAATAGAGTTTAATTTCACATTTGCCATTACCGATTTTATCGAGGAAGACACTTGCGTCCATACTTTTTAGAGATGTTTTTACAAGTTGTTTTCGTTCTCGAGCGAGAAGGTCTTTTTCTTTTTGTAAAATTCTAGCATCTTCTTGGAGTTTTAATTCTTCGAGTGCGAGCTCTTTTTTTTGATCGAAGTTAAAGAGTGTTAGCTGCTTCATCGTATCAGCATTTAGAATTCCACGACTGAGTTCTACTTTTTCAGTCGTTGCAATAAAGTCCTCTTGCTTGGTGAGAAATGCTAATTTTTGACGAGTTACTTCTAATAATTTTGTGAGACGAATTGAATCAAGATTTGCTTTTTCGATTTTGTCATCGAGAGCAGCGAGCTTGGGATCTGTATCAGATTTTAATTCCGTTACTTTGAGCTTGGCTGCTCGCACATCGGCGCCTACTGCCTCAGCGTAAAGGCTATTTTGAATTATCTCCGATGGAAGTTTCGCGACGATGATTTCATGCGAGCCTTCCTTTAAGTCTACTTCAATGACTCTTGTGATTAATGCTTGGTTGCGATAAAGGATTACATCTTGGATTTTTCCCTCGCGGCTAATCGGATCAGCCTCTAGGACGAAAAAGGACATCAGAATAAAAAATAAAATGAATTTAGTTTGCATGTTAGACTCCATTATCTAATTTTGAAATGGGCAAACGGTTTGTCGATACAAATTTAAGTGCATGCGATGAATATACACTTTATTCAATTGAAAAAATTTCTCCTGTAAAAAATGTTTTCTTTATTCTTCTAATTCCATTAGGAACCAATGCGCCTTACCCGCATCCAATCGAATAAACATTCCACGTTCAAGGACGTTTTTTTCTCGGGAATACATTTCGCCTGACAAAATATCCAGTAAATCAATTTCTCTTAAATTAGAATCCATTAGAATCTTGCGGATACTTTCAGGTAAGTGTAACGCGCCCATAATCTCATGCGAATAGGTATTTAAAATTAGAATTTCTATATATTTATGTTCTGAACTAAAAATTGCTCGGACAATACAATCTCGTAATGAATCTTCTTCTCCGTAGGATTTTAATGCAAATATTTCTAATTCTAATTTTCTGCCCTGCCTTTCTTGAATCACACTAAACGCTCTGTCAAAGAAACTTTCGTACAAACTATCTGGTGTTTCATTTGCAAGTCGTGCTAATTGAACTGGGATTTTAATTTTTCTTCCTTCCCGCTGACCCTGGTGGTAGAGTATACTTCCGGGTAAAAAACAAAGTAACGCAAAGTCAGAGTTAGCCAGTTCGCCAAATGTTTCTGCTGCTCTTTCTTCGTCATGATTTTCTAGAAATCGCAGCGAATGATTCTGATAATCCTCTGCTGCCTCTAGGTGCAAACGAACTCCTTCTCCATCTCGATTCTTTAACCTATCATAAAGGGTCTTGTCATAGGTATAATCAAATCCTAATTGTTGCAAATCGTATTCCCGATTCCAATAAACCTCGGCTATAAACAAAAAGTCTGGACGATTTTCTTTTATACCTTCAATCAATTCTTTCCAGTAGGGTAATGCGCGTTTGCCGTGGGTTCGCTCAAATACATCTTCGAGTGGAAGCATTGCCATATCGCATCTTAATCCATCACAGGCATCTACAATTTCCGAAAGTATTTTTGCATGAAGCTTTACTGTTTGGGGATGTGAAAAATCCCATTGAACTGTGTCAGTCCATCCATCGTAATAAGGATCTCTTCCGTAATAATAAATTCGTCCGTTCTTATGTAAAAAGGAATTTTTGCAAACGGTAGCATTCTCTTCTTTTTTATAGAGAAATAAATCTGGATATTGTTTCACGAGAGGAGAATCAACTGCCATATGATTTGGAACAAAATCTAAAATTAGTTTTTTCCCAATTGCATTTAACTTATATCGGAATTGTTTTAATTCTAAAATATGTTCCGCAATCATTGGATTAGGTATATATTCGTAAATCGCGTACGGCGAACCGATGATGTCAAAACTTTGCAAATCAGGTAATGTCTTGTGAAACTCATGTCCAAGTCCCTCATGCATTCTGCAAATATTTACGGATGCCAACGAAGGGTACCAAACTCCCATAAGCCATACTACATCGGCAGCAATGACTTCCAGTGACGTAAAAAAATTTTCCGGTATCCTAAGTATTTTCTGACCGTGTTCAATACAAAAAATTCTAGTATTTAATTGATAAATAAAAAGTTGATTAAAGTTATTATGATTCATAAGGATACTCGATTGAAACCAAGATTTATTTTAATTACAAACCTATTCCTATTAAGTTTGGTAATTCATCCATTCTTTTCTTGCAAGAAAACAGAAAAAGTGGAAGAGATTCAGGCTATTAAAGTAGAAGATGTTCCCTGGACTGGCGAAGAAAGTTCTATCCCAGAAGTGCTAAAACAACCGAACCCTATTGCGTCTCAAAGTGCGGTGAAAGGTGGCGCTTTCAAAATCTATAGTCATCAATTTCCTAAATCTCTAAATTATTATTTAGAGCAAATGTCTACCACGGCTCGCATTTATACTTCTATGTTTGAATCGTTAACCGTTAATCACCCAATTACCTTAGACAATATTCCTCATATCGCAAAAGAATGGAAAATTTCTAAAGATAAGAAAAAATTTACCTTCCTCATAGATCAAAATGCAAAATGGTCAGATGACAAACCTATCACAGCGCATGACGTTCTCTTTACTTTCAATACAATTATGGACAAGAAGAACAATACAGCCATTTTCCGCATCGGGCTTTCTCGCTTTGAAGTTCCAGTGGTTATTGATGATTATACGATAGAATTCACTGCGAAAAATATTCATTGGGATAATTTTAATACTATCGCAACTGGAATTTATATTCTACCAAAGCATTATTATGAAGGAAAAGATTTTAACAAAGAAAATTTTGAATTTCCAGTTATATCCGGTCCTTATAGATTAGCAGAATCAAAACCGGGACGTTATGTGCGAATGGTTCGTCGTGGAGACTACTGGCAAAGAGCTTACCCATTTAACAAAGGTCGTTATAACTTTGATGACGTATTCTATAAAGTTTACAATGAAGAAGCAATTGGTTACCAGGCAATGATTAAGGGAGATATGGATATTTTCCCCTCTTACAAAGCTGCTACATGGGTAACAGAAGCAGTTGGAGACAAGTTCGATAAAAATTATATTGTTAAACAAAGAATCTTCAATGAAAAGCCGCTTGGATTTCAAGGCTGGGCGATGAATACTAGAAGAGATATTTTCAAGGACAAACGCGTTCGTAAAGCAATAGCTCATCTTGTAAATCGTAAAGAGATGATTGAGAAGCTTGCCTATAATGAATATGATCCGACTAATAGCTATTATCCAGATTTTTATTTGAATGGGGAAATTAATCCAAACGAAGCAATTGAATTTGATCCTGAGAAGGCTCGTGATCTTTTGAAGGAAGCGGGATGGAAACCAAACGCTGCTGGAATTTTAGAAAAAGGTGGGAAGGAATTTTCCATTACTATTTTAGATAGAGATAAGAGCACCGAAAAATATTTTACCGTTTTCATGGAAGCAGCAAAGCAATTGGGGATAAAGGCAAGCATTGAAACTACTGACCTCGCTGCTTGGAGTGCAAGAAAAGATAATTACGATTTTGACCTGACCTGGGCTGCCTGGGGAGGCGGTATATTTAAAGACCCAGAGTCAATGTGGTTTTCTAAATACGCAGATGAGAAGGGTCAGAATAATTTAGCGGGAATCAAAAATAAAGAAGTCGATGCGCTCATTGAAAAACAAAAATCAGAATTTAGTCTTGGCAAAAGAAATGAAATAGTTAAAAAAATTGACACCATCGTTTATAAAGAATACCCTTATGTATTACTCTGGCATCTAACCAATGTTAGACTCATGTATTGGAATAAGTTCGGTATGCCTGAAATGCCACTCGGTCGTTATGGCACAGAAGACTATGCAACCGACTACTGGTGGTTAGACGCTAAGAAGAATGAAGAACTCGAAAAAGCAATCAAGGATAATGCCGCATTGCCTCCAAGTCCTAAAGAGGTGAAGCTTCCTAAAATTGATCCGCCGCAAATTTTAGAAGAAGAAACAGAATCCGAAGCTCCAATCGAAAAGCCTGTTCCTAAAAAAGTAGAAAAGAAAACACCGGCTAAGCAAGTGAAGCCTACAAAGACTACTTCGAAAACAACAAAGAAAGACAAGGATAAGAAGAAGTAATTCTAAAAAAATGTCATCAGAACAAACGCAAACCAACACAAATTCATCCAGAAGTGATTTCTTGAAAAAAGAAATCACTTCCTGGAACAGTTTCATAGCAGATGAATCCATTCGAAAGAATAAATTCAAAGAGATGAAAGAATCGCCCTATCATTTTTTTAGAGCGACAGCGCATTTGTTTTATAAAGACATTGATTCTGGTTTGATTTTAATTCCTACAGAGTGGAAAGAAACTCCGCGCATCAAAACCTGGATACAGGGAGATTTGCACACCCAAAATCTGGGCTTCTTTGAAAATGCGGACGGTCAAATCAAGCTTGATGTGAATGATTTCGATGAATCCTACATTGCTCCGTTTTATTTAGACTTGATTCGATTTGTTGCGAGTATTTTTTTGCAACAAGAAGATGTTGGCTTCAAATTTACAAACGAGGAGACATCGGAACTTGCTGAATACTTTTTAAAAGAATATCAAGAAACGTTAATCGAAATTAGTGAAGATGGAAAGGAATTAGAATTAATCGAAAAGAATTTGGACGGCTTTCCTAAAGACACCTTAGAAGAACTAAAAGATAAAAAATCCAACGCAACGCTTCTTGCTAAATGGACACAGATTGTTGAGGGGAAAGTCCAGTTTAATTTTTCTAATCCAGAACTACGAGAGCTAACGGAAGTAGAATTACAAGAAGTAAAAGCGAATTGGAATAATTATGTAGAAGGCTTAGGAGAATTCTCCCTTGAAAAAGGTTATAGCTTTTTTCAAATTCACCAGATTGCCCGTCGTATTAATTCCGGTATGGGTAGCCAAGGGGTTTATAAGTATTATGTGCTAATTCAAGGAGATTCGGATCCGATTCTACTAGAAGTTAAAGAACAAAGACTACCCTGTCTTTTTTTTATGAAAGATTTATCAGAAGCCGAGTATCATTCATTTTTTACAAATCATGCAGAGCGAACTAAGACAGCCTGTAAGGCTATGCTTACAAATCCAGATAGTTTTTTGGGAACTCTAATAACGGCAAATCGTTCTTATCTTGTTACAAGAATTTCTCCTTTTAAGAAAAAACTTGAATCTAAAGATTTTCATTCTCAGGCAGACTTTAAAAAATATCTTAAACATTCCGCAAGAGCAATTGCTTATGCTCATAGTCGTTCTTACAAATCTATCCTAATTAAGTCTACCTCTATTTCGTTTGCAAATACTGCGTTATCCGCTATTAAACTTTGGTCAGCTACTCGAAATAAGATTGTAGCACTCGCTATCAATTATTCAGAACAAGTACACAGTGATTTTGGTTTATGTCTAGAGTGGCTTGGAGAATAATCGTATTAAATTATTTAAAAAATGAATTGAACTCCAAGGCATTTTATGGAAACACAGAACAATATCGACATTGAGCTAAGACGTAGTTTTTTAGATTTCTTTAAAA
>JANYCR010000340.1 GCA_025360185.1 Leptospiraceae bacterium | reverse complement strand
TTGCAAAAACAGAAAAAACAAGTTAAAGTAGCAAAAGGATCTTGGAAGACACAAGTTTTAGATTTTCTAATCGCTAGAGCCATCATCGACATTACATCAGATGAAGAATCCATTCAAGCCGGTGAAAAAAACATAGAAGCTGAAGTTGACCGGCTAATGAAGCTTAGCCAAACTACAGAAAGAGCACAGTTTGAAAAACTCATTGCGGAAAAGACCGGGTTACCGTTTGAGATTTGGCTCAACGACCTACCCTATCAAATTAAACGAGGACAATTACTTCAAGTTCGAGTTAGTGTAAAGCCTCCCTCCGAGCAAGAAATACAATCCTGGTATAATCAAAATAAACAGAAAGTTGGGTTCGAGGTAAAGTTTAGAGAAATCTGCCTTGTGCCTAAGAATTCTTCGACCACAGAAGAACAGAGACTCTCCGATGAAATTAACAATATTAAAAAAGAAGCGCGTAAAGACAAAGAGTCGTTTGCTTTGATTGCAAGTGGACCGAGAAATCAGGCGTATGCAAAGGGAATCAATGATTGGACTCCCACATTTGAAATTTTTAATCGTAGTCCTGCGCTTGTCAATGTTTTAGGTCGTCTAGACGATGGTAAGGTGTCTGACGCATTTATTGATGACAAAAGAAGATACTGCATCGTGCGAATGGAAGGTAAGCGTCCAACGCCAATCGATACAATCAGACGAAATATCCAGGAAATAATTCAACGGGAAAGAGTGGATTCCTCTTTTGATGATTGGATTTTAACTAGAAGAAAAGAAGTATTAATCACTGTATATGATAAAGAATATATTGCTGAAAACAAACTAGATACTCCTGACGAATCCTTCAACTTTAGTAAAATAGAGCCGGCGGCACCATGAAAACGTTTAACTATTCAGTTTCCTCTGTTGGCATATTTCTTACAGACTCTCAAAAAGAAGTTATAGACGCGTTAGCCGGTGAAAGCCTAATAAACCTATTCTTAAATAAAATAAATTCTTTATTTCCTGCGATACCTTGCTTTTCTAACTATCATTTTCCGAAAGATTCGAACATTCAATTCATCGAAAAAAATAAGGAATTAGATTTTCTATTTGCGATTACTGAAAAATTGCCGGCATCTCTATCAGGTGATTCCGACTTTGATGAAACATTCTTTGCTTACTTTGCTGGAATTAGTCCACTTGTAAGTTTAGACCTAACAGACATTTTGCTCAAAAGACATATTCGTTATCTGGCACAATATTCTTACAGTGAAAATTTGCCGAGAGGAATTGTTCCTTTTTTTGTTTCCCGTGAATTTGTAGCAACTCTTCCAGATTCTCTACCGGCTACAGTGCATGATTATTTGCTTAAAAACCTAAACAACTACGATGTAGAAATCTTTTTTCAAGAACCTGACCTCAGACAATACCGACTTGATTTTTCTCTTTCCGAACCCAGATCGCTTAAATCAACTGAATTTTTTACGAGCATAAATCCCAATATTGAATACAAAGAAATTTTTGATACAATCCAAAATAATCCAACTGGATTTAGACTTTTCCCCTCTTATATCGAAATGGAAATTTATAGGGGCTGCGAATCTTCCTGCACATTTTGCCCGAGACAATTTACCTCAAATGAAAACGATGGCAAAAATCTTTCGCTTACATTTATCGAAAAATTTCTAAAAGACCTGGCGGATACATTTCCTTATCCAGTAACTATTTGCCTTGGTGGAATGGGAGAGCCTTTTTTACATCCGGATATATACTCCATTTTAACGATAATACTCAATTATCCGCACCTAAAAGAACTAATTATCGAGACAGCTTTGTATAAAGATATTATAGATGGGATAAAAACCCTTTCCGTTATAGGTGAAAACTTTAAAAAACTAAATTTAATTATCAACCTGATTACTTTAAATGAAGCAAAATATAAAACCATTTATCAAAATAAAAATAGCGTTAAATCAGTATTAGACCAACTATCTTCACTCGCAAATATTTTAGAAAAATCTAATATTCATGTTCAGATAATTAAGATGAAAGAAGTAGAAGAGGAAATTGAATCCTACTTCACTCATTTCGAAAAGCTAGGAATAAATGTAATCTTACAAAAATATAATACCTATGCCGGACTCATGCCCGAAAAAAGAGTAAGTGATTTAACTCCGATCAAACGGGATTTCTGTTGGCATCTAGCCCGTGATTTATATATCAATTCCGATGCAACTGTAAGCATCTGCCGACAAGACCCGGGTAACCATATTGGAAATTTGACAACTGAGTCAATTTTTACAATATGGCAAAGAGGTATGCAATCATTTTCAGAATCTATCAAAGGAAATCACGATACAACAAATGCACCCTGCTTAAATTGTGATGAATGGTATACTTTCAATGCATGATTTTTTCGCCTTTATCCAAGCACGAAGCACTTCATCACGATTTCCCGGTAAGGTTTTAAAAACAATTCCGCCCGAGTCCGACAAAACAATACTATCGCATATAGTTGAGCGGCTAATCAAAGTCATTCCCCAAGAAAAAATAGTCCTACTAATTCCCAAAAATGATTCAGAACTTATAGGCTACGCGACAAAAAATAATCTCGCTTGCTTTGAAGGATCTGAAGACGATGTACGCGATCGCTTTTTGCAAGCTGCTAAAAAATACAATGCTGAATATGTAATACGGCTTACAGCAGATAACCCCTTTATTGACTTAGAATACCTCGAACTTCTTATGGAAGCATTCGAAAATCCAGAAATAGAAATTGCTTCCTTTCAAGGATTGCCTATTGGAATGGGAGTTGAAATTTTTAGAATGAGCTCTATAGAAAAAATTCCCAAAAGCGGACTTGAAGATAAGCATAAAGAGCACGTTAGCTTACACCTGAAAGAAACTGATGAATTTAAGTTTGAAAAATTTCAGACTATTTTAACAGACGAAGAGAAAAAAGATTGCGGCAAAATTAGATTAACCATTGACGAAGAATCTGACTATATGGTCTGCTCTAACGTTTACACTAAGTTATCCCCGAAGAAGCCACTCTTTGGAGTAAAAGAAGTTCTTAAATTATTTAAATCAGAGCCAGGATTATTTCAGCCCAATCAAAATGTAAACCAGGTAAGTTTTAAAATTAATCTTCACCCACCCCGTGAAAAGAAAATTTTTATTTTATTTGCAGAGCCGATACAATATGGAAGCGGTCATTATGAAAGATGTAAATCATTATCAGTTACTCTCCAGAGTGCCGGGTATGGTGTTACTACAAATTATAAACTTCCTGAATCTAAAGACTACGATCTTTTCATCATCGACCATAGAGATATGGAAATTCCAGAAGAAATAAAGAATAAGACTATTATTCTAATTGATCATTTTGGACAAGAGAGATATAGCTATTTTCCTCACGACCTTCTCCCTCATATGTTTAATGAATTTGAAGACGTTATCAGAAATTCTCTTTTCCCAGTTGGAATTGAATCGTATAAATCTGTAAAAGAAAAAAAACAGGTGCTCGTCTATGCAGGAAATTTGAATTTTCGCTCGTCTTTTCTTTTGGATCACTTTGCTTTTAAACATTTCGCTGATTCAAATTATGAGATTATTCGAATAGGAGGAGTTCCGAGGAAAAAAGCAAACTTTGGAATAAAAACATTACCTAAAACAAATAAAAGAGAATTCTTGCAGATGTTGGCAGAGTCAGAATTTTTTATCTCTTATTATGGGCAAAGCGTAATGGATGCAAGTTTTCTTAATAAGAAAATTTTACTCTTCGCAATATCTGACTACCATGAAAAATTAGCTCTGCATTTTTCTAAAAATTCAGAAGCAGTTTACGTTGGGAATGTAATAATTAAAAATATGAACATGACTGCCTCGTATCAAAAGTTTTTGCGGAAAGTCGATCTTAACCTCAAAAATGAAGGATTGGATATTTTGAAAAAAACAATAAAGGATTTACTTGAAAAGAAATAATTTACGTCGACTAAAAAAATTCATTTATATATTACTCTTATTTTTCTGTTTGAGTCATCTAACTGCAGACCCTTATGACGATTTTGAAAACTCAGACGATGATAAGAGTGCTATTACAGACCCCGACAGGGAGAAGTTAATTTCTGATGCAAAAGTTAAATTAGAAATTTCTAAGCTTACACAAACAGCTCTTGAACATATTAAAGCGAAAGAGTGGAAAAGTGCTGAGGCAGTAACAAAACAAATCTTAGATTTATCAGATGTATCAGTAGATTATTTTTACTTAAAAGGAAATTTACATTATTGCTATGGAGAATACCATACTGCAATCGGTCATTTGAATACCGCTTTAAAATTTAATCCAGGTCACGATCCAAGTTATTTTTTAATGGGGATGATCTACGCAAAAAGAAGTGAATGGGATAGAGCAGTTTATTTTTTTGAAAAAGCAAATCAATACGGCTCCTATAATCCCTATTACAGAATGAATTTAGCTATAGCATACTACCAAGTGGATAATCACGAAAAGGCGATAGCCGAAGCAAAAAGAACTTTAGAACTAAAAGAAAATTATACCTTTGCAAAAATTCTTCTGATTAAATCGCTCATTAAAACAAATAAAAAAGATGCCTGGTTTTATATACAGGGGCTAATGGAAAAAAACTCCGACAAACCGGCAGTTTATTCTTTATATATCCAACTTCTATATGAGTATAAGAACAATTACCCGGAAATAATAAAAGAGCTAGGTAAGAAAACAAATCTAAGTATGAACGAAAAACGCTACCTTGCCTATTCTTACTACAGAGAAAATGATTTACCCAGGGCGATTAATTTTTTCAGACAAATTTTAAATTCCGAGCGTGATTTAGAAGAAGATCAGGTTACTTATATGAAAATTTTAATTCAACAGAATAAGGATACAGATGCAGAGCGTTATTTAATCAGCGTAATTAAATCCAACCCTGTTCGCAAAAAACACTTCAATGAAATATTCCAAAACTTACTTGATAAAAGGGATATGGCGAAGGGCTTGTACCAACCTATTATTGTACGATAATTTTAAGCAAAGCAGTAAGTTCCTCCGCCGAATAACAAGGAGAACCCGCTTTCTTTTCTTCAGCACTACGGATTAATTCTGCAATTTTGATTTGTATCGGACAATCAAGATTATGCGCTTTGGCAAGATTAATTATTTCGCCGTTGATATAATAAAATTCTACTTTTCGCTTCTTGTCTAAATCTTCCCACATAGAAGAGCGAGCTTCCGGGTCAATCTTTACCATACTCGAGGCAACTCTAAAAAATAACAGATCAGGTAGAGCAAGAATTATTGGCGCAAGCCAGGGAATCATCGGTCCCAGACTAACAGGCTTTACTCCAGACTGCTTCATCACTGACAATGCCTCTTTCATAGTGGCAGAAAGAATTTTCCTAAACTTTCGATTTGATAGTTCTTCTTTAAGCGGAATTCCAACGAGAGCATTGATTGCATTGTTAAGGTTAAATATCAATTTGCCCCAGAGAACACCTTCCATATTTAGATGGGATTCAATTTCTAAATCAGCCTTTCTAAATACAGAAAGAATTTCATCGGAATGCGGTTTACTTTGACCTATCATAAGTTTGCCAGATGTTCCGGAATGAAATACTCCCTTGCCTTTAGATAAAACATTATAAGGAACCATTCCGGCAAGAACGACTGACGAAGATAAAATTTTTCCAATTCGCTTTGCATTCGTAACTCCATTTTGAAAGCTGACAAGCGTTTTATTTTGATTTGCCCCAAAGATTCTTTTAAGTTCAACTGAAGAACTTTCCGAGTCTTGGCTCTTTACCGTTATCAAGATCAAATCACAATTAGCAAGAGATTCCAATGTAGTAACATAATGAATTTTATCTGGATAGATATATATCTGTTTGCCGCTAAAATGCGAAAGGGTCAGCCCATTCGATAAAATTTCTTTTTGGAGTCTTTCTCTTCCTACAAATACAACTTCATAACCAGCTTGTTGTAAATGCCCACCGAGGTAACACCCAATACTCCCCGCTCCTAAAACTCCAATTTTCTTAATCATAACTTGCTCCTTTGTTGTAGCGTCACGTTCGATACAAATTTATTGCATGCGCAATAAATTCATGATTCGATAAACTCACCACATCGCTCAGTGACCGGATTCAACATTATTCTGTTGCTCCGTGACTTTTTAACATTTCAATGATCTTAGAGTAATTTTTCTCCGTCGCATACATGAGAGCTGTCTTGCCATCAAAATCTCGAATCGAAAAATCTGCCCCCGCTCCATTTAAAATAAGTAGCATCACAATGTCTGGGTTTCCAAAACTCGCCGCGTAGATAAGTGGGGTCTTACCGGTCTTATCCCGAACATTTACAAATGCTCCCATCTTGAGTGCTTTTTTTGTATGTTCAAAATGTCCTTTCTCTGTGCTAAAGAGTAAGTAGTCATCAGCGCGACTTAACGAAAATGCGGGCAGACTTAAAACTAATAGAAATATAATTGTGAACAATAGAAATTTCATAGGCAAAAATTTGTTCTTCCTTTCTTGTAGCTTCCATGTTGTGTTTAGCTCTATTCGTAGTCATGTAAAATTTTTCAAAAAAATGAATATCCCTGTCACAAACCCTATTTCAATATTGTCATACATAGAAATTAAAGAAGGGGAATAAAATGAAATTAGCAGCAAATATTTTTACAGCAATCGTGATGCTAGAGCACGTATACATATTGGTATTGTAAATGTTATTATGGACAAACCCAATTGGAATGAAGGCATTTAACCTAACAGAAGAATTCGCAAAAGCATCTGCACCACTCGCGGCTAACCAGGGTTTATACAATGGATTTTTAGCGGCAGGAATTTTATGGGGATTTTTAAACAAGGACAAAGTTCATAGTTATGCAACCAAAGTTTTTTTCGTAACCTGCGTAGTAGTAGCAGCGTTATATGGTGCGTATAGCGTAAACATTTCCATTCTAATCAAGCAAGGAACTCCAGCAATCATCGCCCTCGCATTAATTCTATTATCCGCAAAGGCGCAAAAAGAATAATAAGGAGATGTTAATTTATACACGTAACGTAGAGACAGGTCTCAGACCTGTCTTTACTCCTATAAAATATTCCGTGTTTAAAATATCCCTTACATAATAAATCATCATATCGAATACTTCTTTCTCTTACGCCAGAGTGTAGCAATATCTATTTTTAAAATATCCGCAGCTTCTTTAAAATCAGATGTGTAAGAAAGAATTTTACTGATATGTTTTTTTTCTACTTCCTCCAGGGAAAACATCTCGTCTTTTTTATTTTGAGAAGCAATTCTAAATTCCTCCGGCAAATGGTTAACTTCAATCGAATTATCTTTTGCTAATACAACTGCCCTATGAATTGTATTTTCTAATTCTCTTACATTGCCTCTCCATGCGTGGGATTTTAGTAAAAACAAAGCGTCTTTCGTTAAATTCTTTTCTATACCTTTGGAAAATTTTTCGATGAAGCGGTATGCTAAAATTTCAATGTCTTCGATTCTTTCTCGTAAAGGTGAAATTTTTAAACAAATGCCATTTAAAAAATAGAAAAAATCTTCCTTAAATTTTTTCTCCTGCATAGCCACTTCCAAGCTAGGACTGCATGTAGATATGATTCGAAAATTTACTTTTTTCGTTTCTGAGTCACCAACACTTTCAAACTCTTTAGCTTGAAGAACATGAAATAACTTTGATTGAAAAGAAAACGGCATTTCTCCAATTTCATTTAAAAAAATAGTTCCTCCATCGGCTAATTCAAATTTACCCCTCTTATCTTTTGTTGCACCAGGGAATGCATCTTTTACATGACCGAACAATTCACTTTCCAAAAGACCTTCTGAAATATCAGCACAATTAACTTTAATAAAAGGTTTATCTGATCTAGAACTTTTTTGGTGAATGTATTCAGCGAACAATCCCTTTCTCGTTCCAGCTTCCCCATAAATTAAAACATTAATATCGCTGTCTGCAACTTGCTCGGCTATTTGAATGGTATCCTGTAACTGTTTATTGTGAGTAATAAAAATATTGTTTTCAGCTAAGTTATAAAACTCTCCTTTGATTTTTCTTAACTCCGATTTAATACTATGGTACTCGATTGCTTTTTTTGTAAAAAACTGAAGCTCTTTTAATTCTATGGGTTTTTGTAGAATATGATATGCGCCCATCTCAATGGCTTTTAACGCATCGTCAAATTGGGAAAAACCAGAAATGATAATGACAGGAACATCAGGCGAATACTTTTTAATTTCCTCAAGGATGATAAATCCGCTGAGTGGAGGTACATATATATCTGCAAATACTAAATCAAATTTTTCTTTCTTGATTCGTTCAATTGCTTCCTGCGAATTAGCCACTGTATGAATTGCATAGCCTAGTTCCGATAAACACAATTCAAATGTTTCTAATAGAGCTAAATCGTCATCGATGACAAGGATTTTCGATTGTTTGATTTCCATATTCATGCGCTCCGCCAACAAATTCTGATTAACCAATTTTGCGTTAACACAAACAGATTACACTTTTTTTAAAATGCTCTTAGGGACAAGAAAATTTTTCGTAATTAATTTCATTTTAGAAAATGAGGTAAATTTTGATTTACCCATCTTCGTCTCGTTTTAAAATTTA
>JANYCR010000299.1 GCA_025360185.1 Leptospiraceae bacterium | reverse complement strand
AGAATTACTCTACCGGATAATGCTCATTTAGCTCGATTTGCAATGCAGATAGATGGACGATGGCAAGAAGGGGAAGTAGTAGAAAAAGAAAAAGCAGTTCGGGCTTACGAGGATTTTCTCCACAGAAAACAAGACCCGGCGCTACTTGAGTCTGATGCGGGAAATGAATTTAGTGCACGGATATTTCCTATTCCAGCTAAGGGGGATAAAGACCTAATCGTTTCTTATTCTACCGTCTTAGATACCGAGCCACCACAGTATACCATTCCGCTTGTAGGGCTTCCCGAGATTGAAAATTTTAAAGTCACCGTTCTTTATGATGAAAAAGAATTTCAACAGGAAAATCAAAAATCTTCTGCCAAGGAAGAAGGAAATACTGTGAATCGAAAAGTATTTTCCATTCAGAAAAAGAATTATAAACCAGAGCGAGATTATGGTTTCGAGCACAAAACAAAGGGTAACCTCTACTTAAAAAATGACTCTCTCTTCGCACTACATTTTGTTCCATTCAAAGAAACATCTAGCGAAAAATTCAAGTCAGACAAAGCCGTGTTTTTAATTGATACCTCTGCCTCTGCTGCCATTCGGTACAAGGAGCATTTGGATAAATTAGAAGATGTAATTAAAAAATTAGCTCTAAAGGAAATTCATATTTTTGGGTTTGATAATAAGCTTACGTATTATGGAGATTCTATAGATGATTTTAAAAAGTTAGAAAAAATACTTCCACTTGGAGCGAGTAATCTTCATTCTGCGCTCAAAGGAATTTCTGCAAAGGCAGACGTAAAAGACGCAAGGTTATTTCTAGTTTCGGATGGCGTTGCAACTGCTGGAATCATTGAAAAAGGAAAGATTGCCGAACTAGTCAAGAGTCAAAAATGGATTAGCCGCTTGGATTTTATAATCCCCGGAACATATAAAGATGCCGGGCTGATTAAAAAAATTATTCCCCTTGGAAAAAATCCAGGAACTACCGTCGAACTTGGAGACGAGTTAGATTCTATTCTAAAAAAAATAAACCGCAAAGTTCATACAGATAATAAAATTTCTATTCCAGGGGCAAAATGGTTTTATCCGGACAAACTTGATTCTTTGCAGCCCGGCGATCCTGTAGTTGTATTCGGGGAATTAAAGGATAAGGACGGTAATCCGTCGAAAGATATTCAGTTCAATGGAAAGCCAGTTGATAGTTTTACAAGCCTTACAATGGACGAGCTTTTACTAGAGCGCGAAGCAATGGCTGCCCGAATCAACCGCCTGATTGACTTATCGGAAAAAGAACAAAATGAAGATACTGCAAAAGGATTTGAATTACAAGCGAGAGAGCTTTCTATTAAGCATAGGATTCAATCTCCCTATACTTCTTTTTTGGTTCTTGAAACGGAGGCTGATTATGCAAGATTTCAAATTACTAGAAATTCTTTGACGAATATATTAACTATCGGTGTTGGTGGGCTAGAGGTAATTAACCGCCGTAACGCCAAGAACTATGAATTTTTAAGTGAAGAAAAAATCGAAGAAGCAAGACGAACAAAAGAGGCAGAAGCAAACCGTCTTGCTAAAAATCATCCTAAGAAAAAATCTAAGGGGAAAAATGGAAATTCCGCTTCTTCGGCAGATGGCTCTTTTGCTATGAAGGATAGCGAAGTAGAATACGATGAAGATGATGCTTCGACGGAAGAACCCCGTAGAGCGAGTGATAAAATGTCTCCTTCGCCAGCAAATCAGTCTATCCGCGAAAAGGAAGTGGATAGAAAAAAAATGGACGAATCCTCAGTCTCTGGCAAATCATCTGTAGCCGATATGAAGCCTTCCCCAAAACCAGAAACTAAAACAGAAGAACTAAAAAAAGAAATCCCTGCTGAAAAACCACAATTAGCTCCGGCTAAGACTGTTATACCTTCACGAGATGAGATTGAACCTCCACCAGAAAGAGAGAGACGCAAGCTAGAATCAATTCGTAGACCGCCACCTCGTCCACGTCCTGAGCCAGAAGAGAAAAGAGAAAAAGTAGAGCCATATACCGGTAATATGAAAAAATTCCAAAACCTGCTTGATAAAAAAGAATTAAAAAAAGCGTATCAATTCGCTCTTGACTGGAGAATTAAAAGCCCAGATGACGCGCTCGCACTCATTGCACTCGGTGATGCATTCGATAAATTAGGTGATAAGCCAAATACAATCCGTGCCTACACATCTCTAGTAGATTATTTTCCTAAACGTGCGGATATTCGCCGTTGGGCGGGTGAAAAACTCATGTCGATAGGAGAATATGATGATGCAGTCGACACTTTAAATCATGCACTCATTCAACGTCCCGATCATCCAAGTAGCTACCACCTATTAGCCATTGCATATATCAAAGATAAACAATACAAAGCAGCAGCAGGAGTTGCACTAAAAGGAATTAATTTTCAGTTCGATGGAAGATTTGGTGCTGTGCATGATATCCTCTATGATGACTTGGATTTAGCTTATAGTCTTGCAATGAAAACAGAGAGCAAAGACAAAGAGTATTTTACAAAGATAAAATCTGAATATAAAATAAAGCAGCTAACAAAAGAAATCCGCTTTATCCTAGTTTGGGAAACAGATGCTAACGACGTTGACTTTCATATTTATGATAAGAATGGAAACCATGCTTTTTACAGCGCGATGGAACTTGCAAGCGGCGGAGCGTTATACGCTGATTTAACCGGCGGTTATGGACCTGAATGTTTTCGCATTATAAACCCGCTTGCTTTTCCGTATAAGCTCGAAGCACATTACTATAGTCGCGGACCTATGGGATATGGAATGGGTGCAGTCCAGATTATCCGCTACGACGGCGATAAAGATCTAGAAGTGGATACTCGTGATTATGTGATCATGAACGACGGAGCGTTTTTGGATTTGGGGACGGTTAAGGAATAGAGGGTATAAAGATTTCGCTACGCTATCCTTACAGACAGCGTGGCGAAAGAGATTGGATGATTTCCCTAAGCCGCTTGGAAAATAGGCTCGTGTCTCTCATCCATATGCTTGAATTTGACCTTATCCCCAATTCCAACGCTTTGTAGATTAGCATCTTCGACAATAGTAAGGACTTTTAAACCTTCATTTAAATCTACAATCGCAAGCACATAAGGAGCCTTAGTCGCTAGATGACCGAAGCCTACATTTACTACTGTATAAGTATAAATTGTTCCTTCGCCTTTAAATTCTATTTCAGCGAGTGAGTCACTTCCGCAGCTAGGACATGCAAACGATGGCTCTAGCATTAGAAAGTTACAGGAGTTACATTTTTTTCCTTTGAGTGTATTCATTATGAAAAATCCTTTTGTAAAATATGAATGGCTGCTACGGCTCCAGGTCCGCCTAATACATGAGTAAGTGCCATGCGAGCGTTTTTGACTTGTCTCTCGCCTGACTCTTCCCTGAGTTGAAAGGTCATTTCGACTACTTGACCAACTCCCGTTGCACCGACTGGGTGACCTTTTGCCTTAAGACCACCGGAAGTGTTTACTGGTAATTTGCCGCCGAGTCTTGTATGACCTTCCATTGTAAAGGGTCCGCCTTTTCCTTTCTCTACAAACCCTAAGTCTTCGATGTTGATAATCTCGGTAATTGTAAAACAATCATGGCATTCTAGAACGTCAATGTCTTCGCGCTTAACGTTAGCCATTTTAAATGCTTCGTCAGCTGCTTTGACCGTTGCGGGAAAACTAACAGAATCTTTTTTCATGGATAATGTGAAGTAGTCGCCACCAACTGCGGAGCCTTTAATACTAACTGGTTTTTTAGAAATTGATTTTGCTTTTTCGCGGGTTGTGATTACTACACAAGCAGCAGCATCGGTAACTAAAGACATATCATGAAACCCAAGAGGAGTGGTTACCATCCTAGCATTCATGATATTTTTAAAAGAAACTATTTTTTGTTTGTGCGCATACGGGTTCTTACTCCCATGAAAGTAATTTTTTTCGGCAACTGTAGAAAGCATTTCTTTTGTAGTTCCAAACTCATGCATATGACGCATAGCGTTTAACGCAAAACCAGAAGGACCGGATACGCAGAATTTGCCTTCAAACTCAAAGTCCTGTCCTTTACTTACAATTTCCATTGTCTTCGTTGGATCTTGTGTATTCATTTTTTCTACACCAAGCACAAGCACAGTGTCAAATCGCCCACTCGCCACAGCATGAAAGCCTTGGTTCAGAGCTAAACCGCCTGACGCACAGGCACCTTCGAGTCTATAAGAAGGAACATTACCGATTCCTAATATAGTGGAAACGTAAGATGCCATCGTGTTCTGACTGTTAAATTCGTTGCCTGCATAATTTCCAACAAAGACTGCTTGAATGTCTTTGCGGTCGATTCCGGAATCTTTAATCGCGCCATTACCCGCTTCTGTCACGAGTTCGCGTAAATGCTTGTTTGCATGGTTGCCATGCTTCGTTTGAAATGCTCCAATAATTGATACTTCTCTCATAATTTCTCCTAAGATTCTTTGCCACGCTGTCGCTAGAGACACGGAGTTTTTTCTGATTTTGCTATTTAAAATATTATTTCGATAATTCCATTTTTGCTTAGCGTGCTATTAAAATCGATTGAAAATCCACCCTGCGCTCGTTCGCGCCCTGCGCCTTCGCATGGGAATGACAATTAAATTACATACCAATAGCCGCACCGCCGTCTACACGAAGAATTGTTCCAGTGATATACGCCGAATCTTTTCCTAGAAAAAATCTCACAGCACCGGCAATGTCTTCTGGTGTTGCACCACGCTTTAAGGGAATCATTTCCTTTAATTTATCTTGAATATCTTGGGGAAGCGCACCTGTCATATCTGTTTGCACATAACCGGGACAAACCGCGTTTACTAAAACTCCGCGTCCTGAAAATTCACGAGCGGTTACTTTTGTTAACGCGATGACACCTGCTTTCGACGAAGAGTAATTAGCCTGTGCAGCTTGACCGATAAGACCTGAGACCGAGGAGATATTCACGATTCGCCCCGACTCGGCTTTTAAGATTAACTTTGAGGAAGCCTTGGTCATTAAGAATACGCCTTTTAAGTTTACATCCATCACAAAGTCAAAATCTTCTTCTGACATTCGCATTAGCAAGTTGTCTTTTAATACACCTGCGTTGTTTATTAAAAAGTCCAATTTGCCAAATGTCTCTTTAGTCTTTGCCATAACGTTTTCGCACTCTGCAAGTTTTGTAACGTTACACGCAATACCTATTGCTTTGACTCCGTATTTATCAGCGACTTCTTTTGCTGCAGCGTCACACTGGTCTTGTTTTAAGTCTACCATTACAAGACTTCCACCATCTTCCGCAATACGATTACAAATAGCGCGACCTAGTCCCCGAGGTGATGCTGTCCCCGTTATAATTGCTACTTTTGTTTCAAATTCTTTTGACATATATAATAAGCCTTCTTGTTTTTATCTACTTTACAAATTTTGGATTCCTCTTGTAAAATAGAATTTTAAAGGAAACCTTATTTATTGAGGAGTTTTTGCGAATGCCATGCCCTGAGGATTATTTGTACCGATTGAAATACTTCCAAGACTAGTTAGGGATCCATCTGACCCGATACTAAATTTATTAATTTTACCAGTCCCTGCATCCTCCGAAGTATATACATATCTTCCGGAGGGATCTGCAATCACCGTTCTGCAATTCGGACTAGTGAGAGTATTCAGAGCAGTCAATACACCAGTCGTTTGATCCACTTGAAACGCATATATTTCGCCGACCCCATCATTGCAAGAATATAGATATTTTCCTGTAGGGTCAACCGTTACGCTTTCTGATGAATTAGCCCTGGAATAAAAAGTTTCGGAGGAAAGTATTCCTGTCAACTGATTGATAAGTAATCTAGATACACTATTGGTAGAAGTGGTGTTTGCGGTATATACATAGTAACCGTTTGGATGCACAGTTATTCCTTTAGGCGAGGCGCTGATCGTATAAGGTGAACCTGAAAGAGCAGTTAGATTTCCGCTGGAATCAATGGAATAAGCATAAATATTTGAACTACCATTCCCGGATACATATAATATAGGGAAGGAAGGATGCGTTGCCATCCAGTATAGATTGGGAACTCCTACATTCAATGCAGAACCGAGTGAGGTTAAATTTCCATTAGTCTGGTTAATTGAAAATCGAGAAATTGTCATATCACCGCTATTTAATACAAAGAGATAATTTCCATTCGAATCAATTACAATTGTTCTAGCACCGTTTCCAGCATTCGCCGTTGAAGAAAATGTAGGTACCCCGGTACTTGCGTTAATGCTATAAGCATCTACTGCTAAAATATTCTGCGAGCAAACATAGATAAATTTTCCGTTGGGGTGACTTGCGACGCTTCTGGGTCCGTTGCCAACAGAATTTAAAGTATTGGTGGATATTAAACTTCCGTCAGAAATATCTACTTGAGCACTGGATAAGCTATTACTAATATTATTTACTGCGTATAAAAAATACTTATAAACATAAAAAGTATTCTTTGATTTTCCTGTTCCGTAGCGGTTAGTGATTGTTATCTGTCCACTAGTGGCACCAGCCGGAACAATAAAACTTAAAGAGGAACTCGTAGCGCTTGCCGCAAAAGTTTTAATTCCATTTGCAAACAGAATTGTATTCGCGCCAGGATCAGTATCGAAGTTAATCCCTGTTAGGCTCGCAGTTTCTCCGACAGCCGCGCCTGTAGAATTAAATTTTTGAATGATTGGTGCTGAGTAGGGGGTTCCATCACTTCCCGTGCAAGCTTGAGCTGTTTCTTTTGTTGTATAGGTTTCTGTTGTAACGCTAGTTCCAGAAGTAACTACTTTCTTCGTTAAAAGATAATTTTTATCAAAAGTAATTTCCGTAATTTGATCGGAGAGACTTGTAGAAATAAAGTAGCAGATAAAATTTGTAGAAGGCGATGTTTGCGAAATTGAAAATGTTTGTTTGAAATATAAATTTGTATCATCGTAGGAATTAGTAAAGGGCACCTGGCAAATTCCATTAGATAAGCTAATAATTCCTTTCGTATATCTATTCTTTGTATCGTATTCGGAAACACTCACGGATATTGCATCAGATTGAATAATTCCTTTTAGGCGAAGAGATGTATCATATTGAAAAAATTTATTTGATGCAATATCTTTGTTGATCTGCGAATAACGAACAGTAGACTGCCCAAAATTTTTTGTGCGTAGAATAAAGTCTTCTGTAGAATTAAAGTATTCAGTCTTCGTAGTAGTAGAGGTATTATCCTCTGTAATCGCTGTTGTATACACACACTCCATTGAAATAGAGTCTGGTTTGTAACTACAGGTATATGAATTGTTCGTTCCATTGGAAGATGTATAATTTACCGTTTTAGAATAAGTAAGACATTCTACATTTGGGCTAAATTTTAATTTTGAAAGATAGGCAAAAAAACCAATGTTTGCAAAATTTTTGCCTGTAATTGTACAAAAATTAAAAACCATTAAGATAATCAGATACTTAGTTTTCTTTGACATTTTATTCTACCATACCTTAAATTAACAAGGAAGCAAGACATTTTTCTCACATGAATCCTTTCCATTCATAGGCAAAAATTCCAATCCATTCTTTGATTGAGATCGTTGTAGTATCTAGGGCGCCCGTAGATGGTACAAAAGTTTCCCAGTTCATTCCTGTTTTTAGAGAACGGTAATCTGTTGGAAAAGGAATTACGTCAATTCCTAGTTTTTTAAAAATCGCAACAGATCTTTTCATATGAAATGCAGAGGTAACGAGTATTATCCGTTTTAATTGTTTATCGTCCAGGATCTTTTTTGAATAGAGTCCGTTCTCGAAAGTATTTCGTGATTCAGACTCGAGTAAAATTTTATCTTCGGGAATTCCAAAGCTTAGTAAAAATTGCTTAGCAAAAGTTGCTTCTTTACTTTCTTGTTCAAAAATAATTCCAGAACCACCTGTGAATAAAAGATAATTTCCCTTACCCGCTTTATATAAAAGGATACTATCTGTTAGCCGGTCGGCTGATCCGGTTAATTCAATTCTCTCCGGAAATTGACTTACTGTATTAATCATTCCGCCTAAAACTACAATTGCATCCGCTTTGGGCATTTCAGAGATGGGAGTAGGAGGAAAATCTTTTTCTAAACTTGAAACTAGAGATTGGCAAATTGGAAAACTAGAAGCTAACCAGAGTAAGCCGATGGGGATAGAAGCTAAAAATTTATTTCTAAATCCTTTTATTTTAAAGAGAATAAGAAATAGTGCTAGCAGAATACATATTGGAAGCGGGAATAAAAAAACTGTCAGGAACTTGGATAAATAAAAGAAAGTTGTCATAATAGTTCTAGTATCTTACTCAAAGTAAATTCTGTTTTTTCGAATGGAAAAAAATGAGTTCCATCTGAAATGGTTGTTAGCGTTGAACTAGAATTACCCGCAGTTATAATTTTTGCTCTATAGGGAGAGCATACTTCGAATTTTTGTGGGATTATGATATGTGTTTCGAGTTTATTTTTTCCATAATCGGAAAAGCTTTTAAGCGAAGGAGTACTGAAATACTTGGCTTCAATCTTTGGATCACAGATGAGTTCTACTTCTTCCTCATTTTTTCTAAAGCAGGAGCGAAGATAATCTTCGTATACTCTTTCATCCCAATTCGAAAAAGCAGAAAATTTTCGAAATACTTTTCTTACTTGTTCGATGTTCTTAAAATTTCTTCTTCTCTTGATTGCGTTTTTAGCAATTGGAATTCCAAATATACTTCCGTATGCAATAATAGATAGACTTAAGAAGGTAGGATCGAGTAAGATTAATTTTTTGAACAAACTGGCTTTGCGTTTAGATGCGCGTAATGCGCTTGATCCGCCCATTGAATGACCGATTGATATAATGTTCTTTAAATTTTCGTGCGTTATAAGAGCTAAAATTTGATCTCGCAAAAAATCCCAATTTGTGAAATCATAATAAGCCTCTGACTCTCCGTGTCCAGCAAAGTCTAGTGCGATTACTCTGTATTTGTCTCTAAATGCTTCTATTAAATACGAATAGCATTCTGCACTGTAACCATTTGCGTGGGTAATCAGAATTACTTGCTCCGAGTTTGTTTCGGTATCTAAATAAGAGAGCTTTAAGTTTTCGTGGTTGAAGGATTTACGCTTGGCTATATTTATTTGCATGGAATTTCTATTTCTAACTTAATCTCATTTATTTAATTTTTGTTTCACAAAAGAATAAATTTCTCTTGTGAACTCTAAATAACGAAAAGCTTCCTCTTCCTTTGGATCATTTTCAATATCATCATATCTAACTGACATTCCAAGGTCATGCGATGCTTTTATTAAAAAGTTATCTACAGTATTGGTTTTCAAATTTCAATGCCTTCTTGAAAAATCTCATTATATAAAGTATTAATTTCTGATTTATAAGATTCAAATTCTCCGAAATTTCTAACTAGAATATCAAATGGAATATTTGGAATTTCGCTATGAGCTTTTAAGATGATAGTTCTTCTATATTTTTTAATTAACTCTTTGTCTTGGATATCAGAAAGTAAAACTAAAAAATCATAGTCACTATCTGGGGTTTGGTTTCCTTTTACTCTACTTCCAAACAGATAGATGCGGCTAATAGGAATTTCTAAATGAGTAACTACATTCTTGAACTTGAAAATTGTTTCATCCTTTTGAATTAAGATTTGATTATTCATTTGTTTACTTCCGGTTAATAAATCGTAACCTTAGTTAAAAATTATGTTTGGTTCTGACTTTGATGATTTCACTGTTGACTCTTTTCCATAAAGCTTCTTTGTCTGGATGAAAAGTTGCGTAGACACCTTTCTTTATTAAATCAATTAATTCTTCAATGGAAAAATTTAGAAAACGGTAGAGTTTAAAATATTCATAAGTGAGGTTAACATCGAATATCTCCGGATCATCTGTATTGATACAAACGTAAACACCTCTATCGTAGTATTCGCGGACGGGATGGTTTTCTTCTTTCTTGACATATTTTCCAGTGAATACATTACTTGTGAGACAAATTTCTATTGGAATTTGCGACTCTTTTAAAAATTCGACTAGATCAGAATCTTGAATAGCGGAGGTTCCATGTCCGATACGCTCTACTTTTAGATAATTAATAGAATCCCATATAGACCAAGGACCATCATCTTCGCCTGCGTGGATAACAGTATGTAGCCCTGCTTCTCTTGCTTTTTGAAATACTTCTTCATAGTCTTTTGCAGGACCAAGTAACTCTGCACCGCCAAGCCCGATACCCAGGACTTCCGGATACTTTAGATTTAACACTCGGTTTAGATTGTTCATTGCGTTTTCTGCTCCGAACGTGCGAGAGACGTCGATGAGTAATCGAATTTCTATTCCTTCTTGTTCTCTGAGTTCACGGATGCGCTTTACCATGACTTCGATCATCTTGTCAAAATCGATACCATTTTGTATAAACTTAGTAGGTGCAACAAAGACTTCGGTGTAAATGATATTATCCGCTCTCATATATTCAGCGAGACTATCAATCATAAATGAAAAGTCTTCATGTGATTTCACTGCACTTTGTATAAATAAAAATAATTGTATAAATCCATTGAGATCATGAAACATGAATTTTTTATCAAATTCTTCTTCTGTAATCTCTACACCATTTTTCTTAAACATTTCTTTGAGTGTAGTTTTATTTACGCAAGCTTCTAGGTGTAAATGAATTTCTGTTTTTGGTAACGCTTTGATAAAAGACATTACTTCTTGCTCAGTTGGTTCCGTGTTTTTATAATTTGGATCAATGGTTGGAATGGTTTGAATGACTTCATGTTTATGATGACCATTGGTAATATCACCAACCAACCAAGCAGGTGGATTGGGAACTGTCTGTCCGAGTAAAATATCTCTCTCGTCTAAAAGATTATTAATTTGTTTGTCGAAGATTAATTGTAAACCAGAGGAGTAGGGGCGATCGTCGGGAAGTTTGCTTTTAATACGATTTAATTCATTTACATCTCTATCTATAATAGAAATTCTCGTTAGTATTTGTTCAAACTTTGCTTTCACGGGTTTTTGTCAAAAAATAATTTACTGTTTTATTCAAAATATCTACTTATTGTATCGAATAAAGCATAAAATAGTATTTAATTATATTTTTGTAGAAAGCCTTTTATTGGCAATTCAGTTTCAATTTTCAGTTCAGATTTTTTTTTTTAGGACGAAATTCATTAAAAGGATTAGACATAGTATGAGAACCATGAGAAAGACTTTCCTCCCATTTGCATTGCCATCTATTTCAGAGGAGGCAATCGAGGAAGTTGCCGCCGTTTTACGCTCAGGCTGGGTAACATCAGGACCTAAAGTAAAACAATTCGAAAAAGAGTTTTCTGAATTCGTAGGAACAACGGAAGCTATTGCGCTTAATTCGGCTACGGCAGGACTTCATCTAGCTCTAGAGGCAATCGGACTTACAGAAAATGATGCAGTGATTACAAGTTCCGTAACCTTTACGGCTTCTGCGGAAGTTATTTGCTATTTTGGAGCAGCTCCTCTTTTGACAGATGTAGATCCAATTCATAATATCATGACTCCAAAAACTCTTTCTGATTTAATTGAGCGTGAGTGCCACTGGGATGGAAATATTTTGACTCATACAGTAACTGGAAAAAAAATCCGCGCGGTTATCCCAGTTCACCTTGCCGGTTATACTTGTGATATGGAAGAAATTTTAAAAATCATCGACCGATACAATCTTTATGTAATTGAAGATGCCGCCCATGCCTTTCCTGCAAAACACAAAAACAAAATGATCGGTGCCTGGGGAGATTTTACCGTTTTTAGTTTTTATGCAACAAAAGGAATTACGACCGGCGAAGGCGGAATGGTAACAACCAATCACCGCGAATATGCAAATCGAATTCGTCTGATGCGGTTACATGGTATTAACCGTGATGCTTACAATCGCCCGGGTTGGTATTATGAAGTAGTAGATGCAGGCTTCAAATACAATATGACAGATATTGCAGCGGCACTCGGAATAGTTCAACTTCATGAGGCTAATGGCTTTTGGGCTCGAAGGGAAGAAATTGCTCTTCGTTATAATTCTGCCTTTGCGGATATTAAAGGAATGAAACTTCCTCTTCCCGATGAAAATGGAAAACATTCCTGGCATCTATACCGAGTTGAACTAGATCCAAAACTTGCAAAAATTGGTCGTGATACTTTAGTCGAAGAATTAAAAGAGCGCAATATAGGAACTAGCCTCCACTTTATTCCAATTTTTGAGCATCCCTATTATAAAAAAACGTATAACTTCAATCGAAAGAATTTTCCTAATGCTAGCAAGATGTATGATATGGCTGTTTCCCTTCCGCTCTTCGCGGGAATGTCCGATGAAGATGTGGAGGACGTGATCTATGCAGTGCGGGAATTGTTGCGATAATATTTTTAGATAACTAAAAAAATACTTTCACATAGAAACCTTTGTTTTCCTATATTCTTATTAGTAAGGAATATTACACAATGAACAAAGAAAAACTTTTTGGATTAAAGCCAAATTTTATTACGGTTGCGTATGCACAGTTAATTAAGTCCGCGATATTTTTACGATATTGGATTAAGCCAGACGAAAAGATTTTTCTGAGTTCAAAGCCTTCTCCTACTTTTAAAGAATTAGAAATTTTTCAGCGTGGCGATGGTTGTCAAGTGGACAAAGGAATTTTAGTTGGAACTATTCGCATGGGCTATGGTCATCATCGTATGGCGTATGCCGTTTACTCCTGGGTGCTTGCAAAAAAAGGAAAGCCTTATTTGCATGACCTTCTCGGCATTGAATCAAACGAAGCTATTGCTATAAAAGAAATTGATGGACTCTATAGCCAGATGAGTCGCGTCTCTTCGGAGTGGGGCGGAGCGGTCGAATGGGCTTGGGGTCAGATTACGGCTCAGGGAAATATTGGTTCACTTTATTTATCCACGATTCTCGCTGAAAGTTATGCGAATATGATGTCTGATCTCTCTCGCTCTCTACCGTATATTTCCACTTATCCGCTCAATGGTCAGGTCGCAGTTGAAGCGGGGTTTACAAATGTTATCCACTTGATTTGTGATAATTATCCGCAGTACTATCTACTCGTTCCCGGTGCTTTGAATTTAGTGCAAAGTCCTGCGTCTTATCATAAGTTTATTGATATGGGAGTTCCTAAAGAAAATTTACAAATTGCAGGTCATTGGGTTTCAGAGCCTATAGTGACTAACGTTGAAGCAGATTCAAAAGCACGCCTTGATCGGATTGAAAAACAAAAACCAAAGCGTCTTCTACTTCCCATCGGTGGAGCAGGTGCACAGAAAAATTATACCATTAGCCTCATTGATAAGATTAAGAACAAGTTAAAGAATGGCGAATTACACCTGTTTATCAATACCGGTGACCATGCGAATATTTTTGAGACCTTAAAGACAGAGATGGGGAAAATGGGATTAAACTATCATGTTGTAACTGATTGGAATACACTTTTAGAGTTTTGTAAGTCTCATAGTTTTGAATCTAAAGGAGATTCTAAAATTGCGCCTGTTACTTTATTTTCTTACTCTAATTACTTCGAAGCTTTTACGACTACTGATTATTTGATTCGTGTTTCAGATATCCTTGTTACTAAGCCTTCCGAGTTAGCCTTTTATCCCATTCCAAAACTTTTTATTCGTCGCGTTGGAGATCACGAAGCGGCTTCTGCGTTTCGTTCTATGGAGCTTGGAGAGGGAACGACAGAGTGTCGTGAACCCGAGCATGCATTTGAAATGGTTAAGCTTCTTACCGAGCAAAATCAAATTCTACAACGCATGAATGAGTGCGTTATCCGCAATGCTCGCGATGGAATCTACGATGGTGCTAAGAATGCGGTTGAGATGACAATGAAATCTCTCTAACGGCAAAACGAAAGTAGGCGAAGAAGCTGTCTTCGATCAATACTTTCTTGGGTTTGCGGTTTCCGAAAATGTAGAGGTTGTCTTTGGCGCGGCTAAGGGCAACATAAAGGATTCGTCTTTCTTCTTCGATGATGTCTGCACTTTCATCCATCTTTACATTCCAGCCCGAATGTAAGTCAACAAATACGGTGTTAAATTCTAAACCCTTGGAAGCATGAATCGTCATAATATTCGCTTCGGGCACTCCAAGTTTAATTAAGTATTGAATTCGAAGATTAGAACGACATAATACCGTTAAATCGGTATTACCCTCTATTTTATTTTTGATATATTTGCATAACGATTCCAATGTTTGCTCTTCATCGAGTCGAATCTTAAAAACATTTGCATTTCCTTTTCTAAATGCCTGGACTTGTTTTTTGATATTCTTTTTATTCTTTGCAATCGGAATCGCAGAGGTTTGAATCACCGCAGGCAATGAGCGATAATTTGTAGTTAGAAAATGAATCGAGCAAGGAGAGAAAAAATCTTTGAATTTTAAAAATGGTTCTGTACTCGCACCTCTAAATCCATAAATAGCCTGCCAATCGTCTCCAACTACGCAGAGCTTTTCGGGGCTAAGTAAGCGTAACCACTCGAGTTGTGTTATATCAGTGTCTTGAAACTCATCGACGATGATTCGTTTTACTTCTCTACGAGCTTCCATTGCCCATTCTTGTTTGTCTCTCAATGCTTGTAGATAAATTTGAACTAGGTCATCGAAGTCTAATTTCCCGTTGTCCTTTTTGTATTTCGTGTATATGCTATTAACTTCTATTGCAATTTCTGGGAAGTGTTTCTCTAAAAAATTTCCTGTCGAGGAAAGTAGAAATTCGTAGGGAATGCCTCCGATTTTAAACCGCTCTCTTTTAAAATAGTCTTTAAAGATTCTTTCTTTTTCCTTTGGTTCGATGATTTTTATTCCTGACCTAATAAACTCTGTGTTGTATTTTTGTAAAATATAAAGACAATAGGCGTGAAAAGTTTGAATTCGTATTTCCTGACTTCCAACCTTTTTCTCTAATCGCTCTTTAATTTCGCCTACTGCTTTTCTAGAGAAGGTAATAACGAGTATCTCGTTCTGCTTTTCTGAATTCTCATTGATTACTTTTTCTAATAAGGCGATCATCGTGCTAGTCTTACCCGAACCGGCTGCCGCAATTACTTGTTTAAAATTTGTGTGATCCTCTAAAATTTTTCTCTGCTCTAGACTGTAATTCATAGTATCCTCTAAATGTTTTAGAACAAAAAAAGAAACTTGATTGCGGAATTTTTTTAGATTTTTACATACTTGAGCAGAAAAACTAATTCTAAGTGACTATTGATAATGAAAATTGATTTAATACTTCTATAAGTTCTTCATTCGAGTAAGGTTTTTTTAAACTTGCATTGAATCTGTATTTATCGGGGGTAGCAATTGCGGGTGATTCAGAGTAACCGCTCGCAATGATTACAGGAATTTCTTGGTTTAGTTTACGAATTTCTTCCAGAGTTTGAATTCCACCCTTACCATAAAGGATTGTTAAATCTAATATTATAACTTGAAACTTCTGACTTTGCGCATATGGGTAAATTCTTCTTTATCACAAACAGGAATTAACTTTATTTTTTCAGTCATATCTCTAAATACTAATACTAAACCTATAATTTGATTATCGTTGTCGAGAATGGGATCAGCATTGTGTGCGATAGTCATTTCTTTTCCGGTGCGTGTAACTAGCAAAGTATGAGATTCCGGTTTAATTTTTTTTCCAGTTCGAATGAGTTTGTCTACAGGATTTTCCATCTGTAATCTTGTAATCTCATTTATTATAGTGAAGATATCTTTCAAGTGTAAGCCAACGGCTTCTTCAGAATCCCAGCCAAGAAGCTCTTGCGCTGATTTGTTAATCATAACAATTTTTCCATAAGTGTCTGTTGATATAACACCATCTCCAATACTATACAGTGTTACTGCTAAACGTTCTCGTTCAGAGGCTATCAGTTTTTCCGAAAGTTTACTCTTAGTAATATCTTCAAAAACAACAGCGAAAAATCCTTTTTTGAAACTGAATGCACTAATTGAAAAAAATTTATTAAATTCTGGTGAGTAATCTTCAAATTTGAAACTTTTTCCAGTGAGAGCGACTTCACCAAAAATTTGAACCCAATGGTCTGCACTATTTGGAAGAATTTCACGAACTGTTTTACCTATAATATTTTTTGATTTGATCCCTGTTAGTCTTTCGAAAGCTGGGTTTACTTCTAAATATCGGAAATTAATCGGTATCCCAAATTCATCTGCAATTATTTGCATTTCCAAACTTTTCTTCCTACTATTAGTCGATAAACAAAAATCCTCATTTTTACAATTGAAATAAAATTTCTTTATACGTTTGGCAAATGCAATTTTCCACATTAGAGTCGCATTCGGTATAAAATGCATTGTGCTTTGCTAATTTTTTTAAGAAAATCAGTATTTTTTGACTTTTTAAATTATTCTTTATTTTTTTTCAAAAAAAAAGTTAATTTGTCTGATCCTTAATCTATACTTATTTTTGTTAGCAGGAAAGTTTTTTACAGTATTTGTTAGTAAATTTGACAAAAAAGGTAAAAATACTTGACAAATACTTAATAAAAGTTAAGTATACTAAACATATATTAAGTTTATTTTTTAGTTGACATAATATACCTTTATGTCGTCTAATAAATGAAACGGAGGCAACCATGATAATTAGGTCTTTGGAACATCCAGTTTACTATCGTAGGAAAAAGGGCGGACTTTCCGGTGCTGAGCTTAAGCCTAAGCCAGTTCAGGACAGATATAGCAAAACCTTCGAGGAATATCTATCGGAAGCTTTTCAGGGAGAAGTTGTTCAAAATGGTGCTTGGTTTTCAAGTCAAATTTCTGATCTAACCAAGCGTAATCTGAAAAGAATCTGAGTCTATCTTTTTCAAAAGGTACCTCTTCGAAAACTGACCCACGGTCGATTGCGCTAAGAAATCCTGAAAAACTTCAGGATTGGGAACTTATAGCGATTTTTTTGGGCAGTGGGGGAAAAGGAAGAAACGTTGAGATACTCTCAAAGGAACTTCTTTTACATTTTTCTGGAGTATTAGGATTAATTAATGCTCCAGCATCTTCCCTAGAAAAACAGAAAGGCATTGGCAAGGCTAGAATTGCTATGCTTTTTGCTCTTCGAGAATTTTGTAACCGAATAAAACTTAAGAATCTTTTTAATAACCAAAATACAAGCATTGAATCTTTAATAGAGCTTTTACAGTTAAAAGCTATAAAAGAAGTTCGTGAATGTTTTTATCTGATTACGTTTGATTCAGATAAGAGCCTGATTAACCTAGAATTGCTCACTAAAGGCGGCCTTCGTGAGGTAGGTGTGCACTCACGTGAAATTGTGAAGCACGTATTGGATGATACAGCGACATATGTAATCATTGCACATAACCATCCGCGACAGTCTTGCGAGCCTAGCCGGGAAGATTACTTATTATTTCAACAACTTCGTAGTTTACTTTTGCAGTTAGAAGTGACTTTACTTGACCATTTAGTCATTGGCAAGGATGGTGCATTTTCTTGTTCTAAAAAGAAAATTCTTTTCAAATCATAATCAAAGACCTTAATTTGCAAAATTTCTTTCTTTCTGAAAATCAGTTATTGAAAACATGCATTGTCCTGAAAGTATAGTAACCGAACCGGTTCATGAATATAGCAATAAAGAAATTACAAGTCCTATGGATACTAGTGAAGCGAGACTATGCCCTACAATTTGCAGGAAGTCTTCTTGGAATTCTTTGGATGCTAATTCAAAGCCTTAGTTTGGTCTTGATTTATACATTTGTGTTTTTTATCCTAAACAAAGCCTCTAATCTTCCAAATTCTAACCTAGATTATTCCAGTTATATTTTTAGTGGGCTTTTATTTTGGATACCACTTCAGGAAATGCTAGTTCGCGGCGTTACAATTTTAACGGATAACAGGCAGTTAATCAAACGTTCCACCCTCGGAGCAAATCTATTTTTGTGGATTCCATTTTTGCAAATGCTGATTCACAGTTTTGTAATCTCAATTCCTATTTTTATTGTTTTATATTTTGTTGGCAGTTTAGATTATCGCTTTTTTTATTTTGCTTACTTACTCATATTTGTAGTTGGTCTGTATTTAATGTTAGTCTTGGAATACTTAGCAAGGATAAATATTCTTCTTAAGGACATTTCACCTATCGTTAGGCTATTCACACAATTTTTGTTTTGGTCATTGCCAGTTTTATATTTTCCGAATGGTATTTTAAAAGAGGTTAATCATTATAATCCTTTAATTGTTCCAATAGACCTATTTCGATTTATTGTATTAAAAGAGTATACCCTACAATTTCCGATTTTAATTTTTTTATTCCCTTTCGCTTTTTTTGTTCTTATATTTCTTTTATCCCGCTTTAAACTTGATGAAGTTGTAATGGACCATTTGTGATTCGAGTTCAAAATCTTACAAA
>JANYCR010000295.1 GCA_025360185.1 Leptospiraceae bacterium | reverse complement strand
TAAATTTTTAGAAGGCAAAAAAGATTCACTTCTTTTAGAACTTAGAACCCGAATGAATTCTCATTCAGAAAGATTAGAATTTGAACGAGCCCTAATTTATAGAAATATGATTGATAATATTCAGACGATTCAGAAGAGGCAAACAGTAATTAACCAAGCAGGGGGCGATGAGGATATTATTTCTTACGCCAAAAGAGATGATGAAGGACAGGTAGTAATCCTCGAAGTTCGAGATGGTCGCCTTGAGGGTAAAAAGTCATTTGCCTTAAATGGTCTTTCTTATTCCTCCGACGAAGAGGTATTTACCTCTTTCTTAAAATTATATTATTTGCAGGCTAACTTCATACCGACTAGTATTGTTTTGCCGCTAAACGTAAAAAAAGATATGGAACTATTAATAGACGTGCTTGCCAAAAATCTGGGATTTAAGCCTAAACTTAAATTTCCGGGAGCCGGTGAGAAGAAAGCATTACTGGGATTAGCCTCTAAAAATGCAGAAATGAATTTATCCGAAAGACTTTTAGCTACAAAACTAAAAGACCAGACATCCGCATTAAAAGAATTAAAAGAGAATCTGAAGCTCCCTGACTTACCAAGAATCATTGAATGCTATGATATCAGTCATTTTCAAGGAACAAATCCTGTAGCAAGCGGAGTCATGTTTGTAGATGGAAAGCCATATAAAGCGGGGTATAGAAGGTATATAATGAAAAGCTATGAAGGAATTAATGATCCGGGAATGATGCACGAAGTGATTGCCCGTAGACTTCAGAGAATTCAAAACGAAAATGAAACTTTGCCCGACTTAATTGTGATTGATGGGGGTGAGGTTCAATTAGCTAGAGCTACTGAGGCTGCCCTTGCACTTGATTTGCCTGGGCTCCAGATGATTGGTCTTGCAAAAAAAAGAGAAGAAGTTTATTTTCCTGGAAATAAAATTCCTTATTCTTTTGATATAAATTCTCCGTCGATGCGACTCTTGCGTCAGTTACGAGACGAAGCTCATCGTTTTGGAGTAAGTTTTCATCGAGAAAGAAGAAATAAAGCTACCCTTAAAATGGCTTTAGATAATATTTCGGATATAGGCATGCAAAGGAAAAAATCAATTTTAAAGTTTTTTTTGGGCAAGAAGAAATTAGGAAATGCAAGTTTACAAGAGCTGAAGCAAATTCCAGGCATCGGCGATAAATTGGCACAAAAAATATATGAAAATTTGAAGTTAAATTCCAAGAGATAATATGAAAAAACCTCCACTAATATTAATTGTTGATGATATTGAATATAATATCATTCTTCTAAACCAAATTTTACTTAACTTCGGCTATAGTGTATTAACCGCAATGAGTGGAAAAAAATGTTTGGAAATCCTAGAGTCAGAGTTACCTGATATTATTCTTTTAGATGTTATAATGCCGGAGCTAAATGGATTTGATATTTCTGAGCGAATAAAGAAAAATGAAAGAACTAAAGATATACCGATTATTTTTTTGAGTGCAATTTCTGATTATGAGACAAAGCTCAAAGGACTTGAAAAAGGGGCAGTGGATTATATAACTAAGCCTTATGACGACAGGGAGGTTATCGCACGTATTCAAATTCATTTAAGAATTAAGGATTTGGAACAAGAAAAAGTTCAGCATATAAAAAAATTAGAAGAATTAAATAAAGATAAAGATAGCCTATTGCAAGTAATAGCACATGATATGCGTTCACCATTAACCTCAATTATGTTGATGTCTGAATTCATAATGAGTACAGAAAAGGAAATTGATAAAGAAAAACTAAATAAATATTCCGCTACAATTTTCAATTCAAGTAAAAAAATTTTACAGCTTATCAATCAGCTTATGAATACAAATAAGGTAGAGACCTCAAAGCTTGAAATTACTAAATTTGATTTAGTAAAGGCGATCACGCAATCTACAGATTTAGTAAGTAGGTTGTGTGATAAAAAGATGATAAAGTTAGAAAAAAAATTCTTTGCATCAGAAATTTATGTAGATTTAGATGAATCGAAATTGGATCAAATTCTTAATAATTTACTTTATAATGCTATTAAGTTTGCGAACCTAAATGGATTAATTCAAATTAACGTGGAAGAAATAAAAGAAAACCACTTAAATTTTATTCATATCTCTATAGCGGATAACGGTATAGGAATCCCACCAGATATGCTTCCAGAAATTTTTGCAAAGAAACCCGGTAATCACAGAGTCGGAACCCAGGGCGAGGAGGGGACTGGGCTCGGGCTTTCGATAACTAAAAATTTAGTGCTGAATCTAAATGGAAAAATAGAAATCGAAAGCGAAGAAAATAAAGGAACTACTGTTCATCTTTATTTTTACAAGTAGTAAACGTCTCAGTAGTTTTCTTAGCATAGAATTTTTCATTCTCATCTAGAGTAATATTTTTTAGCCTGTAGTCCGTAATTTCAATGATGAAATTTAATGGAGGGCTACAATGTTCAATGAAGAATTTATAAGCACCGATCCTTGAAACATAATTACCACTTTCGAGTTTTATAAAATTATATAAAATTTTTCTATCAATATCGCCTAGGTTGAGCGTAACATGTCTCGAGTGACAGTTTTCAATTAAAATGTCAGGAACATCTAGGTTGGATGCGCAAGATCTTTTTAACCCGCTTAAAAATGTTTGATATTCTTTAAGCGTATACTTATGATAATCCTTTGGAAACTTTTCTTGCGATGGCGTAAATACAAGTGGAGGTAATTCTTTTTTTCCGACATTAATTGCAAATTTATCTTTTGATTTATTCTCAATGGTAACATCAAAATATTCAATTTCTGTATCGCTCTTGCTTATATCCACTTTGCTTTTTGATTTCTCGTTGATTTTAATATCTACGTTTCCAATGGAACGCTCTAAAATTCCGACTGACATATTATTCTTTGACGCATTATTGATATTAATCGCTAAATTTTCCTCAGACTTATTCTCTACTAAAAGTTTTATATTCCCCGCTGCTCTATTATTAAACTCAATAGATACATTTTCTTTGGATTTATTTTCTAGACTTATCTCTAAATCTTCATCTGTGTGTGGTCCAATATCAACGGACATTTTTCCGGGAACTGACTCATCAAGCCCGATTTCAACTTTTTCTAACGAATCAGCACTCACACTAATTTCTTTTCTATCAATAATTTTAGCAGGTATTCGTTTTGGAACAATGACTAACGGTGGAGGGCTACCAATATTAATTTCAAAATTTGTCTTTGCTTTATTTTCTATCGTTACATCAAATTCTTCAATATCTTCAAAGATAGTATTAATATCTACTTTCTCTTTTGATTTTGGTGCAACGTTTACATCTACTTTGCCTTTCGATTTATCTATGATACCAACACTCATTTTTTCTTTTGACAAATTGTTTACGTTTAATGCTAATTTGTCTTTAGATTTATTTTCTACATTGAGATTTACTTTTCCAGCAGATCTATTATTTATATCTACTGTCACATTTTCATTTGATTTATTTTCTAAGTTAATATCTAATTTTTGTTTTGTTTTAGGTCCGATCGTAACTGTTGTTTTTCCAGCAATAGAATCGTCAACAGTAATGTCAGCTTTTTCCATTGACTCGCTTGTGATTTCAATATCTTTTTTCTTGATTACTTTTTCGGGTGGCTTTTTACGATTTCTATTTTTAGATGATTCGTATAACACAAGATATTTTTCTAGTTTCAATTTTTTATTATTAGGATTTTCGACTAATAAATCATACGTCCCAGCCTTTACTTTATCTGTTGAAAAACTTAGTTGCTTATCATTTATAATCGAAGTGTCTACTGATGTTACCTGACTTCCATTTAAGAGACTAATCTTTGTATTCTCCAAAAAATTGCTTCCGGATAATTCTACTTTGTCGCCTATCGCAAGTTCTTGCCTATCGGAATTTAAAACCGGCTGCTGCGATATAATGACACGAAGCGGATTCCAATAGGACCAGACTACAGGCTTTTTAAAAAAATTTAATACCGCGATTCTAAATTCATATTTACCTTTTGGCAAATCTACGTAATAAATATTTTCTGTTACGTTAGTTTCAATTATGACTTTATTTTCTGACTTGATTTCTACTCTGTAGCCGTTAGCCGCTGGAATGGCACGCCATTCAATAAATCCCGTATTTTTTTTGGCAAGGAGCTCGATCGTGTAAAAAATTGCTAGAGAAGACGCAATTAACATGAATGTTTTTTTGAATAGGCTGAGATTTTGTTTTTTGTTTTTCATAAAATTTTCTATTTATCTCTATAGATAGTATCTGGAGAGAGAATTTTAATTTCTTCTGGTTTTAAATTTTTTAAACCATCATCCGAAAGATCAATGATAAATGTTCCTTTAGCAGCTTTGCCCGAGAGGTCTTTTTTGTCATAGGGTTTAACTTCCCATATAAAACTTCCTTCACTTAATTTAGAAAAATTTTTCAGTGTGTAAGAATTTAAAACTGTTTTTTCTGTGATTAGAGGCTTTTGTTTTTTTTTGGCATCTATGATTTTGAATATATAATACTTGGCATTTTTAACTTTATCCCAACGAAAATGAATTTGTTTTTCTTTGCTCAGGTCGATTTTGCCAGAGCTAGGAGAAATATGTTCAGGAATTAGTCCGGCTATAGATTCATTCTCTGCTTTCTTTTTTTCTTCGATTTTCTTTTCTTCTATTTTTTTAGCGATTTCTTTCTTCTCTTCTATTTTGTCTTCTTCTGTTTTTATTTCTGTTTTTGTGGATTCGTTTTTTTCTTCCTTTGAAATTTCTTTGACTGGTTGTCCAACTGTAAATGAGCTTACGTTGCTTTTAATAGGAAGAATTCCATCTGAAGCAGGCTTTGTTGTAACTCGCCAGAAATAACTACCTTCACCAAGATTTGCAACTCGAATTACATTGGTCTTGACTGGAATCGTTTTTACGGGCGGAGAAAAATTTGCATTACTTGCTAGTTCAACTATGTAATCATTAACGGTTCCACTTGGAGTCCATGCAAGGGAAATATTAGGATTACCTGAAGAAGGAAAATTAGCTCCAGCAGAAGGGGAATATAGCTGTAATCCGGATTCCTTTATTATAATAAACTTTCTAGATTCGGTAAATTCTATAACTCCGGAAGGATTTTTGCCGCTTACTCGCCAGTAATAGGCTCCAGGCGCTAAATTGAGATTTGCCGAAGTAACATTTTGTAGTCTTGTATCCACTCTTTTAAAATCTTTTAATCGACTTAATTCAAATGTAGTATTCGTATTATCTCCAGTTGCTCCCCAGTTAAAACTAATCGGGGTTGTGGAGTTAATAGTCATAAACTTCTTTTGATTTTCCGGTGCGATGAGTGCATAAGGAGCCATACGAGTGGTTACTCCCGATTCTCCAAGAGTAGCAATTTCATTTGGCTTGAGATTTTTTGTTTCACCTTTGCCTTCAATTACAGCGCTGCCCTTATCTAGCGAAACATTGATATTACCCCCGTTTCCTGAAGAGTCAATCTTTGCATCGCTTCCAGCAAACTTAATAGTTTGATTTTTTGTTTTGACTGTTAACTCCTGGTTCGGATTTTTTCC
>JANYCR010000229.1 GCA_025360185.1 Leptospiraceae bacterium | reverse complement strand
ACTGAAAGTAAACGACTCCATGCAGTAGACGCAGTGCTAAGCGCTCTTAAAATTCAAGAATTTCTCCGTAAGTACCAGAAGAGCCAAAAAAGAAAAGGTCTTCCCAGTTGGAAAGTTAGAATTGGAATTCACTGCGGACCTGTTGTATGCGGAGTTCTTGGAGAGCAAAGATTCAATTTTGATATATGGGGAGACACTGTAAATATCGCCCAAAGAATGGAAGCAAATGGAGAAGCGGATAAGGTAAATATATCGCATGATTTGTTTATTATAACAAAAGATTTTTTTGATTTCGAGAGTCGTGGAAAAATTCCAGTCAAGGGCAAAGGAGAAATGGAAATGTATTTTGTATTAAAAGTCAAGGATGAACTTTCCGTAGCCGGAAAAGGAAGAACTCCCGATAGGAATTTTTTGATAAAATACATTGAGTTACAGAAGAAGATTTTATCATGAAGCTTGTTTTTATTTTTTTTTGAAACCTTTTTCTATTTTGTCCGGGTCTTAATCTATACCTTGTTTAAAGGGCAAAATCATGCAGGACTTAAAAGAAAAAACAAGAGAATACTTCGAAAAAATAGGAGCCGGTTTGGCTAAAGAAATTTCGGGTCATTCTAGAATTGTAAATAAATCGAAAGAAGGAAAAATTTTAATCATGAGCCATGGTTCAAAAGCAAATTCAAATCATCGTGTTTGGAACTATGATAGCGTTGATTCAATGTTAGCCGATGGGTGGGAGTTGAGTTAATTTATTTAAAATTTTTATTGACCAATTTTTTGACCTATCTAAATTTTCCCTATGACTAGTAGAAATCCTGAAGGCTATGTTAGAGTATTGGACAGAATAAAAGATTTATCTCCATCTGTTCAAAAAAAAATCCAAAAAGAACTTTTGGAATACATAGACTTTCCCGAATTCAAATACTCTCCAAAGAAATCAAAGAAAAAGGCTAATCCAGAATTGTCGCCGGAACAAGAAAAAGAATTACTAAGACGACTTGAACATGCAAAGAAATATCCTGAAAAATTAATTACCTGGGGAATCATGATTTCCAATTTAGAGAAAAAAGTTGGAAGAAAAATTTCGGTTTGATAATGGAGCGCAAAAAGATATTCGTCAACATTCCTAATTTCTAACTCAAAATTATCTTTTCTTAAACCATTCTGCGACGGCTAATGTATGTAATTCAAAAGCAAGCTCCTCGGGCTTAATTAATATCACCCGCTCGGGAGCCTCTTCCGTTGGGGTAAATGGCTGTAATTCGGAAGACTTAATTGGCTTTGCAAGACCGAATATGAGAACAAGCCTATTTTCATTCGCGCTATGAATCATAAATTCGTTTACGTGATTTGGATCAATGATAACGCCTGCTTCTTCTCTTAGCTCACGCACTCCTCCTTCTTGCCAGGTCTCACCTGTTTCGATAAATCCGCCGGGTAATGCTAATTTACCTTTCTGTGGCTCAATTCCTCGTCGGACTAATAGAATTCCGTTGTCTACAGGCAACAGTATTACGGCGACAGGAATTGGATTCGAATAAGTAATTTGTGAGCAATTATTACAAGTTACAGGAAAAGAAGAATCGTCAGGAAACTTTGCACCGCAATACGAACAGTGAGAATTTTTTTTATACATGATGACTCCTTAGTTTAAGAAAAACTACAATCATTAAATTCAGAATTTTTATTGATTGCCTTTTGAATATCTGAATTTTTGAATTCCGACAAATAAAGAATTGCCTCAATAAAACGAGAATTTTTAAATTTACAATTACTAAATTTACATTTATAAAAAATTGCCTTTTTAAACTTCGCATTAGAAAAATCACAGGAATCAAAAGAACATTCCTCAAACGTTGCAGATTCAAAATCAGATTTGGAAAAGTTATCATTTTTAAATTTACATTCCACCATTTCACTTTCTGAAAAATCTAAACTAGAAAAATTGCAATCATCTAAATGATTATTTTTCCATCTTGAAAATACTGCAATGGAATTTGAAAAATCAATTCTTAAAAATTTAGAATCAAAAAAGAAAGACCGACTAAAGTTCATTACCCGCAATTTTTTATTTTCTAAGAAAAATTCCTTTAGCTTATAGCCAATTAATTTTCCTTGCAAGTGATGGTTTGGATATTTTTTTGCAAGATATTGGACTTCCTGTAGAGACGATGAGCCAACTCTTTCCCATTTCAAGTTTTTGTCTTCGGGAAGACTTTCTAGGAATATATGATGATTATCCAAAATAAAATCCCATTTCTCCTCCGTTAAAAATTCGATTTCTTTTTTTTCTATCTCAATACTTTGAAAAGCATTTTGCAAACCGTAATTGACTTCTTCCAAAATTTGTCTTTCTTTTCCCTTTGCTTTTTCTATCTCAAGACCGGAGTCAATCAAAAAATCTAACATTGTTTCTTTTAAATTTATTTTTTCTTTTGACTGACGCTTAATTTCTTCTAAGGGGATAATCGGTATTTCACGCGAAATAAATTCGTGAATAGGCTCACTAATTGGAATAATATTTAACTTTACTTTCTTTAAGAGAAAATCCATTATTGTTCGCATTTCAATTTCTAATTCATTTACGGATTTAGTTTGTGCGTAAAAACTTAAAAACCCGTTAGTATTTTTAATAGAATAAAAAAAATGATTGCGCAAAATTTTTATTACCCCTTCGCTGAAACTCCATCCATTTTTACCATCCGAAACTTGAACTAGAAAATCAATGAGTGAATTTTCTAAAAAAGAAATCTCTTCCTGGATTTTTAGATCAGGAATTTTCTCAATATAAGCGTTTTCGGCTACATAGTAGTTTGCGCTTGAGTTCCAAAAATTCACTTTATGAATTTTCCCTTTTTTGGTTACGCCATAGCTTAGGACTCCAAGAATTTCGCTGCGCCGAACAAAATAATCTTTCGCAGTAATCCATTCATCATTTGGAGTCGGACTTCGCAAGCAATGTCGAACGTCAGGCTCTGGCTCTAAAAATCCAATCAATTGATTTTTAACGACTTCTCTTCCCTGGTTTTGCATACGAATGGACTATAATTTACCTAGCTCTCCTTGTAAAATATTTCTTCTTTACAAACAACCTATCTAAAAAAAAATAACAAGAGAAAAATCAAGCTAATACGGGGTGTAGCGCAGTGGTAGCGCACTTGTCTGGGGGGCAAGTGGTCGCAGGTTCAAATCCTGTCACTCCGATAAAGTTTTGCGCTTAATTACTTTCCTATCCTTTTTAAAAAATACATTTCGATAAAGTCGCAGTGGTAGCATAGAAAACTTTTTCCCAAAAAAAGTTTTCTGGGAAAGTCAAGCCCTAAGCGAGACTTGGGCGGGGGCAGTCTGGGGGGCAAGTGGTCGCAGGTTCAAATCCTGTCACTCCGAGAGTTTTAACACCTAACGGTGGGTTCTCTGCCGAGGGCTTACGGAAAAAATTCAACAAAGCCTAATCCTATAAAGTTAGCGCAGTGGTAGTGCACTTGTGTGGGGGACGAAGCTCCGTTAGCCATCAGGCGGGAGGAGCGGAGGTCTGCTAGGCGAGCCCGTCAGGCGAGAGGGAGGTCTATTCTAAAAATTCGCAGGTTCAAATCAATCACTCCGATAAAGTTTTGCGCTTAATTACTTTCCTATCCTTTTTAAAAATACATTTTGATAAAGCCGCAGTGGTAGCATAGAAAACTTTTTCCCAAAAAAAGTTTTCTGGGGAAGTCGAGCCACAAGCAAAACAGTAAAATGCGCTTGTCTGGGGGACGAAGCTCCGTTAGCCATCAGGCATTATGTTGCGACCCAAGGAAGCAACATTGAGTTTAAAGCTGAGGTCTGCAAGACATTTCATTCAGAAATGGGGGCGGTCTATTCTAAAAAGTCGCAGGTTCAAATCAATCACTCCAAGATTCAAGATAACGTGATGAAAGCCCATTCTCGCTAACACTCGAATATCTGCTAGACCGCTTCGTCAGAGCGGGGGCTGTTCGTATTTCTAAAAATTTATCCTTGGGCGAATCGGCGTTACCCTTTTGGAGTATCGCATGTATGCGACACCTACCAATACAACACCGACCAGGCTCTCTGCTATGGTCAATAAATTGTGATTAGCTGCATAGAGAAAATCCTTTCCACGTATACAATTTATTGACCCCGCTTCGATCCTTTTCGCTAAGAGAAGTTACACTTTGTTAGTCTAAGTAAAGTATCCTATTGAATTTTAGTGAACGACAACAACAATAAGTTAGTAATGTTTTACAAATACTTATCAAATTCATCTATTAGTCCATGCTCCTCTTCAAACTTTTTAATTTTCTCTTCATAGCTTCCAGCATACTTATACATTACAATTTCATGCAATTGACCTTCTTTCGTTATTAGAAATGGATTATTGCCGGACAACATATCAAGGAAATGCCCCGTTTCTACAAATTCCTTGCTTTGATAGCTAAATATCCAACCGTAAGTTTTTACGTTAATACTAACAATAATTACTTCGTCTCGGTATTTATCATGAATGTATTCATCTGCTTTTTGTTTCGCTGTAAAAAAGTCCATTTCAAGTTTCTCCTATCAATTTATCTTCCTTTCGTCATATGCTTATTCGCAAAACTTGTATTATCCACTTCTCCTGTGAAGCGTACCTCTTTCTTTATTGAAATTCACCCCAAGAATTATTCTCTCTGTGTCTCAGTGCCTCTTTGGCAGAATTATCTTCTTTTTATAATCGTAGCAATCCCCTGACCTACGCCGATGCACATGGTGACAAGCCCATAGTTGAGGTTACGGCGTCTTAGCTCATGAACGAGAGAAATAGTCATACGGGCACCACTTGCACCGAGTGGATGACCGATAGAGATTCCTCCTCCATTTACGTTTACGTTTTCCGGATCAAGATTTAATTCTTTCATTGTAGTAAGAACCATAGAGGCAAATGCTTCCGAAATTTCCCAGAGATCTATATCGTCTTTTTTAAGTCCTGCTCTTTCCAATGCTTTTATAGAAGAAGGAATCGGTCCTGTTCCTAAAAGAGATGGATGAACACCTGCAACGGCTGAGGTTATAATTTCAGCTAATGGAGTATAGCCATTAGCCATTGCAAAATCCTCATCCATGATAAGAAGTGCTGATGCGCCGTCATTAATTCCAGAAGAATTACCAGCAGTAACCGTTCCATGTTTTTTAAATGCAGGCGGAAGCTCTAACAGTTTTTCTAAGCTCGTCTCTTTTCTTACATGCTCATCTCTATCGAGTAAAATTTTTTCTGAATTCATTTCAAAGACAGGAAGAATTTCTTCTTTGAAATAGCCATTTGCTTCTGCCAGGGAAGCTTTCCTATGACTCTCGTAAGAAAACAAATCCTGCTCACGGCGCGATATATGAAACTTATCCGCCATAATTTCTGCTGATTCGCCGAGAGTTACCACCGGGTAAAGTTGGTTTAACCTTGGATTTACAAAACGCCATCCGAGTGTGGAATCGGATAATGTTTGATTGCCCCTACTAAATCCTAGTTCGGGTTTTAACATTACGAGCGGAGACCGCGTCATGCTTTCTACTCCGCCCGCAATTACAAGATTTGCTCTGCCGGTCTCAATTTGCATAGCTGCGTGGTTAATCGCTTCTAGCCCCGAGCCACAGAGTCGATTGACTGTTACACCTGGAATTTCTTCGGATAATCCTGCGAGTAAAAGTGACATTCGCGCCACATTGCGATTATCCTCTCCTGCCTGGTTCACGCAGCCAAGAATGACATCGTCTATTTTTAAATTAGAAATCTTATTTCTTTCAACTAGATTTTGAATTACAATTGCTGCTAAGTCATCAGGTCTAATACTTTTTAGCGCACCTTTATATCTTCCAAATGGAGTTCTAACTCCATCTACAATTACTGCTTTCTTCATTTGCTACTCTTCTACTCACCTCGGGTAAAGCAAGGCTTTAATTTTATAATCACTCTGTGTCAGATAAATTAATTGATCTTCCGGATAAATAGTATTAGCCTTATCTGGATTGAGTTTTATCTCTTCGGTTTTAGTGTCAATGTAGCCAATTAAAATCCATTTCTTTTGTTTGTATAAATTTTCAAGTAAAGCTTGAAAACTGACTTCTTTATCTAAATACAAAGAAAGTGGCTGTATATCTAGATCCACTCCGCCCTTTTGTAGAAGCTGTTCGTAAATCTGCAAAATTCCAGGATTAATCAATTCCATATTTAATATCTTTGCTACAATTAAATTTCCTAGCACATAATTAAAATTAGACTCTGGAATTTTTCGAACGATTTCTTCATTTTCGGGATTTTGAATTTCACAAAGAATTTGGTATTTATATATTTCTGGATTTTTCTTTTTTAGATGAATTAATTTTAGAACTTTAAAAAGAGTATCCGTGTCCTCGCTAGAAGACCTTCCATGTTCTGGAATTTCTTCCGTAGATAGAACTAGTATCTTGTCAAATTTTTCCAATGGAATTCTTTGTATGATTTCTGATTCAGAAATGAATTCGCATGGAAAGATAAAAATTTCCTTCTCTTCCATTGAATTCAAACTTGCTACTTTTGATTTCCATTTTAACTCAGACTCATTTGCATATATAAAAATTTTTCTGCCTAATTTTTCAAATTCCTCGATTACATAGAGAACTCTCGAATTCATTCCTACTATCGCGATGAATTCTCCTTCTTCTTTCTTAGTTAATTTTTGATCTGGAAGAAAAAAAAGACTTTCTGAATTTATATTTTTTTCTTTGAACTGGATTGATTTTTCAGAATCAGAGATTAAAATTAACTCATCCTCTAAATCCATTTGAAATTCTTGTGCAGGCGTGAGGATAATTTCATTTTTACGACGAACTCCAATTGGAATTGCAGTTGGATAAGACTCAAGAATAGACTGAAACGTTTTTCCAACGAAGGCTGGTCTATGAAAATAGATTTCATTTCCTGCATAACTAAGTAGTTCATGAAATATATAATAGTAATTTGGATTTACTAAAAGAAGAGAAATAAATTTCGCATTATAATAATTCTTATTAAAGAATACAGTATTTTGCTCCTTAATATAATCCAAATAGATACTATTTTCCATTTCATTAAAGTTTAGTAGTATTGGAATCATAGCATTCTTATTCTCAACTAGCAAGGAGTGAAGAGAGATAAAAGTCTTTATTACAAATGAATCCTGTGTTAGAAAATTCAATGCCTCTTTTTTTCCAGAATCATAAAATACAAGAATTGCCCTGGAGTGAATCAAATTCAGTCGTTTCAAATCAGATGTTTTATAGGAATACCCGGTTCTAAATAAAATTTCTATGTATCGGTTAATTTTGATTAGCTGGATAAATTCAGATCTCGGCTCTTCGCTGAGAACAACAACGATTAGCTTTTTGTTTTCTGTTTTACAATAGAGATTTAGCTCGGCGAGAATTGCCGGGATGAGTTCATTCCAACCTAGAATCGCAATCGTATTTTCTTCATGGACTTTTCCTGTCCCCCTTCTAATTTCATCGAAATAGGAATGAATAGTAGATACAACGATTGCAATGATAATTCCATTGAAAATAATAATCCCGATAAACGTTAGTAAAAGAGAAATTCCTTTTATGAGGCTACTTTCTTTTTCAATTGTATAAAGACTATCCGGACCAAGAAGAGTCAGAATGGAAAACCAAAAAACATTTCCCTGATTAAATTTAACATCGAGAGCGGCAAATAGCAAACCGAACAAAAGCACAAGACTCCCAACAATAAAAAAAAGAAAGAGTAATTGTCGACCGACCGATTTACTCAGTTGCTTTTGAGAAATATAGGCAAGCTTGTCCGAAAATATTTTCTCTAGAAAGAGTATAAATTTCATATTTAAAGACTAGATTTTAACTTTGTTCTAAACTGGCAAATAAAGAACGACGCCTGCTTCGAGCAGCGGAGTCAGCTTTTTTCATTGACGGAAAGTAGCGTCGAATAATAATGGATTTGAGAATCATTCTCAAATTTACGATTACCGAAAATAATAGGAAAACCATATGAACCCTACGAATTATCTAATTAAAAGCCTGATTCCAGCAATATTTATCTTAAGCTTGGTAAACTGCCCGGGCTCATCAAGTAATGACACAAGCAAGCAGAGCATAATATTAGCTGCTATCGCCCTGCAAATGAACAAAACAACAACTGGATCTGCGAGCATCACAACGTTAAGCGTTACTGGATTTAATAAACCAGAAGCGATAGGCGTGTCTCCGTCTGATAGCTCACTCATTATTGCTGACACAAAGAATAACCAAATTAAAAAGATAACGAGCGAAACTACTGTGACAACTATTCTAGACACAAACGGAGTCGCAGGCTCTCCTCTAATAAGTCCTGAAGGACTCTGCGTCGATTCGAGTGGAAATATTTTTATAAATAATACAGATGCAAATCATATCATTCGAATTCCTTCTGGCGGAACAGCGGCTAATTATGCAGGTCTTTATAATACAAGCGGAATGACAAATGGAACTGTCTCTACTTCCACTGCAATGTTCAATGGACCAGAGGGAATTTTTTGTGCGGCTAATAGCATACTTTACATTGCCGATGTTGGAAATAACCAAATCCGAAGAATTCAATCCAATACTGTTTCTATTATATCCGGCTCTACTGCCGGAACCTCTGGATTTACAAATGGAAATGGAACTGCAGCTCTCTTTAATGGACCGAAGGGAATCGCCTCAGACAGTTCTGGAAATATCTATGTAGCGGATAATGTAAATAATGCGATTCGTAAAATTTCTTCCACTGGGGATGTAACGACTCTCGCTGGATCAACGGCGGGAACATCCGGAACTACAGATGGATCTGGAACGGCTGCAAAGTTTAATAAGCCTTATGCGCTCACAATTGACGATAGTGGAAATCTCTATACCACGGATTCAGGAAATAATACCATTCGTAAGATTACATCGGCTGGCGTTGTGACAACTGTCGTAGGCAGTACAGTCGCTGGCAGCGCGGACGGAACCGGGACGGCTGCGACTTTAAATGATCCAAGAGGAATTGCCTATGACTCAACTAAGAAAGTAATATACGTCACAACAGCCGGTGACAGTAAAATTAGAAAGATAATTAATTTCTAATCTTTTTTACCAGATAAATACTGATTAATATCAGCGTCATGGAAAACTTTATTTAGAATCAATTGCTGGGTTTTCGCATGACGTAAAAGCTAAACAATCAAATCTGACTTTAATTCTTATAAATCTAAACAAGTGCAAAGGTTTTTATCAGCATGTCCAAATACATTTTAATTGCTCTCACTGCGTCTCTCCTTTTTTTAATTTCAGGCAATTGCTCCAAAAACAATAATGCAAAAGCAAGTCAGGAATCAGCAGTGGCTGGTGGATTGCTTAACGTAATTCAAATTTTTAACCCTACTCCCATATTTAGCAACATAAGCAATAATTTAATCGTTGGCTCTTACACAAATTTAGAAACAAACGCTAAAAGCCTGAAAACGGCTACTGATGGTTATTCGCAAAGCTGCTCCGGCTCAACCTCAGTTCAAAATTTGCAAACTCTCTGGAAGGCAAATGCAATTTCACTGAAAGAATCTGAAATCACTCAATTCGGTCCCTCTGTTCAAGGCGGGTACTATGAATTAATGGATCCCTGGGTAAATTCTTATTTATCTAATCCGGCAGATACAACATCAATTAATACTTATATCTCGGGAGCATCTACAATTAGCCTTACAACAATTACAGCATTAAATAAACTGCAAAGGGGTTTACCTGCAATTGAATATCTTTTATTTGACGATGGAACCGGCAACACTTCCTTATCTGCTATATGCACCAATCTAACTGGAAGAAGATTACAATTTTTAACTCAATTAGTTACTGATTATTATAATAATGCAAACGCACTGAAGGCAGCCTGGATAAATACAAGTGGAAATTTTGCAAACGAACTTCCGAATGCAGGAATGGGAAGTAGTTTTTTCGAATCAAAGAAATCAGCAATGGACACTTTAATCAACCAAATGATTGCTTTATTAAATTCGATAGTGGATAAAAAGCTAGGTTACCCTGCAGGACTGAACGTGAGTTCAAACGGTGTTATCCGCTCAGCAAATGTGGAATCTCGATATGCAGATAATTCAGTTGAAAACTTATTAGCAAATCTCCGGTCTATTCGAAATTATTATACGGGAAATGGAGGCGCTGGAATTTCCGATTATGTAAAAAACGCAAATCCAATTCTAGATAGGAAAATACTAGCTCAAATCGAAGATTCCGTTTCTAAGACGCAAGCTATTTCAAATCTTCGAACTTCTCTTTCTAGTTCAAATTTAACAGCGACTAGAGATGCATTTAATTCAATTAGAACTCTTAGAACCACTTTAACAACCGAACTGACGTCTCTGTCAGGCACTGGAGCGGTTGGCAGCACAGGAGACGGGGATTAATGATATTATCCGTAATAAAATTAAGCGTCGCATTATTTTTACTGTTCGTTTCAAATTTAGTTGCTCAGGAAACTCCTAAAACTCCAGAGCCTGAAACAAAAACAACTGATCCAGTAAAGATGACAAAAAAAAACGCGGAAGACTTTTATTCCAAGGGACAGATCAATGTAATCGGGGATGGAAAAGATTCACTTAAAAAAATTCCGGGCTCCGCAACTATCGTTTCAAAAAAGTTCTTAGATGAAACGCAACCAGTAGACGCTATGGAAATTCTTCGTCGTGTTCCCGGTGCATCTGTTCGATTTCAAGATGCAGCGGGGCTAACGCCTAACATCGGTTTTCGCGGAGTTAGTAATGAAGAATCCAGAAAGACATTGATTTTAGAAGATGGAATTTTGACTTCCCTAAGTCCTTATGGTCAACCGGAAAGTTACTACGCGCCACAAATTGATAGAATGCAAAGAGTAGAAGTAATCAAAGGCTCGGGTGCTATTTTATTCGGACCTTCTACTATCGGTGGAGTTGTAAACTTTGTAACCAGGCGTCCTCCGATGAAGCCGACCTTCACAAATAAAAGTGTCGGAGGGGAAAATGGCTATATGTCGAACTTCGCCCAGTACGGAGGCACCTTCGGCAAAACGGGAGTAGACGTATCTTATCTCTACAAACAGGGAGATGGCTTTAGAAATTCACAGGGATTTCATTTAAACGATGTATCCTTAAAACTTATTCATGAAGTAAGCGACAAACACACAGTAACCTTTAAAACAGGCTATCAGGAACAAGAAGCAAAATCAACTTATCTCGGACTCACCCAGGGGCTATTTTGGCGTAACCCGAGAATCAACCCGGCAGGCTACGATCAAAAATATCTGAGTAGAAATTCTACTGTTCTAGGGCATGAATATACAATGTCCGAATCTATGAAACTCATTACCCGCGTATACAATAATAATGCAGTTAGAAACTGGCAGCGCGAAGACTTCGCCTATAATAATCTAAATTCAAACGGAGTAGCTGCAACGCCGCCATCTGATACTTTTATGACTTATTCACCAGGGATAATCGGTGTTAGACCTGGCGATGTGCTTTATATGCGTAATTCCTCTCCTATCAGAAATCAAAATTTTCAAACACTCGGAATTGAATCTAAACTAGAAATGGTTTTAAGAACAGGTGAAATAAAACATGAAGTTGATTTTGGACTTCGCGCCCACGGAGAAAAAAATCGAGTGAGTACAGAGGCATCTCCCTACCCTTTTATTCGGGAAGGAATTCCTTATAGCCAACAAGATAGAATCGCAAGGACTTATGCTGTCTATTTTCAAGATAGAATTAGCCTTACGGATAGATTCAAAATCATGCCGGGCATTCGCTATGAGTGGATAGAGCAAGGAGTCTACAATAAACGACGTTATGCGACGACGCAAGATGTTCGAAATCGAATCGCAACAAAGACAGGCGATATTCTATTTGTAAATCAAGGCGGAGAAAGTTTTACGAAAGTTTTACTTCCAGGACTTGGGGCTACTTATGATATAAACCAAACCTATACTTGGTTTGCCGGTGTGCACAGAGGATTTTCGCCTCCAACGTATGGAACGGCTGTTAGCCCTACCGGTGCCGACTATCGTTTGAAGGCAGAGACTTCTATTAACTACGAGACTGGAGTGCGCGGGGATATTACTCCTTACCTCTACACAGAATTCGTCGGCTATGTAATGTATTTTAGAGATCAAATCATCAACACGAATGAAATTGGTGGAGATGCAGGCTCTCGTCCGGTTAATAGCGGTAAGTCGATACATAGGGGAAGTGAGAATACAGTTACATTCGATTTCGGAAAATTCTTCGACTTGAGCTGGAATATTCCGCTTGATTTAATCTATACTTATACGAATGCAAAATCTATTACCTATACTCCGTTTCCTTATATAACTAATGCAGATGGAACCATTCAGCTAGTCAATCGAAGCGCTTATACATTCGATGAAAAATTTCATCTCGTAAACAATGATACGAATAGAAATTATCTTCCCTATGTTCCTATGAACGTATACACGATTGCACTCGGAGCTAATCATAAGAATGGATTTTATATGAGAGGCGAATACCAATATATCGACAAACAATATTCCGATTTGGTTAACTCTCCCAATGAAAGTGCTGACGGTAATCGTGGTGTTATCCCCTCCGTAGGCATTGTAAATGCATCTCTCGGTTACAAGCATCCTGTTCAAAAATGGTCTCTTTTCGTTACAGGAAAAAATTTACAGGATAGAGAATATGTATCAGGTAGACTTCCAATTGGAATTCAGCCCGGACCCTTTCGGCAAGTTAATTTCGGCGTAAGCTTTGAACTTTAAAAGATTACCACCGATGGTCACCGATAAAAGCTAAAATAAGTCTGAACCACTTTCCTAAAAGGCACAAGAAATATTCGAGGCAAACTCGTATAATCCGATGGATTGCTTACCGTAGGCATACCAAATTCTAAATCCTCTTTGGCTTTTGGGATATACAGCGATTTTGCGAAGTAGTCCCAGAATCCGAAAATCGCACCATAATTTTTATTTTGGTGCAATTCTTTTTTGCTATGGTGAATCTGATGCTGTGCGGGGCTAAGTAGTATATGACTCAAAAAGCTTGGAAAAGAAATCCAAACCTGTGTATGACGGAGATTGCTATAAAGATGAAACAGGAACAAACCAGAATTTATTCCTAAAAAAGAATACATGGTAATCGCTGGAAAGAAATACACAAAAATTCCAGTCACAACTCCACTGCATATAGCACCAAACGAATTAAGTAAAATACTTTCTATCGGGTGAACCCTGTATATCGTAAAAGGATTTAAACTCTCCGCCGAATGATGAAATTTATGAAACTCCCATAGAACAGGGTAAATATGCATTAGCCTATGAATATAAAACCTTCCAAAGTCGTAAGCTAGTAAGAAAAATAAAGTATATAGAAATTGAATAAAACTACTATGAGTATATCGCTGTTCGCTACCGAGAAATAATAAAACTTTAAATACAAAGATAGAAACGGTAAGAGTCGTAATTACAAAATAAGAAAAGAAGATTGCATAAAGAATTGTTTCACCGAAGTAATATAGATAATCCACAAAAGACGATTTCTTTTTCCAATGGGAAAAGTCGAAAGCTTCGAATAAAAATTCTTTTAGAGAAAAGTTTTCTTTCTTTATATGTTGGACTAAGATTGCAATAAAACCAATCACTGCCGCCGACAAGAGGTAAATCCAGGATAGCCGCCCAGTCGTCTGCGTGAAATTTAGGATGGGGATGGAGAGGATATTAAATATGCTTGTTAAGAATTCCATCATACCTTTTACTGCCGATCAGAGCGTTAGCGTGTGTTCATTCCACCCTGCACCGAACCCCAACTCCTTCGCAGGCTAATCTTAAATCCCCTCACAATCTATACCCAAACGAAACCTGTAACCCAAACATATCCCAAACCTTTGGCATTTCGAAAATTCCATTTTCTCGAATTCCAACGCGCAATAGGTATTTGTCGGAGAATGTTTTTTGCCAACCGAGTTCGCCATTAGCCGCAGGTCTAAATAGTTTTACAGTTTGGCTGCTTTCGATAACAGAAATATAAGACGTGCCAACTCCGATTTTATAATAGAAGTTTTGACCAAGTAATATATGGTTGAACCCGAGATAGAGAAAATTTTGAAAGAATGTATACGTAGTCGATCCAGAAGAATTAAAAAATTCAGATTGAATTCCAAAAAGCCAGCGGTCATTCAATTTCGCAAAGGCAGGTTCAATAAAAAATCCACCG
>JANYCR010000228.1 GCA_025360185.1 Leptospiraceae bacterium | reverse complement strand
AAGAACAATATTTTAAATCCCAAAATTTGTACAAGTCTAATTTACCAACAAGTCTATTACTGCTCTTTATAATTTCTTGCGGTACATCTTTTTTATCTTTCTCTTGAAGAACATTTTCTATCATCAAAGTAATAGATTGATAATATACAAAGGAAGAAATAGCAATTACCAAACAGATAACAAATATTATCCTCTTCTTACTAAAATATTTCATAATTTTAAACCATATAAAACATAATTGAAACTTACTAAGCTAAAAAACCAGGATGCTCTCGATGTTTCCTCTTTTTCTCCGAAAGACTCAGCGTAAGAATTCTCTTTTCGTTTCTTTGACAAATAGACCCCCGATAACAGAATTCGGGGGTGACAGGGGTAATCCTTCTTTGCTCTTATTTGCCTTCTCTGCGTCTCAGTGCCTCCGTGGCAAAAATCAAAACGCCGACAATGCCGATCTTATAAAACTAGTCACCGGCGCTTGTTCGCGAGTATCCTCAAGACCTTCGCGGAGTTCGCGCAAGACAATCTGGGCATCGGTTAATGTGGTATTGACGTTAGAGTGAATATCATCCTGGTTGATAAGACGACCGAGTGTGCCTTTACCGGTATTGATTTTACCGGAGATGTCGGCGATGTTTGAAATGGTTTTACGAATATCACTGCGGTTTTCGGCGATTAGCTCGGAGAGACTAACTAGTGGGTCTTCGTTGGTTTTACCTTTGAGGCGATTTGTATTATCCGAGCTGGAAAGATCTACCTCTTTATTTTTTTTAGCATTGGGTAAAATTTCATTTGTCTTTGGATCTTTCTCAAGAGAGGTTCCGGGGTCAATCGATATTACCCGCCCGGACAATAGGCTTTCATTTTTGATTTTGATTTCGTAATTCTCGTACATTTTTATAGAGGCAGGTACCGTAATAGTAACCTCAACTCTAGTGCCAATCCCCTCTTCCCCTTTGGGCAAAACATTCCCATCCAAATCCACTTGGACTAGACTAATACGGGATACAAACCCATAGGGAACACCTTGCACGGTGACTTTATTTCCAATTTTAATTCCCTCTCCATTCGGAAAATAAATCTTCATCGAATAAGCCTCTTTCTTAAGAGGTCCACCATCTGTGACAATTGTAAAATATCCAACCACAGCCATCGCACCGAAGAACAAAATTCCTACTAAAATATATTGAACAAATTTCATACCAAATCACAAACTACAAAGTTTTCAATCCATTACAATACTTTTATTTAACTAAAAAAGGATTATTTTTTTATTCAATATTTACTTTACGAAAATAGCCTTTAGCAAAATGGTAAAACTATGAATTTACGATATAATATATTCCCATTTAGTTACAAAAGACTCCTGACGAGAGAAGTAAAAGTGGGAGATGTGGGAATTGGTGGACAAAATCCAATCCGCATCCAATCCATGACTACTTCAGACACACAAGATACCAAGTCTACTGTAAAGCAAATTATAGATCTGACAGAAGTAGGTTGTGAAATTGTTCGTGTCACTGTTCCATCGATGGCTGATGCGAAAAATTTAATTAATATAAGAAGTGAATTAAAAAAACTAAATTGTAAAACTCCCCTCGTGGCTGATATCCATTTTACCCCGACGGTTGCATTAAAAGTCGTAGAATACGTAGAAAAAGTTAGAATCAATCCGGGAAATTTTGCGGATAAGAAGAAGTTTGCGGTTAGAGAATACACTGACACTGAATACAAAGAAGAATTAAGTCGAATCGCAGAAACTTTTATTCCATTAGTAAAACGTTGTAAAGAGTTAGGTGTTGCTATGCGAATTGGAACTAATCATGGTTCGCTCTCAGATAGAATTATGAATAGGTACGGCGACACACCTGCTGGAATGTGTGAATCCGCGCTCGAATTTATTCGTATTGCTGAGTTGGAAGGTTACAAAGACATTATCATCTCTATGAAATCATCAAATCCAATCGTTATGGTAGAGGCATATAGACTATTAGTCTCTAAATTTCTAGAGCACGATATTGATTACCCGCTACACCTTGGAGTCACAGAAGCTGGCAATGGTACAGATGGTAGAATTAAATCGTCAATCGGAATAGGCTCTTTACTCGAAGATGGAATAGGGGACACAGTTAGAGTATCTCTAACAGAAGACGCAGTTCATGAAATCCCAGTCGCAAAGCGTTTAGTAAAAAAATACAATGTCCTTTTCAAAAAACAATTGGATCGGGAAAAATCTATTCCTGTTCCTCCAGTAATCACAGTAGCGGATAATATATCGTATTCGGAATTTCGAAATCCATTCGTATACGAAAGATTTTATAGTTCACCCGTCCCAATAGGTGAATTGCGAATTGGTGAAAAATATCCTATCAGAGTTGAGTCTGCCCTTGATATACATACAGCCACCGTCGAAACATTAGAAAAACTTGTAACCGAACAAACTAAAATAAATGAAAACGTAAAGCATGAAATTTTTTCATTTCTTTTGCAAAATGAGGATGAGTTAAATAAACTTCTAATGTTAAAGAAAATGTCTCGAATCAAATTACCATTCTCCGCAAACTTAGGCGCTTTTGATAGCCGGATTCTAGAGCATTCCCATTCACTTTTGCAGTTTGATAAAATAGTATTCAATCCTTTTCATTATAACTTTCGCTCTCAAAATTTTATTTTGTTTTTAAAAAGCTTTCAGGATAGACAAAAAACTTGTGAGTTTAAAATTCTTGCAGAAGACTTAAGCGTTGTCCCAGACCTGATAAAAGTTTTACAAGAAAATCGGCTAACGAACATTATCTTCTCTCTTGAAACGAAGGAAATTTTACTCGATTATCGAAAACTATGTTTTCTATTACAAAATTCCGAATTCCCTGTTTTACTGTTTGGTAAGTTTGAAAATTTGGAAGAAGCCTTATACGGTGCGTCAGTCGGCATTGGTGGACTTTTTGTAGATGGAATTGGTGATACCATTCGTATTGTTGCAGAGAATGCTAGCCCAAATGAAGTTTTAAATCTCAGTTTTGATATTTTGCAAGCAACAAGACTTCGCACTTCTAAAACAGAATTTATCTCCTGCCCTTCTTGCGGTAGAACCTTGTTTGACTTACAGGAGACGACTGCTCGAATCAAAAAGGCAACCGGTCATCTTGTAGGGGTGAAAATTGCCATCATGGGTTGTATCGTAAACGGACCCGGTGAAATGGCTGACGCAGATTTCGGCTACGTAGGAGCAGGACCCGGTAAAGTACATCTTTACTCCGGCAAAGAGATAGTAGCCAAAGCTATTCCAAGCGAACAAGCAGATGAAAGGCTCATTGAATTAATTAAAGAGAAAGGTATGTGGAAAGAGCCATGACCCATTTTTTTTTAACGATTGTGATTTTAGGATTAACAAGTGTAGTTACTCAGAAAGTTGAAGTCCTAAAAAAATATAGAATTCCAGTTTCTTTGTCTTCTTCTCTCATTGTTCTAACGCTATTCACAGCAATACCTGAATGGAAATCTTTTCAAATTTATACAACATGGAAAACCTGGCCTTCTATTTTCATAGCGTTAATCTTTGCTGCCTTATTTCTTGAGCGTAGCGAAGGAAAGCATATAGCATCTGAATTTAAAGAATCTTTAGGTGAGACTATTTTAGTCTGGATTACGATTGTAGGGCAAATGGTTGTTGGTCTCGTACTCTGTCTTTTTTTATTCAAACCTTTTTTTGATTTGCCCTTAGCCTTTACATCCGTTCTTGAAACTGGATTTGCTGGTGGACATGGAACAGCAGTTGCAATGAATCAATCATTTATAGATAATGGTCTTGCCAATGGGCAGGAATATGGACTATTCAGCGCAACCGTGGGTCTCATTCTTGGAATCGTAGGCGGGATAATCATCATTAAGCGTGAGCGTGGTTCAGGTGTTGTAAAAGAAGAAGAATCTGAAAAATTAAGCCTTGATCCTGTTAAAGTAATCATCACTCTTACGTTAATCTTTGGTGCGTTTCTACTTGGTTCTCTCATGAAAGATAACGTTCTAGTTCTATTGCAAACAATTCCAGATGAATCAGTTCTAGCAATTGTAAAGAGACTTGTCCCTTCACTTCCACTCTTTGTATATGCGCTGATTGGTGGAGTTTTAGTAAAAGCATTTTTAAAATTAATTAAACATGAACATCTTATTCATAACGGAATAATCAACCTTGCATCAAATGTATTTATGGAATTACTAATATTTGCCGGTATTGCAAGCATTGATATGAAAGTGATTTCAGATGCGATCGTTCCACTTGGTATTTTATTTTCCGTTGGATTTATTTGGAATGTATTTTGTCACTATTATATTCGCACAAGGCTCGTTAAAGATGAGTATTCGTTCGAACTAAGTTTAATTAATTTCGGGATGGTGAACGGAACGACTGGAATAGGACTTATGTTAATGAAAATGGTCGATCCTGAATGCAAAACAAAAGCATTGAAAGTATATGCAGAAGCTGCCCCTTTTACATCTCCCTTCATCGGTGGCGGAGTATTGACATTATCCTTACCTTATATTTTAAATATTGTAAATCCATATTTGGTTTTAACTGTTTTTATTCTTGCTCTTGTCGGTCTCTACATTGCTGGGGCTAGAATGAAAAAAAAGTATTTATAGTAGAATTTTAGAACGGAAAGGAGAAACTTATGGCACGCGGATCAGGAAAAGATATTATACTACAAGCATTTCATTGGAATTTAGTAAAGACGAAGGGAACAGGAACGATGGATTGGAAACACGATTCATGGTATACAGTCTTAAATAACATGGCAGATGAAATTGCTGAAATGGGGTTTACAATTGTTTACCTCCCTCCTCCGTGGATTGACGATTCTCTCTGGGAAAATGAGGGGAAACATGGGGGCGGTGAAGGATATTTCTGGCGTGACTTTAATCTTAATTCACGTTATGGAAGCAAACAAGAATTAACCGCTCTAATTACAAAGCTTCACTCTCTCGGTCTAAAAGTAATCGTTGATCTAGTGACCAATCATCGTGATGGAAATAGGATGCAAGAAGACGTATGGCCTCACCCTGGAGAACATTGGAGTATTGGTCGGCGAGATACGGGTGGAACTTTTATGGACGGCAAATACGACTTAGCCTTAGACAACCCTAAAGTCAACTCTCGATTTGTCGCTGCAATGGATGAACTCATGCAGGACTGTGGGGTAGATGGTTGGAGGTGGGACTATGTTTGGGGCTACGCAGTCGAAGACGTAGTTGATTGGATAAAAAAAACCAAAGGGCAAGAATATTTTTCTGTTGGTGAATACTGGCAGAGTTCTCCACATTTAAAAAACGATCCAATGATACAACGTTATGGAACGAACGAAGCTGACAGAATCATTGGCTGGGCTAGGGATTCAAAAGGCTGTGCGTTTGACATTTGCCTCAAACGAGAAATTCAAACTGCAAATCCGGCTAATTTAAAATTTGGACTTAATCTTAGAAAGAATCTAGAAGAACGATCTTCTATTGTTACTTTCGTAGATAACCATGATATGGGAGCATCTCCTTTCAGTCCTGCAAACGGCTGGGGACAGGAATGCTGGCCATGTCCTCCTCATTATAAATCTTCTGCTTATGCATTTATACTAACTACACCTGGAACTCCGTGTGTATATTGGCCCGATTGTTTCGATTGGGGGTTCAAAGAAGAAATTAAAAATCTCATAGCACTTAGAAAAAAAGCAGGCATAGTTGCTTTTTCTGATTGGATTGATTTAACTCCTAATTATTCAGGCTTTGCAGGTATCATGCTAAATGAGGCAGGAGAGGAAGCGCTTGCTGTGTCTATTGGTTCTTACTTTCATAATCCGGGACAAAATTGGAAACTGGGATACGAAAAAAAAGGCGAATGGAGCGTTTGGATTAAAGAAACCTAAAAAATCTCTTTTCAAAAAAAAATCACTATTTTAAATAGGGATTCTATGATGCATTTAAAAGATTTTGAAGATTCACCAACTCTCGAAAAATCAGCCTATGATATGGTAGAGAAAGATTTACAAGAAAGATTGTACATTCTTTTTAGCGAAGCGAGTAAACAAAAGTATGCCACAATTCTTATCCTAGAAGGCTGGGCTGGATCGGGTAAGGGCGATTTGCTCAAGAGTGTAACGACTCGGCTTGATCCGCGTAAGCTGAGAGTCTACTCACTAGAAAACGCTGAAGCAAAAACGAAAACGCACCATTTTCTTTACGAATACTGGAACCGCCTACCGCTGTATGGAGAAAATGCAATCTTCGATGGGTCTTGGTATTCACGGGTAAGCTATGAAAAGCAAGAAAAACTTATTAACAAAGACGAATACAAGGATGCATTCAAATCAATTTTAAATTTTGAAGAAACACTTCATAATGATAGGTATATTATTTTAAAATACTTTTTAAATATTTCATCCAAAGAGCAAAAGAAGAGATTTAAAAAAGCAAGTGAAGAAGGAAAAAAATGGATGGTTTCCGAAAGCGATTGGAAACAATTTGAAAACTATGACAGTTACGAAAGGCTATTCGAAGAATATTTAAATAAGACAGATACCGAGATTTGCCCATGGAATATTGTATCGGCTAAGAACAAATACTATTGTAGAATCTCTGTAATGGAATCCGTCATTCGAATCCTCGAAGAAAAATTAGAACTAGATTCTAGGCAAATGTTACTCGTATTAAAATCTCAAGAACAACAACAGGCAATCTAATGGGCGATAAATTTAAATTTCAAAACGTAACCTTCACTGAAACACTATCAAATAAAGACTATAAAAAACAAATAGATGAATTACAAGAGCGTGCAAGACTAGTCTCCCACTATAGCTATAAGAAAAAAAGAAGTATTATTCTTGTATTTGAAGGTTGGGATGCAGCGGGAAAAGGAGGAGCCATCCGGCGCCTAACGTCTCGAATTGACCCAAGACTTTATACAGTAAGCTCAATTGCCGCTCCAAATGATGTTGAGCGTAATCATCATTATCTCTGGAGGTTCTGGAATAAGCTACCGACATTAGGAACTGTTGGAATTTTCGATAGATCTTGGTATGGAAGGCTGTTAGTTGAGCGTGTGGAAGGATTTACAAAAGTAGAAGACTGGCAGAGATCTTTTGGAGAAATTGTAAACTTCGAAGAAGATCTTTCTGACTCAGGTGCTATTATAATTAAGTATTGGCTTCATGTATCTTCGGATGAGCAACTAAAGCGATTCAATGCAAGAAAGGATGATCCCTTAAAAAGATGGAAGCTTACAGAGGAAGATTGGCGAAATCGCGACAAATGGCCGTTATACGAAGAAGCAGCTGAGGAAGCATTTTCAAAAACGCATAAACCAAATGCTCCCTGGCATATAGTTCCGGCAAATGATAAATACTTTGCTAGAACGGAAGTGCTTAGAATTTTTTGTGACAGACTTGAAAACGAGCTAAATATTCCATCTAAATTTTCGTGAAGTATTTACTCCTTTTTATATTCCTAGTTTCTTGTAACCCGCGCTTCTCAAAGGTGAATGCTCTACAAGGATTATTAGATTTAGAGGAAATTCAATTTTCAGATTCAAAAGTTTACAAATTAGAAGGCAACTGGGAATTCAAATGGGGCGATTTGCTTGATTCATCTGGTTTCAATTCTTCTGAAAGTCCGATTTTTTTTAAAGTTCCTAAATCTTGGAATGGATTCCAGTGGAAAGACGAAACGATAGGCGGAATTGGCTTCGCAACGTTTCGGCTAAAAATAAAACTTCCACCTGAATGTCCAGCTCTTGCTCTCACTATGAAAGAAGAAGGAACGGCATTTAAAGTAATCGTAAATAACGAAATAGTAAAAGAATCCGGTAAAGTCGGCAAAGATTTTTATACTTCGCAACCGAGAACCATGCCGCTAACTATGTATTTGCCGCCATACCAGAATAATATGGAAATCATCATGCAAATTTCAAATTTCCATTATAGAAAAGGCGGAATGTGGAATGCTCCAGTCCTTGGAACACATGAATCTATTTCCAACTATGTAAAAAATAAACGTGATACGGAAGCCTTCCTTGCTGGAGTTATTTTTATCATGGTGCTTTATCACTTAGGATTATTTATATTTTATCGAATTGATAATTCTTCTTTGATTTTCAGTGCTTTCTGTTTTACCGTTTTAGTCCGCTCCTTTTCTACTAGCTATCGAATACTAGCAGAAGTTTTTCCTTCAATACCCTATGAAGTCTACCTACGATTGGAATTTATTAGTTGGTTTTTTGCAATTCCTATGGGAATTCATTTCATAGATAAAATTTTTCCTAACATTACCCGATTTCTTTATATCAAAGTCTTTTATACAATTTCCTTTCTCTTTTCTTTAGTCCTTTTCCTTCCGACAGAGTCCATAAGTAAAACCGCAATGCCTTCCCAAATTGTTGGAATTGCAGAATTTCTTTTCGGGTTTGTCATTCTATTCAAAGCATTCACTGAAAAACGAGATGGCTCTTATCTTTTCTTAACTGGATCCCTCGTTCTTCTTGCAGTAATTTTAAATGACCTTTTGTATACAAATGAAATTTATCGAGGAGAAGAACTAGGTCCATTCGGTATACTAACGTTCATTTTATTTCAATCCGTAATTCTTTCTAAGAGATTTCTCAATGCATTCATTGAAAAAGAAAAATTAAAAGATACCGTTACGCGCGAGCTTGAAGACAAAGTCAACATTAGAACCTATGAACTGAATCTTGCTAAAGAAGAAGCAGAAAAAGCAAACCAGGCACAAAAAGATTTTCTCGCAAATATGAGTCATGAGATTAGAACACCAATGAATGGAGTCATCGGTATGGCGGAGTTACTCATGGATAGCCCCTTGACGGAAGAGCAGAGAGATCATGTTCTAACGTTAAAAAATAGTAGTAACAGTCTTCTTGTTTTACTCAACGATATATTAGATTATTCTAAAATAGAATCCGGAAAATTGGAACTCGATTCGCAACCTTTTAATATTCGTCTTGCAATAAGAGAAACGATTCAACTATTTATTTCGCAGGCAAAAAAGAAAAACATAGCTATCAATCTTTTTATCTATGAAGATTTTTCTGAAATGATTATTGGAGATGTTACCAGATTAAAACAAGTACTTTCTAATTTATTAAGTAATGCAATCAAATTTACTGAAAAAGGTAAGATTGAAATTTCGGCTAAGAAAATAAGTGATTCCTTTGATACAGAATTAATTTCTATACAAGTCAAAGATACTGGAATTGGAATTCCAGCGGATAAGCAGCATTTACTCTTTCAGAGATTTATACAGGCAAACTCATCGAGTACGAGAAAGTATGGAGGAACAGGCCTTGGTCTAGCGATTTCGCAAAAACTAGTTCAGCTCATGGATGGAAAATTATACCTGGAGAGTCAGGAGAATATTGGGTCTAAGTTCACAATCAAATTATCAGTTAAAAAAATGTTAGGTGAAAATGCTTTGTCGCAAAACAGGCTCGTTCATGGACATGATGCAATCAAGGAACGAAAACTTAAAATTCTAATTGCAGAGGATGATCCAACAAATAGAAAATTATTAAACATGATACTTAAGAAGTTAGGCTACATTTCTAAATCTGTAACGAATGGATTCGAGGCAACACAAATTGTTAAACAGGAATCCTTTCATGTAATTTTAATGGATATTCAAATGCCAGAAATGGATGGATTAGATGCAACAAAAATTATAATGCAAGACCAGAGTATTCTTGAAAAGCCTTATATTGTAGCTATCACTGCAAACGCAATCAAAGGCGATAAAGAAAAATATCTTGCTGCTGGCATGTATTATTATTTAAGTAAGCCGATTTTGATTGAAGAGATTAAAAACCTACTGGATGAATTAGAATTAAAAATATTTCAAGCTAAGTATTCAAATGATTCTGCCAATAGAACAGGAGGTAAATAATAACTATCCTTTCTTTCATTTTTTAAAATAGCAATTATTATTTTTAAGCTTTCGATTAAAGAAGTTAAATGCTCGAGTCCTTCCTCCCTTAGATTATCTTTTAAGTATAATTTTCCAAGTTTATCAAGGGCAAGCGTTGCTTGAGATAGTGCTCCTCTTTTATTTACATTCACAAATATTTTATGCATCGTTACGCAAATTTGAATTAGGGCTTGAATAAATATTTTTAAATCGCCCTCTTCCTTTCTCCATTGAAATTCAAAGACTTCATGTGCCTCGAAATATTTTCTTCCATTATAAAAATCTATTGCATGTGAGAAGGCATACTCTCTTGTTTCCGCAGTCACTGGATTATTTTGAATATGCTCTAATATTGGATTTACCTCCGGGTCAAATTTCAAGACCTTTTATATCCTCCTTTTTTATAGTAGGTGTTTGTAATTTTAATATTGGCAGCATATCTCGAACATAATTTTCTCTTCGCATTCCGACTAATACTGAATTAATCCCTTTAAAACTTAACAGAACAAGAACTGACGCCTGTGATAAAGTTTTGTTAGAGAGGGAACTATCGACTTGCCTTAAACGTTCTAGAAGTGGTTGCATCTTAGTGCTAAATTTTGCATCTAAGTAATCTCCGAGTTTAACAATTCCCTCATTGAGCAAATCCATGTAAGCCTCATAAAACTCTTTACTTTTATCTAAGCGCTCCGCTCTCGCAAGAAGTTTTTTAAGTTGCGGGATGATTGAATAATTCAGTGCTTGCTTGTAATGTTCCACCGTTCCAAACTTATCTTTATAGGATTCGATTACAGATACAAAAGTAAAATCTTCGTTCTCGATTCCAAGAGATGTAAACATTTTTTCTTGAAAATCTTTAAGCTTAGAATAAAATTCCGAAAGGATACTATTCATTAGCTGTAAATCTTTCCCTTCATAAATCGCAAGTCTATCCATCCCACCCTTTTTCTTCATTGCATTTAACGGACGATTCACTAGAGTAAAAAGATTATTCTTTGAGGCAAATTCTGCAATCGACAAACCATGATTATTCTTTTCAGTAATAAATCCAGTCTCATATAAATTCGCTGGAAATTGAATGACTCTAAATCCAGAGGAGTCTAATTTCTCTGACTCTCGAACTTTTTCGGCAATTGTATACACTCTATTAAGAGATGTATATGTATAAGAAGAATGACTAATCGGAAATGTATTGCTTGAAATTCCGTAATACCGAATAATACCGAGTTTGCGCTTTGATTCTAAAAAAGCAAAGGCTCGCTCAATTCGATCGTAATATTCGGCAATTGATTTTTCTTGACTTACATTGTGCTTTTCTCTATCCATTAGAAAATATTCAGGATTGTGAAGTAAGACGGCATCAATTGTAAATAATCCCAATCGATTTCTCGCCCGTTCCAATTGGTCTTCTAAAAAATCAGGACTGATACAGTGAAAACAATTTGTATCGTAGTAAGTAATCTCGGAAAATCCATCCCCATACTTTTCTTTTTCTTCTACAAGCTGTAGATTCCTGCCTTGTATATAGCCTATTTTAGTTACGATAAAAACTTCTTCTCGTTTGATTTTCTTAGCTCTTATTAGTTTTCTAAGAACATCCCCGATGAGAGCTTCACTCGACCCATCCCCATAATTGCTAGATGTGTCAATTAAATTCACACCGCTACGCAAGGACATTTCCAATGATTGGGCAAACACCGGATTACCGCGAGCAATTCGATAAGAGCCAAAGCCGATGCGAGAAATCTTTATACCGTCTAACTCAGTGTAGGCGCTAGTTGTGCTTGTAGTGCGTTCAAAGTATTCAGTCGTATTTTCTTTTCTACAATAACTTGGAGTTAAAGTTAGCTGGTATAAATCTGCAAATGGATCCAATTAATTTTGTTCCAGTTGTTTAAATAAATCGTAGTATCTATCCGCCATTTCCATGTCCCCTTCTCTCGTTATCTTCATATTAAATGGATTGGATCGAATCAAGTAAGTCTTAACTCCAAACTGTAAAGCCCAGGAACAAAGATCTGTAGGATCTTCTTCCATTTTTTCTTTCAGGAGTATTTGTAAGAGAGATGTGTGCAAAGATTGCGGAGTTTTAATTAAATTAATTTCTTCGCGGTTTAAAATACTTTCTACTTTACCCTCAGAACAAGATACAATAGTTTCAGAGACGTTATCCGCAATAGAAGCAGCACCGTACATAACAGCCGCGTTGGCTACTGCGTGTAATTCGGACTTTAAAAAGAAAGGTCTTGCGCTATCATGGAAAATGATAATATCCTTATCGTCATACTTAAGCGCGTCTAGTCCACGAAGACAACTCTTATGGCGCGTATTTCCACCCGGAACGATCCTGTCATTTGCCAGAAGATATTTTGAAATAGAATTTTCTGTTTCGACCAGGTAATCAGGATTAGACACTACTACAATTGATTTAAAAAATCCCCAGTCATTAAAAGATTTTACCGAATGCTCAAGTAAAGTCAAATCTCTAAGCGTAGAAAACTGCTTTGGTTTATCCAGCTTCATTCTGCTACCCGAGCCGCCTGATAAAATAATTCCAAAGATATTATTCATGAATTCTATCTGCCTCTTTCAGGAGCGACCGTATTTGTTCTATATGCCTAGAATTTGTAAGTAAGTCTTCTACAAAAAAAGGAAACCGGTAAGACCAGTTCTTATCTTCTAGTGTACCAGGCACATTGATTCTATGTTTTTCGGGATGAAAAAGTAAATTGTTTGAAGAACTCTCATCGGGAAAATAACTTGCATCAAACAAAAAATCATGCAGGAGGTTAATCGAGAATAGACTATTCGTTGAAAATGAAAATTTGAGCATCGCCTTTGCAATCTCTTCCGGTGAGGTTTCTTTTTCTGGAAGTCCAATTAATTTTCCGAAACTTTTCTTATCATCAAGGGACGCCGTATTCCACCAATCAAGTGCAATCGAAGTATCGTGAACGGATAACGACGATACTGCTAAAGCCCTGTATTTATCTGCAGGAATATAACTTCCATCTTCGAAAGACCGAGTCCAGCGGATAATATCAAGTCCAATGATTTTATTTTCGTGAATGCTATCTCGAACGAACGAAGGAACAGCTCCTAAGTCTTCTGCACAGGCCTGCATTTCAGTATGGTCAAAGAAAAAATTTAGAACATCTTCTCCTTCTTTTCTCCATTCGATTTCATCTTCCTTTAAATGCTTATGGGATAATGGGTATAAGACTTTCTTAATTTCTTCGGGTAATGTGTAGTAGCCCTCTAGCTTATAAAAATCCCAATAAAAAATAAACGCGTCTTTCCCGAATTCATAAATAAGTTCGCGCTTCACAAATTCATCAGGATCAAGTCCAACTTCTTTGAATTCTTCGCGCTTTACTCCAATTTGCGGATGATAAAATCCTAATTTGGCGGACTTAGCACCTAGCGGAATTGCCCAAATACGATACATCCCGAGCACATGGTCGATTCGATAGAGATGGTAGAAATGCTCTAAATAATCAAGTCTCTCTTTCCACCAAGAATAATTTTCTGCTTTCATTCTATCCCATTCAATTACCGGAAAATGCCAATTTTGTCCTTCCTCACTAAAATTATCCGGCGGCGCACCCGAATTGAGGCTAAGATCAAATAGCTCCGTTCTAGACCATACGTCTGCACTATTAGAAGAAGTGAGAATTGGCATATCTCCCTTTAGATATACACCTTCTTTTTCAAATTTCCTTTTAACATCACGTAACTGCTGGTAGCTAATATATTGAATCCAAACTAAAAAATAAAACTCCTCTTCATTCTCACGAATAATTTCTTTTTGTAACTCCGGGGTATACTTACTTCCATAATTCCAATCTTTCCAATGCCCTCCATTATTTTTATTGTACAATACTTTAAAGGCGGCATACGGGGAAACCCACAAGTGTTGGTTCATAAAGTTTTTAATAACATCTTTCAATGTTTCATTGAATATTTTATTGTAATAGATTCGTAAATTTTGCACTTTTAATTCACGAATGCGACTCATATTAAGTTCTAAGGTTACAATTCCTTCCTTGCGGCTTCGAATATTGATTCCCAGCTTATGCAAGGAAATATAAAGAGGGTCAATGGCAAATGCTGAGATTGAACTGTAAGGACTCCTGCCGTTTCCTAGATCATTTAAAGGAAGAATTTGGATGATAGAAACACCGGTTTGCTTCCCCCACTCTGCCATTAACTCTAGTGTATGAAAGTCGCCACCCTCAAAGGACTCTTTGGTCAGAAGGGCAAGTAGAGGAAAAGATACCCCTGCTCTTTTATGCGCGACTATTTTTTTACGAATCGAAAAAGTCTTTTTTGCTGAATCATTAGAACTCATGAAAACATCCTGAAAAAAAGCCTGATTTGGTAAACTGAAAAAACAGGTTTTTTTATTGATTAATTTTAGGGCTACTTCAAAGGTATTTTAGTTGGTGAAAAATATATGAGTAACAATCAAAAAAATGGCAAAGTAAATCCCACTTCGCCCAACCCAGAACAAGCAACTTCGAATTTTAAAAAATCTAAATTTACTATTCGCTTTAAATTGCTTTTAATTATTTCAACTATCATCCTATTTTCTTTGTCTACAATTATTAGTATTGCTACCTACGTGTTCAAGGATGATGCGAGAAGAACTATAGAATCAAATACTCTTGGTGTAGCGATAATTCTAACAGACAATTTGAGTTCTAAATTTTTGGCTCTGTCAAAGAATTTAAAGTTAGCCGCAGAAAATCTCCTGGAACAAGGAGGGGCTAATGGCAAAAATAAAGATTTTAAAAAGATTTTTTTCGAAAACGATAGTGATGTCTTATTTCTTGGAGTTTATAGGCAAGAAGGCGAAGAACTTGTTCTTATTGAAAAACTCTATAACGAAAATAAGCAGACCAATGTATCAACCGAGGAAAATGATTTTTTGAGTACTGCTAATGCAATGTCTAGTTATTTTTTAAAGTCCTTCGCAGGAGCTACAATCCTTCGCAATGCAAGTCCTATTTTTAAAGCTCCAATTCTTGGACTTAGCATTCCGTTTAAAGAAATTGGAAATAAAAAAACAATCATTGTCACATTCATTCGCTTAAATGCAATTCTTGACGCTTTCCAAACTCCAGGTGTAGAGACTAACTTTTTAGTAGACGATGAAGGAAACATATTAGCACATCCTAATATAGATTTTGTTA
>JANYCR010000215.1 GCA_025360185.1 Leptospiraceae bacterium | reverse complement strand
TCAATGATTACATATTTTTCAAAATAGAGAATTGTCTTGAGAGCATTCATGGTCATATCGAGCAGAAGTCCCATTCTAGACGGAACGGAACGATAGTACCAGATATGAGATACAGGAGCGGCTAATTCAATATGCCCCATTCTCTCACGACGCACCTTAGAGTGAGTAACCTCCACTCCACACTTATCACAAATTACACCTTTGTAACGGATAGATTTGAATTTACCGCAATAACATTCCCAGTCTTTAGTTGTTCCAAAAATCTTTTCACAGAATAGACCTTCTCTTTCTGGTTTTAGTGTACGGTAATTGATTGTTTCCGGTTTTTTAACTTCTCCATAAGACCATTCTTTAATTCTTTCAGGAGAAGCGATTTTGATTGTAATTGAGTCAAAGCTAGTATAATTTTTCATTCAGTCGTTGCCTCTAGATATTCTCTATAGATTCAATTTTAATTTTCTTTTTATTTCTGGAATACTCATCTTCATAGTCCGCTATATCTACAGTAGATCCTTCGGTGTCAGTGATGATAATATCCAGAGCCAAACCTCTTAATTCTTGAACAAGTACGTTAAACGATTCAGGAATTCCGGGGCGAATTGAGTTTATCCCCTTCACAATTGCTTCGTAAATACGAGCCCGTCCGAGCATATCATCGGACTTAATCGTGAGTAACTCCTGAAGAGTATGAGATGCGCCATAAGCTTCAAGCGCCCAAACTTCCATCTCACCTAATCTTTGACCGCCAAACTGCGCTTTACCGCCGAGTGGTTGTTGCGTAACAAGTGAGTAAGGACCAGTTGATCTAGCATGTATTTTGTCATCGACTAAGTGAGCGAGTTTCAACATATAAATATGTCCACAGAATACTTCGTTTAAGAATGGCTCACCGGTTCTTCCATCGTAAAGTTGGAATTTAGAATTGGATGGAGTTCCTGCTTGTTTCGCATACTCTTCAATATCCGCTTCGTTAGCTCCGTCAAATACGGGAGTTTCAAAGTTAATTCCTAGTTTGTCTGCTATAAATCCTAACTGAGTTTCAAAAATCTGCCCCAAGTTCATACGAGAAGGAACACCGAGAGGATTGAGAACGATGTCTAAAGGCGTACCATCTTTCATGTAAGGCATATCTTCTTCTGCCGTTACACGGGCTACAACCCCTTTGTTTCCGTGACGTCCTGCCATTTTATCCCCGACTAAAAGTTTACGTTTACGAGCTACGTATACTTTTACTAATTCTTCTACGCCGGCAGCAAGATCATCGCCCTTTTCTCTGTAATAGCGTTTAATATCGATTACAGTACCTTCATTTCCATTCGGAAGGCGTAAAGAAGAATCTCTTACTTCTTTCGCTTTTTCTCCAAAGATAGAATGTAAAAGTTTGTATTCAGGAGTTAAGTCGGTTTCTCCTTTTGGAGTAACCATTCCCACAAGAATATCTCCAGCTTTTACTTCGGCACCAATGCGGATAACACCTGTTTCATCCAAATCACGGAAAGCTTTGTCCGAAAGATTTGGAATATCGCGGGTAATCTGCTCTTGCCCGAGCTTGGTCTCTCTTGCCTGGATTTCAAATTCTTCAATGTGAATCGAAGTAAAAATATCATGTTTTACAATTTTTTCGCTGATGATGATAGCATCCTCAAAATTGTAACCTTCCCATGGCATAAATCCAACAAGAACGTTCTTTCCTAGAGCGAGGTATCCATTATCAATCGCAGGACCGTCAGCGAGAATTGTTCCCTTTACGAGAATATTTCCCATGTCGTCCATTTTCTCGCCTTCAATTACTTGACCTGCAAGTGTATCACCCTTAGCTACTGTAGCACCTTCTTTTACTATAGGAGAAAATTCTTTCGTTCCTTCGATGAGCGAATAAGTAACCTTATCCTCACCGTATTGAACTTCTAATTTTTCTTTGGATATCTTTAATACTTTTCCATCTTGCTCTGCCATTAAAACAGAAACAATAGGTCTTTGGTTAAAACAGGTTCCCTGGTTAGTTTTTTTGTATTTAATAAGCGGATAAACTACCGGATCTTTTGTCCCTTCTTCTTTAATCGTGACTGCTTTAGAATCTACTTTTGTAACAATTCCAGGTTTTTTAGCAACTATACAAATTCTAGAATCATATGCTGCTCTTCCTTCCATACCTGTTCCAACATAAGGAGCTTGCTCTACCATTAAAGGCACAGCTTGGCGTTGCATGTTAGAGCCCATGAGTGCGCGGTTCGCATCATCGTGCTCGAGGAATGGAATTAATGCAGTGGATACAGATACTACTTGCATCAGATCGG
>JANYCR010000206.1 GCA_025360185.1 Leptospiraceae bacterium | reverse complement strand
AAGAAAGGCAGTATTACTATGAAAAATTTACTCGTTACCGTTACCTTCGAAGACAAAGAAACATCAATCCTAATTAGCAAAGCAATTTCCATCGCAGAAAAATTTGACTCCAAAATTTGGCTTGTGCATATAGCGGCACCGGATCCAGATTTTGTAGGCTATGAAGTCGGACCTCAATACATTCGTGATCATCGCGCAGATGAATTAAAAAAAGAGCACAAGCTAGTAAAAAAATATGCTGACGAACTTCGCGAAAAGAAATTTGATGCAGAGGGGTTACTCGTGCAAGGGGCTACTGTTGATATGATTCTAAAAGAATCTACTAAGTTGAATATTGATTTAGTTATTGTAGGACATCACAAACACAACCTGCTCTATAAAATTTTTGTGCAAGACATTGATGAAACTATTGTGCATGAATCAAAAGTTCCAGTGCTTATCATTCCATTTAATTAACTTCTTTTGAATGAAATAAAAACGCATAGGCTCTCTCTTCTATGATTTCTAATAAATGCTTCAATATATAGAAAGACATCATAGAGGGGATAGCTATAATTAGCCCCGCAATGGTCGTAAGCAAAGCAACGCCTATCCCGTCAGCAAATACTTCTGCTGATGCGGTTCCACTAACTTTCATGTTTTGAAAGGAAATATAAATTCCTATTACAGTCCCCAAAAGTCCGGATAATGTAGATATGCCTGCGAGATTACTCAACCAAAAGATGCGTCTTTCATAGAGCATTAATTTATCTTCAAATAAAAGCCAGAATTTTCTTTTACCAGAAAGCTTTGATGATTCTAGCAACGACTTGATTAAAGAACTAGAAGGATATTTCTTTTGAATCGAATGAATATCTCGTAACAACAAAATAAACGTAGAAAAAAGATGTACAATAAGCGATGTGTTAATTAATGTAATAATCGCGAGCGGATACATTAAGAATCCACCGGATTGAAAAAGAGAAAATAAACTCAAAAAGGAAGACTCACTGAAATTCCATCTTCTTGGCAGAGAGTTCGTTGATTTTTTGAAAAAGTAAATCGTTTGTGTTGGCAAGCCTTGCTGCCATGATATTAACCATCTTAGCGGCAAATAGCGGGTTATCCGATAAAAATTTTTCTAACTGGGCACGGCTTTCAATTACTGCTAAGCGGACATCTGTGATTACCCGCGCGCAGGCACTGCGGGGCTTGTCTCTAAATAGCGCCATTTCTCCGAAGAAGTCCCCTTGATTCATAGAGGCAAGATGAGTCTCTTGTCTGTTCAAAATTACATAAATTTCTACCGTTCCCTCAAGGACGATGTACATGGACTTTCCAAAATCCCCTTCTTTGAAGATTGTTTTGCCCGCTTTTAAACTAACAATGGATGCCATCTAAGTTCCTCGATTCGGAAAAACGATTTAGGTTGTAAAAAAAATTCTTGAACATATTAGATTATAACAATAGGGTTTACATATCCCAATATTTAACAACTTCCTATATAAGCATGATACAAACAACTAATTTATATATCGAACTTTTTGGACTGATTCTTCTCTTCTTACTTACGATAAGTTTCTTGTCCTTCAGAAATTTATTTACTCTTTCGCAAGCAGTTCCCGCGAAAAAAGGAGAACGCAGTCAAGTGGTAGACTTTGTCAGAGGGATTGCGATGTGTTCCATCGTTGTAATTCATATTGATTCCTACTTTGCCTTTTTCCATCCAAAAGATCCAGAAATTGTTTTGACGAAATGGTTGGCAAATCTCTCCAGATTTTGTGTCCCGGCTTTTATTTTGTCGTCTGGATTTTTTCTTTCGTGGAAGGGGATTTCGGCATTCTGGATGTCAAAACTAAAAAATCTTCTGCTGCCGTATGTTATCATTGCCTGCATCGGATACTTTACTAAATATCCGCCAGAGAATTTTCTATCAGACATAATTCCAAAACTTCTACTCGGACAAGTCTTCCAACCTTATTACTATGTTCCACTCCTCTTTGGATTTTATTTACTCTACTCACTCTTCTTTCGAAATATTCAAAACTGGAGCGCAGGATTTTTTTATTCAGTGCTTGGCATTTCTCTTTTGTTAAACTTTGGTTCAAATCATTTCTATCCAAAATCTTTACCGGTCATTGGCGAACTAGAAGCAATTAGTTTTACAAATTTCATTTTCTTCTTCGTAGTTGGCTTTAGTGCAAAAAGAATCTTAACCGACAAAGAAATCTTCCTTGAGCAGCTACGGGCTAACAAACTTTACCTTCCTTCTCTACTCTTTGCAACCCTACTGTATTTAGCTGCGGTCACTCACTACAGTATTGCCTTAAACTTAGAAGTTTCTAATCATTTCTTATTTTATCCGATCGCTTGTTTCGTCCTTCTCACCTATATTGGAATTAAAATAGAACCAACCGAGTTCAAACCATTAAAACGCGTCTACTCTGGATTTGCCTACATAGGGGAAAATAGCCTCGCCTTATTCCTTTTACATCCTATGACCATTCACTTGATGCATATGATTGACCCTTATTATTTCGGAGGGTTTTATTTAGGCTGGGTTACAACTCTTGCGATTAATATAGTTTTACCGCTTATGATTTGGAAATTGGGATATGGAATTGTAAGAAAATTAGCTGAGAGATTTTGGTAAAAATGGATTGCCACCGAGTCACTGAGACGCAGAGAGGAAAAAGATAATGAACTGTCCGCGATGCAATAATACTTTAGAGAAAGTAAAAACTGAATATGGCTTGAGATCAGATGGAGACTTTGGTTTTTATGATTCTTTTTCGGGCGATTCTGGTTCTGATAGTTCCGGCGGTGACTAATGCCCCTTAAATTCACTAATTTATATCGGTGTCCTCGGTGCTCATCGGTGGTATTCTTTTTCTGCCTCTTTGTCATCGGTTGCCAGAATACAAAAACAAATCATCCGACTAATAACGAATTATTGTTATTAGCCGTAGCATACAACTATCAGCAATCGCAGAACAGTGGGGATTGTAAAACACAATACAAAAATTTAAATTCACTCTATCAAACTTATTTTAATACAGAATTTACAAATTACCCAACCACTTGTGAAAATGTAATCATCGGGGACTCAACGATGGATTTAGCCAGATCAACTACCACGCTTTACGATAAATCCAAAACATATAACTACGCCATTTCTGGAAATACAGCCTGCGATTATCTCTACCAAATGGAGGCTATTAAGTGTAATCCGAAGAATGTTTTAATTGCAACAGGAGATGGAAATGGAGTGCTTCGAAAAGTTTCTAGTGCAACTAGCATTGATACGATGAAAAAAGTCACGGCAAGAATAAAAGAAAAATGGAATGCAAATATTGTAATTATTGGAATTCATCCAATTCTTTTAACCAATGAAAATATAGCTAAAAATGCAGTCAACATAGGAGTCAGCCAACTCGGATATTGTTATATAAATCCGCTTCCTATTTTTGGAGTCGGAGAAAATGACCCGCCTGATAGCTCGCTAATGCTAGACCAAATACACTATAACACAACTATTTATCCAAAATACAAAGCGCAAATTACTTCACAGTGTGGCATAATTTTCTAGTTGCCCTAAGAGACTAAAAATAAAAAAATGAAGTAGGACATAAATAAACAAGTGCGGTACAAATTATGGATAGCTGGCGAGTGGAAAGAAACAGGGGATACTCGTATAGTAACCTCTCCTTTTTCCGGAAACACAGTCGCGCTATGTGAGCAAGCAGGCGAGGCAGAAATAGAAGAAGCAATTCAGTTTGCCTTATCAGCTTTTTCGGAATTTAAAAAAGTTTCCCGTTATGCAAGATCTATCTTATTAGAACGAATTGCAAATGGAATCGAACTACGCAGAGACGAATTTATTTCAGTAATCGTACACGAAGCAGGTAAACCAATTACACTTGCTGAAGCAGAGGTAAGTCGTGCCATTTCTTGTTTTCAAATCGCAAGCGAAGAAACAAAGCGTTATGCGGGAGAGGTTATCCCTTTAGACAGTGACAGGAATGGAAAGGATTTCGACCTAGCAATGAGTTTTTTTACTCCGCGCGGGCTTATCTTAGCAATCACACCATTTAATTTTCCTATAAATCTAGTCGCGCATAAAGTAGCCCCTGCTCTAGCTATTGGAGCCTGCGTAATTTTGAAACCCTCTCCCGAAGCACCCGGAGCAGCGTATCTATTAGCACAAATTTTTGCTGAATGTACAAAATTCGTATCTGATTCTATCGAAGAAATTCCTCTTAGCTCTTTTCAAGTTGTAAATTGCTCAAACGAACTAGCGACCCAAATGGTAAAAGATAAGCGGATATCTACTCTTAGCTTCACCGGAAGCGATCGAGTTGGTTGGGATTTACAAACGTTTGCCCGTGGAAAAAAAGTTTGTCTCGAGTTGGGTGGCAATGCTGCTGTTATTGTCCACTTGGATGCGGATCTAGAAAAAGCCGCTAATCGATGTGTCTTCGGTGCATTTTCTTATGCAGGACAAGTATGCATTTCTGTGCAAAGAATTTTTATCCATCAAGATGTTTTCTTTGAATTCAAAAAAATATTTTTACGTGAAACAGAAAAAATCATAGCAGGAGATCCGTCTGAAAGGGAAACGTTAGTCGGTCCATTAATCAACAGAAAGGCAAGAGATAGAATTTTTACATGGATAGAAGAAGCAAGGAAAGCCAACGCATTGTTTTTAAATTCAGTTAATGCAGTGGATAATATCATTTATCCCATTGTTTTAGAATCAGTCCCTACGAATTTAAAAATCTCTACCGAAGAAGTTTTTGGTCCTGTAGTAATCTTAGATGATTTTACGAATTTTTCGGAAGCAATCCAAAGAGTCAATGAATCAAGATTTGGTCTACAAGTAGGAGTGTTTACAGATAGCGATAAAATTATGCGTCAGGCGATAGATAAACTAGATGCAGGTGCGATTTTATTCAATGAAATCCCGAATTTTAGATTAGACCATATGCCCTACGGGGGAGTCAAAGACTCTGGACTTGGGCGGGAAGGGATTCGCTTTGCAATGGAAGAATTTAGCGAGCGCAAAACAATTATTAAACGGAGAACTCTAAATGCAAACGAGTAAAATTTTTAGAAGTTATAGAATCCTTCTTTTAGAAGATGACCCTAATTCTGCCGACATTGTAACTAGAAGTTTAGAAAAATATAATATACAAATCGATCATGTAATAAATGCAAGATTGGCTATTAATAAACTTAAAGTTCCATACGATCTTATTATTTCTGATGTAATGATGCCAGTTATGGATGGATTTAGCTTTATAGAAAAATACAAAGAAGAAATACAAAGCACTCCAATCATTATAATAACTGCACTCCATGAAAAGGAAGACATTCTAAAAGCAGCAGCACTTAGAATAACACATTACCTTATTAAGCCATTTGAACAATCTAAGCTAATCGGAAAAGTTGTAGAAGCCTTGGGAATAAAAGAATCTGATCTGATTCAGAAAAAAGATTTTCCGTTTTCTATTTCGCATGACGTTATCAATGAGTCCAGTATCAAATTAATTATAAAAGGAATTACAAACTCATCCCAATTTAAAAATATACTCACAAATTATATCACAGAGCTTAAATCTTATTCCTCTAATATTAAGGATTTTACAATTTTCATAAATAGCGAATTTAATTATACGCAGAATGCGATTGAGTTAATTGATCATTTATTGCAAGTTTTAATCGAAGAGTTTAAGATGAAAGAAAATCGAATTATCTTGAAAGGTGACTTTTTTACAAAAATCACAGAAGATGAGATTATGAGAACCAAGAATTTAAAACTTGCCATCTCTCAAACGAATCCCTAGTTTTCTACCAATGAACTTGAGCCAAAAAATAGACCGCTACTTGCTTTTCAGTGAGCTATGCGCATTTCTTACTTTTGGAATTGGATTTGTCGCACTTATGGGGTGGTCACTAGAATCGCGCCTTTTATTTAGCATGAATCCAAATTATAAACCTATGCCGCCTAACGGTGCCCTAACTTCGATAATTGGAGGACTTTCACTCTACATACTAAATGGTTCATTTTCATGGAAAAAAAAATTTCTTTTTAGTGGGTCAATATTCATAATCCTCATTTCTATAATTAGGGTAATCGAATATTCGATAGATATTGATTTCGGGATAGATTTTTTAATTTTTAATTTTAAAAATTATGGTAAGTGGTACAGCACTGCAGCTAAAACATCTTTTTTTGGCGCTCTAAATATGACACTTGCTGGTATAAGCATATTACTATTATCCATAAGAAAAGAATATAAATTCTTGGAATATATTTCTATATTTATTGGAAATATAATCACATTCATTGGTGCAGTTTTTTCTCTTGGATATATTTATGGAGTGCCATTATTTTATTCATCAAATCAAGTTCCAATGTCATTTAATAGTGCCTTCATGTTCATCTTTCTTGGTATTGGAATTTCCCTTGCTGGTTCAATTCCAGAGATGAGACAACGATTAGCCGCTGAAATCCAATTAGACGAAGCCAAAAAACAAATTGAAAGTGCATTTTTATATTCTGCATCCGGAATGGCTTTAATTGGAATCAATGATAATTGGCTAAGGGTCAATCAACCATTTTGCAATATCTTAGGTTACACAAAAGAAGAACTAACGTCTAGACAATTTTTCAGCTTATTGGAAAGAGAGTCAGTCATAGATTATATCGTAAAATTTGATGATCTTTTATCTGCAAAAGTAGAAAGTTTGCAAATGGAAAATCAACTCCAGCACAAATCGGGTGATTTAGTTTGGGCACTCCTTAGCATTTCTCTTCTTAGGGATGAACAGAATTTGCCGGAGTATTATATTATCCAAATGCAGGATATTACTAAGCTGAAAAAAATTGAATCTGACTTATTAAATGCAAAGAGTGTCTTAGAAGAAGCGTTGCATTCCAAGAGTCATTTCTTCGCGGCGATGAGTCATGAGTTAAAAACGCCACTTCAATCAATCCTCGGCTATAGCGAATTAATCGCTGAAGAGGCAAGTCAGGTTGGTGCAGAGCAAATTGTAGCGGATAGCTTAAAAGTCAATCGTTCAGGAAAAGACTTACTAAAAATGATTAATGATATTCTCGACATTGCAAAACTAGATGCAAAAAAAATGGAAGTAAAAAGTGATTTATTTGAATTGAAAATACTTTTAGAAGAATTGATTGATACAATCAAACCTCTATTAGCCGCAAATAAAAATACTTTTTCCCTTTTTATCTCAGAGGAAATTACGTTTATCTACCAGGATATTGACAAGCTAAAACATATTCTTCTCAATCTTCTATCGAATGCTTGTAAATTTACAGTAAACGGAAAAATTTCGTTAGCCGTAAATTTATCAAAGATAGATTCAAAAAAATGGATTCAATTCGAAGTAGTAGATACAGGAATCGGAATTCCAGAAGAGGATTTGCGTAGAATTTTTAATCCATTCCAACAATCAATTGATTCTAATACAAGAAAGTATGCAGGCACAGGACTAGGACTTACAATCGCAAAGCAGTTCGCCAATCTACTCGGCGGAGACTTGACTGTAGAAAGTAAAGTTGATGAAGGTAGTCGCTTTATAGTAATCCTTCCACTTAGAGACTCGTCCGAATCTTACTTGCTAGATTCGATTTGATAAGATTGTCCTTGCAGGATTTTTATATTCTGATAATTTAGAATCTTTAATAGGAAAATAGCATGAATATAAATTTTTGGAAAAACAAAACAATCGTAATCACAGGAACGTCTAGCGGTATCGGAGAAGCAATATTAACCGCTCTTAAAGATATTCCCTGCACAATTTTTGCTCTCGATAGAGAACCAAAAAAAATAGAGCTTACTCATATAGCAGAAATTATTCCAACCAAATGTGATATTAGTTTAGATGCAGATATACTAAATGTCCAAAAGCAAATTTCCACCAAAACCGACAAAGTAGATGTTTTATTTAATAATGCAGGGATTACAACGCACGGGCGATTTGACCAGACGGACATTAGCGTATTTCGAAAAACATTTGATATTAATTTCTTTGGAACGGTAAATCTTACTTCTAAACTCATCGAGCATATCAAACGAGCAAAGGGGGTAATGATTGTTACCTCTACTGTATCCGGCTTATATGGAGTTCCCGCCAGAGCCGCCTACTCTTCTTCTAAGTCAGCCCTTCATGCAGTGTTTGAATCCATTCGAATTGAACTTTCTGAATTTGGCGTGCGATCTATTATTTTCTGTCCGCCTTATACCAAAACGAATTTGAGAACATCTGGTCTAACAGGATCTGGTGATAAACTAAACGACAAACAACATAGCGGTAAATTACTAACGCCTGAGCAAGTGGCTAATGCAATGATATCCGCAGTCGAAAATCCAAAATCACGACTCGTCACTATGGATCCAAGTGGCTTCTTCGTGAAAGTATTACGCCTATTTGCCCCTGCTTTCTTAGAAAAGAAAATGTTCGAAAAATTATACGATGACTTTCATCATTAATAAATTGCAGGTATATACTTTGATTTTTTCTCACAATGATTTAAGTTATCATAATAGAGTAAGCATTGCAGTAATAAGCCGTTATCAGAATTTATATTCTTACCGTTATAGAAATTATAAATATTAAACATATTACAGAGATCGTTTTCCAGAGATGGATTTCGCTGCCCTTCTATACCAACGTCCGTTTTTAAATTTACTTTGCATTTGCTTCTTTCGCTTCTAAGAGTTGGCGGACTGCAATTTAGCAATAAAAAGAAAATTAAAACAAGAAATCTAGATAAATTAATTTTTATCTTATTTAATTGCCATTGCATTGTTTGGGTGGATGTTTGCTCCTTCATCGTTTTATCCTTTACAAAAGAAATTTTTCTAAATTATAATTCCTTTGTAAAGGTATTTTTTCAATTTTGTCTTCTTTTTCCTGAATCTAAAAGAATTAAAAAATTTCCGAAATAAGAAATGATTTCGTTCACAATTACCTCCAAGTGCATTACGCTCACTTTTTGTTTTTTAAAAATATTTCTCATCTCGCTTAAAACATCCTTTTTAATTAAACTGGGAGAAGCGCCGTTCCAATATACATTTTCATGAATCGTCTCGTAAATCATTCGAATAATTCTAGCATCGTATAGCTTAATCATTTCCGAGCACTTATTTTTAAAATCCCCAATTCCTGGTTGTTTATTTAGATGTTTTCTTTTCATACAATACCTAACCTCAATAATTTAAAAAACTTTAATACTATTTTTTTGTATAGCTTTTAATTTTTACTATACAATTTTTTACTATATACAAATAGTAGTAATCAGGCAGGACAAACTAGAAAGGAATTATAAAATTTATTTAGAAATAGAAAAAAGTTTATGCCATAGAAAAGCATTCTCCCTGAGATATTTGATCTCAATCCCCCAAAATGAGAATCGCTACTATTATGTAACATAAACAAATATTTACTATTATAAAGAAATCGGAATTTTTTTCCAAAAATCCCCTACTTTGTCCTGCCCATTGTTAGAATTTTATATATACAAAGGGAGAAGAGCATGAAACTACAAAACAAACTAATTATAAAAATCCTATTCTTGGGACTCACATTTGTTGTCCTAATCAAATGGCTGGGCGTTGAAAAGAGAGCCTACTTAAACTCTGATCTCGTTTGCCCGAGTTTTGGAAATTTACCTACGCTTAACATTCCGAAAGAGTCAGTTATGGTAGATCCGATAAGCTCTTCACGAAGAATTGGAATTAGAAATAAACTCGGCGAAAGGAAGCTTTATCCCCTGGAATTTGTAGATGGTGCTATGTTTATAAAAACAAAAGCAGAACTTCACGAATACCTTGCTGTCTACGCTGATATTTGTGGCGGAAAACCGTCCTTTTACAATTCTATCGACTATGTAAAATTAGCCCGCCTGAAAAAAGTTGAAACGAAACGACTTGAAAAAGCACGTAACAAAATGGAACGCAAGGAATGGGGAAATTTCTATGCAAGAGAGAAACGCTTAAATTCCGATAGGTCTTTCCTAGAAAAAAGAATTTCCTTTTTGCGAAATAAACTTGAGCACATAACACCAATTAGCTTTAAGGTAATCGGAAAAGTTGCTGAAAAGACCAAGGATTCTTTAATTGTATTTGGTAGTGCTCTCCCTGATAACTCTGGAATGAAGGATAATATTGGTTTTGTGTATAACGGAGTGATAATTTTAAAGAATGCAAAGCGAACTGATATTGCTTCACCTGAATACTACACAGAAAAACATGTTCTGGCGAAAGATTTCTACTTCGTAAAAAGAATTGATGGACGCGACACATTCGGACACTATATGCCAGTTAGTGTATATGATAGAAAGATAAAGGTAACAAGTCCAAAAATTCTTTCCGACCTAAAAAAAGAAATTTCTTTTTATGAGAAAAAACTTTCCTCTATCGAGAAAGAATTAAAAGACATGGAGCGCATGGAAGAACATTTAATTGCAACTGCGATGTAATACAACAACGTAAAGACAGTAGAGACAGGTCTGAGACCTGTCTCTACGAACGATGCCAATTTTTACTTGACCAACTACAATTAAAAAATAAACTTTGAACCTATGAGTCGTGCACTAAAAGAAAAACAAACTTACGAAGACTATCTCAAGACTCCTATGGGTGGAAAGTATCAATTAATCGACGGAGAGATTATTGAAATGACATCACCAACACCAAATCATCAAAGAGCTTGCAAAAAAATTACAGCATTGTTAGATCAATTTTTATCGAAGCATCCCATCGGAGAAGTCTTTATCGCTCCCTTAGATATTTACCTGGGCGAAAATGAAACTTACCAGCCGGATGTATTTTTTATTTCTAAAGAGCGTGAATCAATCATTGGCGAAAAGAAGATTGAAGGCGCACCTGATTTAGTAATAGAAGTTCTCTCTGAATCCACTGCCTATTACGACCTCAAAAAAAAGAAAGCCGTCTATGAAAATTCAGGCGTTAGCGAATACTGGATAGTAGACGCTGAAGAAAAAAATATTGAAATCTATGAGAATTCCGATGGCGGATTTCAACGAATTGCACTCCTTGAATCAGGTAAAACTTATACATCTAAAAAGCTAACAGGCTTTATCCTCAAAGCAGAGGATGTATTTAATTAATTTTTAAGTTTTATACCACATACATTTAAATCCTTTTATGCTCCAAAACTCAAGACTTGTCAAAATCTATCAAACTTCTAGCGAAATAGATGCAGGTCTTATGAAAGACGTCCTGGAAAATTACGGCTTTCAAGTTTGGATTCAAAATTTAGAAATTTCTAAAATACTTGGTTCAGGCAATTTATCTTTCGGATCATTCTTTTTGACTGGTCACTTATCTATCTTTGTTTTAGATGCAGATTACGAGGAGGCGAGAATAGTAGTCGGTTTTCATACAGTTAGGGAGCGCAAGGTTGAGATTGAATACGAAAAATTAAATTTAGAGAC
>JANYCR010000186.1 GCA_025360185.1 Leptospiraceae bacterium | reverse complement strand
AAACAAAGAGGAAGGAAATGAAAAATAGTCAAATTAACTTTTATCTAACGAAGCAAGACATTTCCGAACTTGAAAATTATTTACATGAGAACGAATTCCGCATTATCTCTGATATCTTGCAAAATGGTAAGATTCTTAAAGTAGATACACTTGATTATCCGAACACTTCTAAAAAAATAATTTATCATCCAGACGATGAATCAAATCTGGTAATTGCTAAAACAAAATCAGGAATAAGCATTATTAATGAAACTCTGTCTCCAGTCATAGAATATTGGAATCCAACCAAGTGGGAGGATACTCATATTATGCCGCGTGGGAGACTTTACTATACCACCCATTTTTATAACTTCCAAAACCAGCGCGTTTCAAAATCAGAAGCATTTCTAAAACTAGCAGACGATTTATTCAAATGGATAAAAAAGAATTTCAAAAATGTAAAGCTTTCTGGATATGAAGCATTTTTAATTTCAGAAAGAACGCAAGCCTGGATGCAGGCGACTGGCGGAAAACTTGCTGATATGGTGAGAGGAGAAGAATTTAGAAAAAAGAAATCGGCTGTTGCAGTTTAAATTTTAAAAACTAAACAAATAGTATGTATTTTTAAATTCCGTCTTGCTCTAAAAATCCACTTTTTTATTCTAGACAAATCTATGAGCGAAGATAAAAATATCCCTAACCCTTATGGAAGAAAAGGTGCGCTCGAACATCAGGCAAAAGTAAAAGAAGTTGCTATTGATATTAAAGAAAGAGGATTTTTAGCAGTCTTCGAAAAGTTTCTTCGATTGTTTAATGGAAAAGGGAAATTTATGGATGTAGTCGCAATCGAGGAAGAGAATAATCAAGTTATCGAAATTCACCAAATCGGAAAACAAAATCAAGATGGAAGTCCAATTAAAAGAGAGCGGGATACGATAGAAGAAGTTACAGAGGGTTATGGGATAAGACCTGAATTTCATAGCTATAATAAAAAGGATTCTAAATTATGAAAAGCAAACAAATAAATTTTTATCTGATGCCGGAGGATATTTCGGAAATAAATCAATATATCCAAGATAAAGATTTGTCGGTTTACAACAATTATTCGATAAATTTGAATCTCCAAAAATTAGATTCCTTACTACAAACTAAAATACTTGGCAAAACAAGTTCTATGAAATATGTAACATCTAAAGATTTCGCAAAAGAAATTAAAAATGAATTTATCGAAAAACAAAATTATTATTCTATCGATATAGTTTCGTCTCCTGTTATAGAATTTTTTATTCCCAAGAATCTTATAAGCGGGAATATAATTCATAGCGGACGAATTTATTATATTCATAGTTTTTACAACTCCCAAAACCAACTCACTCAAAAACCCGAAGTCTTTCTAAAACTAGCAGACGATTTATTCAAATGGGTAAAAAAGAATTTTAAAAATGTAAAACTTTCTGGATATGAAGCATTTTTAATTTCAGAAAGAACGCAAGCCTGGATGCAGGCGACTGGTGGAAAACTTGCCGATATGCTAAGAGAAGAAGAATTTAGAAAAAAGAAATCGGCTGTTGCAGTTTAAGTTTTATTTCCTCACCTCATACTCATTCCCCTTGTAGTTCTGGAAAATATACGAATCCAAGTTCGTTTTTTGTAGATAGTCTGTGGGTAATGGAACTTTGCCACCACCACCTGTGAGGTCGGCAACATAAGAAGGAATTGTAATACCGCTATTGAATCCGCGAAGTTTTTTCATTAGCGCAATTCCTTCAGCGATAGGAACTCGAAAGTGCGAGCTTCCAAAAACTTCATCGCATTGGTGGAGGTAATAGGGCTTAACCCCCATTTTTACGAGTGCGTAATTTAGGGCAGATAGTTTTTCGGGTGTGTCATTGATGTCTCGCATGAGAACGGATTGGTTTAATACAGTTATATGGGCTTTGGTTGAAAGCTTCTTTATTGCTTCTGTTGCATCTGCCGTGCACTCGGCAGCAGAGTTAAAATGTGTTACTAAGAATAAGGGAAAGAATTCGGCAAGTCCTTCGCATAATTCGTCTGTGATGCGAAAGGGGAGTGTTACTGGGTAGCGGGTATGAATTCGAATTTGGTTTAAGTGAGGAATCTTTTTTAATTCGCGGATAATATAGAGTATCTGGTTGTCGGAAAGAGAAAGTGGATCACCACCGGAAAGGATAACTTCTCGCAGTTCAGTATGTGTTTTAAAATATTCGAGTGCTTTGACCCAATCTTCTGAGCGAGGAGTATTTTCACTGTCACCGACTTTTCGTTTTCGTGTGCAGAATCTACAGAACACCGCGCAGTTATGCGAGAGATACCATAGTGCTCGGTCTGGATAACGATGAGTAACTCCTTTTACTGGCATATGGGCTTCTTCGCCTAAAGGGTCGATTCTCTCTAGCCGGTGACGTGTTAGTTCACCTGCGCGTGGAACTGTTTGCAAGCGGATCGGACAGTTTGGATTTGTCGGGTCAATCAAAGATAGATAGTAGGGCGTGACTCCAAAGCTGAAAAATTCGTCGGCTGCTTGAAATACTTTTTCTTCTTCTTCGGAAATTGGAATGTAGTCCTTTAATTTGTATGGGTCGCTCAGACGATTCTGCAAATGCCATTTCCAGTTCGTCCAATTTTCGCCTGCAGATTGTTTTAGTTCTTCGATTTTGGTCATTAACGCACAAACTTTTCTCTTGACAGTGCCATTAAGTTAAAAAACCTTTATTTAACAATCAATAATCGGTAGGTCTTATGTTACTCGGTATCACAGAAATCAGAAAGGGCATGGTGCTCAAAATAGAGAATGATATTTACACTGTCATCAAATCAGAATTCGTAAATCCTGGAAAGGGTAGTGCGTTCACACGAACAAAACTCAAAAGCGTAATCAAAGGAACTAGCATTGAGCGCACATTTAAAGCTGCGGAAACACTCGAAAGCGTTGAGCTCGAAAAACGTGCGATGACTCTTTGTTATACCGAAGGGGAGCATATCGTTTTTATGGATGTGCATGATTTCGAACAAATCCATGTTCCAGTTGAATATGTGGAGGAATTAATTCCTTTTATGAAAGAAGAGACTCAAGTGGAAATCACTTTTTACGAAGGCAAGCCAATCGGTGTTATCCCCCCTAATTTTGCTATATTAGAAATTACGTATGCAGAAGAAGGACTCAAAGGGGATACTTCCGGTACTGCGCTCAAGAAAGTTACCGTTGAAACCGGCGGGGAAGTAAGTGTTCCTATATTTGTCAAGCAAGGCGATAAAATCAAAATTGATTTACGCGATTTATCTTATGTGGAACGCGTGAATAAGTAAATGGCTACTATCATTCGAAAAAGTAAACCGGAAATTACCGACAAGGAAGAAGTAAAAAGTTTTTTGAAAAAAGTGGGAGTGGAATACGACCATTGGGTTGTTCCTGCTTCTGCTAAATCCTTCACTGCTAAACAAACTCTTTCGGATGCGGAAAAGGAAGATTTACTCCTCACTGTCAATGATCGTTTTGAGTTTTTGAAAGAGCGAGAAGGGTATACGACTCGCGACTTGGTGGTGCTTCATCCCGATGTTCCTGGTATCAAAGACATGCTTGCCAAGTTTGACAAAGTCCATACTCATTCCGATGTGGAAGTTCGTTATATCATTGATGGGTCCGGTTACTTTGGATTTGTCTCTCCTGATGGAAATTTTTTGGTTCATGTATTTGAATCTGATTTTGTTTCTGTTCCTAAGGGCACAGAGCACTGGTTTACTCTCGATGAAAAGATGCGCATCAAAGCAGTTCGTTACTTCAAAGATATGAGCGGCTGGGTTCCTAATTATGTTGAAGGCGCAGTTGCGGCTATTTAAGATTACCACCGATGAACACCGAGGACACCGATAAAAGATTCGATATGTTTTTATATGAATTATAGAGTTTATCGCAGTGATTAATTATGGTTTTGACATTAATTCCCGAACCTGAAATTTTAGAGAATCTAATTCTTAATATAATCAACCGTATTAGGAAACCATCGGTGTTTATCGGTGTTCATTCCGCCCTGCGCTTGGTCGCGCCCAACGCCTTCGCATGGTAAATTCTTTAGAAGACTTAATCAACTATAGCCGCATTTACTACGAGCGTGGTTGGATGGTGGCTACTGCTGGTAATCTGTCAGTATTTGATCGTGCGAGCGGTGAACTGTGGATAACCTCTTCCGGTAAACACAAAGGTCGTTTGAAAGAAGAGGACTTTATTTGTATGAGTCTCGATGGAAAAATTCTTCGTGAGACTGCCAATAAACCGAGTGCTGAAACTTCCATTCATCAAGTGATTTATTCGCAAATTCCTACCGTTAATGCTGTTCTTCATGTTCATACGGTTACTTCTTGTAAGCTCCGTTTTGGTTTGCAGAAATTCAATCCTGCTACAAGATTTCTTTTGCCGAATGTCGAAATTCTAAAAGCATTTGGTGATTTTAGAGAAGAGCCTAACTTTTCTGCTATTGTTATTTTTAATCATGGGTCTGTATTGGATATATCTCGTGATTTGGAAATTGCTTTACGAGAGCGTTCGAGTGATGTGCCTTTTTTTCTAATCGAAAATCACGGTCTCACTGTTTGGGGCAAATCAGTAGAAGACGCTAATAAGAACTTGGAAGCCGCAGAGTTTATTTTGCAGGTGATGGTGAACTAAATGTCTGAACTGTGATTTTCATGATTTATGTGATTGTAATGATTAGAACAAGAGAGTATTCTTTAGGACGAAATCATAATAATCAAAAAAATCACATGAATCATAGTTCAGACAGGGGATTTACAATATCAATCTCACCAACTCCGAACTTTCTTCAAATCCTTTTAAATTAGATTCAAAGATTTCAATTTGAATTTTTTCTTTCCCGATTAATTCTTTTACCGTTTCATTTTCATATAGAGTGCGGGTAATGACTATATCTCCGCCTTTGCATTTGCCTTCCACACGTGCTGCCAGGTTTACGGTTTTGCCAAAGTAATCTAATTTGTCGTTTTGATTGACAGCAAGAACAGAACCTGCGTGAATTCCTACTTTTAGAATAATTCCTTTCCCTTCGTATGATTTACTATTTAGTTCTTTTAATTCTTTCTGGATTTGTATAGCGTATAATACTGCGTTAACCGGTAAAAAGAAAATTCCCATGATGGCATCTCCAATTGTTTTTACAATTGCCCCATCGTATTTGGTGATGTTTTGAATTAGAATCTCGAAGTGTTGACTGACAGCTTTATATGCAAATGCGTCACCGCGTGTATTGTAAAATTCAGTCGAGCCTTTTAGGTCAGTAAATAGAATTGTAAGATTTTTAATTCCTATTTCTTCTCCAGGACGAAGCACTTCCGAGGAAAATAATTCTCTAAATTCATGCATAGCAGTGACTTCTGAGGCGGTGATAATATTTTTTAGCCAATCGGCACGTTCGAGTTTAACAACGATTTCCCTCTCCGAGTCGGGGTTCGAAAAAATAAATTTTTTAATTCCAGGAGTTAGAAATAGTTTATCCTTTTTAACTCCGTCATACAAAATAGTATCAATAGATTCTCCCGAATTATCTACATTTAATTCAACGATAGCCTTACTTTGAGGACTATATATTTTATAGATTCCGGGTAATAGTTCGTATTCACATACTTCTTGCCCGTTCGCTTGCACTCGAATTTGAATTTTTTGGTGCGGTGTGCTCCCCGGACTTGAAGCGCAGAAAGTTGCACCAATCACTTGTCGAATGGAAGGATTTGGGGTAAAAGTCAACTCTACCGACTTATCGAAATCAGCCTCATAGTCAATGTTACAAGAAGAACAATGTGCAGTTCTTTCCATTTTTAATAAAGAATTAGAACTAGACTTTGCACCACGGCAAGAAGGACAAAGAATATCCCAGTTCATGTCAAAGAAGCCCTCTTTTGTTGCGCGTAGGAAAAATTCTAAGACTTCCTTTTTGTCTTCTTTCCAAACAGCGGCTAGTCGATAGGGGCGAATCTTGAGTAAATCCGAGTCTTGTGATTTTAGAATATGGGAAGCGATTAGATTGCAAAGCGTATCGTTTTTGGAGATAAGAGAAAACTTGTGGATTATACCTATTAGCTCTTCTTGTTTAATATTTTTTTTAATTTCCGTAACGCCGATATTATATTCGTTCGATTTGAAAGAATCTACTTGCTGTAATATTTTTTTATATCTAGGCAGTGCATCTAATTTGAATCTTATATAGCTGATTGGAGATACAATTTTCCATCTTATAATTACGCGAATTGTATTTCTTAGAATGACCTTTCCGTCTTTTTCTTCAAAGTCCATTCGTTGGATGAATCGTTTTAGGGGACCGGCAAAATGTTCTCGGACAATTTGAAAATACTTTCCTTCTACCCATTCCGGTGATAATTCTATAAATTTTAAAGTAAAGCCAGTATTTCTCTGGCTGCCTATTGTATTACTCCCGCCCTTCGAGTTTGGAGTATTGGTATATGTAAAAGCCGGCTCTCCCAGTGTTTGGTTACTTCTAACAGTATCTGAGGCATATGCCCAGACTTTCGAAAGACTAGAGCTCAATGTGATTTCAAATTTGAATATATATTCGTTCGGGAGGATTTCATATTTCATTTATGCACCTTTTGCGTACTATACTCATGTTATTAGAAAGTAAACTATTAATTTAAATGCATAGTGGGGAAGTTGAACTTCTGGAACTTCTACTTCAAGTGCAGGGACAAATACTGTGAATGGAAGTGTGGATAACACTCCGTTTTAACATCTCCCCAACTTTTTAGTATTTCAAGTATTCTAAGGTGTTCCCCCTCTCCTTTAGGAGAGAGGGTTATATCTGTAATGCGCTACAACTCCTTAAATGTAGGGGAAAGGTAGGGTCTAAACAGTTTGATTGTTAAAATCTAAAGCAAACCAAAGAACTAAAATAGGACTTGCTTTATCTTCTTTCCACATTGCAGGACCCATGTAGATACCAGGCGAGACTTCTCTTATTTCATCGTGAATCTTTGCTACGAACCAAGGATTTTCAGGTTGTTCATAATCTAGAAAAATACAAGGCTTATTGTCAATCACAGAAGGCTCAACTCTAATTTCAAATGGAAACCAATCGAAGTTAGAAAAGAGCAGCTTAACACGGTTAATCCCTTGTCCGGTTTGTTTACCTGAATAAGAAAAACTTTTGCCATCCCAAGGAAACGCATCGTGGGCTGATAATTGTTTTAAAGCATGAAACACGGGAGTGCCATCTGTTGGACGAACAGCTAACATTCTTCCTTTTGGCTTACCGTGAACAGAACGAAAATCATCAGGAACTGTTCCTTGGCGATAAAGTGAATCTAAGTCGTCTGAATTCATTTCAGCTAGACTGTCTAACGTATATTTTTTTGTACCTATTGTTTGGCTCATATATTCTCCTATTTAATCCTTTTCAAAGTGACTTATCATAACATTGTATTTTTCTAATAAAGATGAATCTTTTGCTTGGATGATTCGTCTAGTTTTTTCTAATAATTCTTCGTCTGCATGTTCGTAAATAGTTTTTATTTCTTCCGACAAATTACTATTTAACCCTGCAACCATTACTCCGTAAATTTTTGTATCATCAAAACGCTTGAATAAATTCAAAACCCTTGCTTTATCGCGGGCATTGTAGGTAATTGAAATTAGGTCTCCTAGATTTTCTATTCCCTTTGCAATTTTTTCTACAGAGTCTATTGGAGTATAATCTAGAAGACTTCCAATTAAAAAAAAGTTTCTTCGAGTTAAAAGCTCATTAACCGCTCGGCGCATCAAATCGAATGGCGATTGGTTTATCATGCCTTCAATTTTTTCTGGAACTAAATGCTCGAGTACATCACAAAAGAATTTTATGGAAAAATGTCCTGCTATTCCAATTGCATCCTTTGGGTGTAGATGATAAGAGAGGTTAGCCGCTATACTCGGTCCCAATATATCTTCTGATACTTTTGCATTAAGAAAGTTAGGCATGAATTTACTAACTTTAGCCATGGGCACCCAAATTTCTTTTTGTCCGTCTTGCATATATAGAATGATTTGGTTTCGTAATTTATTGATTTCTTCTGGTTCTAATTTTTCTAGAAACGATAGATCGTTTCCTTGCACGCCCAAGAGATTATGGATAGACTTTAATTCGAATTCTTTTTGTTCGTGCTTATTTGACATATAATTCCATTTTTTACAATCAGGCTTTGCTAAGCATGGATTTAAAACTTTTATTTTTCACAATTATTCCTAGTAAATTAGGATAGTAATTTACTGGCAAGAGAAAATCTAATCTGATAAGCTACTCGGCAATAATTGTATGCTGTATTTTTCTTCCATTTTTTTTAACTGCTCATCTGTTATTTGATGAATATTTTTCCCTGCGTGCCTGTTTTCTACAGTAATTACGAATACATTATAATTATACCTAGATGCAAGTCGGAAGTAGGGTGTCATTTCCCATTCTGTTGTAAAGCAGTTATCCAAAAATACTTTTTCGATATTATTTTTTAAACTGATTTCTGTTTTCTTTTCGCAATTTTTATATGCGAGATGGTTTTTTTGAAAATCAAATTTGTATTCTCCCGTTTCTGGATTTGTAAAATAATCGTCAATCGAGTGAACTGGATATTTTCCACCTTCCGATAAAATGCTGGCTAACGTTGACTTTCCGCTACCGGGGAGACCGCGTAAAATTATAAGTGTGTTTTTGAAGCTCGGGTCCATAGGTTTGGGTATCCTTAATACATATCATTTTTTAAAGAAGAAATTATGAGTTTCGGTCAGCCAATAATATAATTTTGAGAATTGAATTACATGTAATAAAGACAATAATATTCTTCAAGTTAGATTCTTGGAAAATGTTTAATTTGCTAAAATCTAATAATAATAAAAAATGGAGTGTATGGCTCGAATCCTTTTTATTCTTTTATTATTATCCGTTTCTATCGTAGCAGAGTCACCTTCTTTGAAGTGGGGAAAAGAAGAAGGAAGCCTCGACTGGAAATCCGCGATCGAGAAGTGCAAGGCTAATGGAATGCGCCTTCCAACCAAGAAAGAGCTTCTTTCGCTCTACAATTCCCGTGAGTTTAAAACATGGGAAGCAAATTGGTATTGGACGGTTGATGAATCAGATGCAGAGCGAGCTTGGGCTGTAGTTCTAAATGTAGGGGCAATTCTTCATATACCCAAGCAGTATCATAATAATGTTAGATGTGTTGCATTACCTTAAGACAATACACTTTTAGCTTTTTCTGATGTATAAAATCCTTCCAATCTTAGAGTAATTCGTTGTTTTAGATGATGCTGAATTTGGGGCAGCGAAATATAATTCTCTAGAAGAGTGGAAAGATTATCGGTAATATCTGATCTTTGAATTTTGTATAAAGCTAATAGCTCTTTGACTTTCTTTCCCTTATAGCGAGTGAGGATTACGTCGATATGGCTCTCTAATATTTGTAATAGAAGAGGGGATGTCTTGATATGGTTCCATTGCGTTTTCGAAAGATGTATGATCTTTTTAATGTCATCTTTGCCGGCATAATGCTGTAAGTCGGAGATTTTTTTTGTACTAATAAAATTCCAGATTTCATCTGTGAGTTCTTTTGAGGTCTTAGCGTCTAGTTCTTGGTTCAAAAGTTTTTCGCTTTGCTTTAGAGAATTTTGTAGGTTGGATTGAATAAATGCTGTTAGATTTTTTTCGATACCTGCTTGCATTCCGGGAATATTTCCTAAAAAATCTTGCCCCATTTTAAATAGTGAAGAAGCTCCAGGAACATTTTTTGCGAAAGAATTTTCCCCGCCTACAAAATCTGCAATCGCATTGAACATTACACTGGAAATCATTTTTGTATAAACAGGCGAATTGATAACGGTATGAATAACATCTTTACGAAGTTCTTTCATCCCCATTCCCATGTTCATGCTTTCTTCAAAAATATTTTTTGTGAAAAGTGAGGTTAATGGTTCTTGGTTCCCACCGATTAGCTTATGTGTCGCTTCCGATAAAGATAAAACTAAGTCTTCTGCTTCTTTCTCGATTTCTTTTGTGTTCACATAGGATTTTGCAAAATCGAGAATCGTTTTTTTGTCTATGAATTTCTCTGCTTCTATATCGCCTATCGCATCATAAGAGCTTTCAATTTCTGCTTTTAGATTTTTCTTTAGGCTTTCGCCTTTCCATTCTGCGACTTCGTATTCTATATGTGCGTTTAAGAGTTTTTGTAATTGAGACATTCTTTTACTTTCCAGTAAACGAAATTTTTAGCAAGCAATTTTTCTTGTCTTGCTATTGAAGCGGCTAATTGGGTATGTACCCGTCATTCATCCAGTGTAAAATTAATTGGAACTCGATGCGACATTTTAACTGGCTTGCCTGCAACGTATCCTGGAGAGAAGCGGGCGAGATTGATGATCTTAATCGCAGCTTCGTCGAAACCATATCCAGCTTTACCGGATGCAATCTTTGCACTTTTGAGTGCGCCGGTCTCATCAATTTGCACTAGAATGACTACAGTCTTTTCTGTTATGTTTGCCGCTTTCGCTGCTGCCGGGAAAAATTGTTTTAAATCGAAATCAATGATGGGAGTAGGGACTTTGTCACCGTTAAAGGAGAAGAGGTAACCGTCCTTATCCGTTCCGTTTCCAGAAACAGCGTTTACATTTATGTCTTCCATAATTGGATCGTCGCCTGTTTCTTTTTTCCCTTCTACCCATTCTTGTTTTTCAACGGGAGCTGGGCTTGAAGTTCCACCGATTAACTCTGGTGGAATCTCTTCAAAATTAACGTCTACGTCTTGTTTAATGCTATCGGAATCAATTTCTTCAGGCTCAATGATAGTCGAAATATAATAGGCAGCATAAACGCTAAAGTGCAGGAAGATAGAAAGAAACAACATCGTCCCGAATAAATTATTTTTTATAATTCTTTTAATCTTCTCTTTCATGGTAATCCTATTTTTTTACAGAGAGTGCAATCTGGGTGACTCCAGCTTTGCGGATAATTCCCATTAGCTTTGTAATCGTCCCGTAGGAAAGATTTTCATCTGCCGAAAGAGTTAGACGCATATTCGGTCTAAACTTTGCTTCTCTTTCTAAGTTGGCGAACAATTCTTTCTCTGTAGTTGTTTGACCTTCCAATAGTAGCTTGCCATCTCTTGTAATTGCAAGTTGGGTAGACTTCTTAACATTTGCCTCTGCCGCCTGGACTTTGGGCAAATTGATATTAATCGACTCTTTTTTTAAAAAATTTGCCGTTACCATAAATATTACGAGCAATACTAAAATTACATCCACCATGGGGGTAATATTGATATTGCTTATTTCATCATCGTCGCCTGATTGTACTGACATTGCCATAAATTGCCTCCTTTAAATTGACCTCACCCTAGTTTTACATATATCTGTGAAATTTCCTACACCTAAGCCCCTTTCCCTTAGGAGAGGGGCGGGCTGGAAGCCGGGGAGAGGTCGCGATTTATTTTCTACTATAACTTGCTATAAATTCTTTTGAAATAATTTCTAAGTTCTGGATAATCACTTTTAGCTTCTTGGAAAAATAATTATTCACCATTACTACTGGAATTGCTACGAATAAACCGGCTGCCGTTGCGAGTAGGGCAGTCGAAATACTTTTCATCACTACCTCCGCTCCGGAATTTCCAAGAGTTCCGAGGCCGTTAAATGCTTTGATAACTCCAAGTACAGTTCCAAGTAAACCTAAAAATGGAGCATTATTTCCTAAAGTCGATAGAATTGGGAGCCTGCGCTCTAATTGAATTCTTTCCTCAATCATTTTGCCTGCCATCATTTCGCCTAACGCTTCTTGTCCGTCAGAATAATGCTCTGCTGAAAAGCCGGCAAATCGTGAGTAAACGTTCGCTGGATTTTGAGAAAATTCTTCAATGCCTTTTATGTCTTTTTTTCTGAGTCGATCAATAATTGCTTTGATACTTAGTTCTCCGCCTTTGGCAAATTTAGAAAACACAACTGATCTTTCAAATCCGACTGCTAATGCCAATATGCTGGCTAATCCCATTAAAATAAATATGAGTGTTTCTCCAATGTCAACTAGCTGTTCCATTATTTTTTCCTTTTAAAGTTATTCTAACTATTATTCCTTGTTTTCACTTTCATCTATTTGACTATCTTTTTCTTTTCGCATATTTATTGTATTACATTTTTTTACAAATTAATTATTGAGTGTTATTTGTAGAGCTAGAGCAATTTTTTTTGCAGGAATTCGTTCCGCTATCTGCAAAATTTCCAGTAAACATTGTTTGAAAGGCTGTGCTGCAAATATTTAAATTTTTTCTTGTTTGCCAATAACTTGTGTCGCATTTGAAATAGCATTCTTTCAATGAGTCTGACATAGTTCGGTAAGGATCATTTACTATCGCATTATTACAATAATCCGCATATGTAAAATATTTATTCACACTAATCGTTGCAGTAAAACTTGCTTCCGTTAAAGTCAAAGAAGAAAATTCAGGTGCCGTAGTTGCACATGTCTGCATTGTAATTAGGGTTGATTGGCAAGTAGCCACAGGATTGGGCTTAGGTTTTGTTGCAATCTCTAATAGAATTCGAAGTCTGAATAAATCCTCGTAATTTTTTTCGTTTTTATGGGCGCATGAGATTTGAAATAAAAAAGCAATGAGTAAAAGAATTCTAATTAGCATCAGAATCTCACCTCCATTCCCATATTGATAAATGGGATTAGCATTCCACTTGGAAGTTGAAGAGTAAAAAAATCATTTTGCGCTACAGGGTTTGTTTTGGAAAATGGCTTCGTTGTGTCGAAGTTTTCGCCTGTAACATTTTTACGAATATAGATGTTGATGATTTCGAGGTAAAGATTGACAAACCCCCATTCATAGCTTAAGAATTTATCAATGCGAATATCGAATCGGTGATAAGGAGCTTGTCTTTTTGAGTTTGCATAATCGTTAGAATACGGATTGGTTGAATACCTTGGATTCCAATAAATTTGATTATTGTATGGATTTTTGAATTGTCCTCCGTCATCACCAACAATGGGCACATAAGGAGTGGATGTTCTATAGAACCATCTTCCGCCTACTTGGTATTGTTCGCTCATTCGCCATCCATACACGACACTTAGCAAATGGGTTACATCATTATCAAAGATTAACTCTTTCGAATTTGGATATAGAGAGCGTAATCTTTGTTCGTCTCCGCTTAGGATTCGATTTTTATTTGGATCGTAGTCAGCATTGTAAATATTATTATTTCGAAAGGACTGAGACCATGTATAAGAAATCCAGCCAAACCAATCTTTCGAATTCGGACGATTTGCTTTTTTAATATACAACTCATAACCATGTGACCAGCCTGTTCCGCGATTGGAATAGTTTAATGCCTTGTTTGTTACAACTGGTTTTTGTAATCGTTGGTATTTATCCGGATTGAGTCCATATGGCTCTGAAATATAGGGATCATTTACAATTGTATTCGAAAATTCCTGTTTAAAGATTTCTCCTTTTACAGACCACTCTTCTGTAATTTGTTGGTCAATACCTCCACCGTATTTACGTGCTCGCTCAAATTGAATATTTGGATTTCCTGATTCGCGAGAGATCGCTTGATCGAAGAATGGATAACGGTTGTAATCCCCTGCACCTCCAAAAACAGTAGTGCCTTTTAGAATACCATTTATTTTATAGGAAGCCATTGCACGGGGACCATTGGCTCCTTGCTTGGAGTAATCTATATAGTCATGTCTAAATCCAGGCTCAAATTTGAAATTTCCAAACGTAAAGTGAAATGTAGTGTATGCGTTAAAGTAATTTGTTTTTGTCTTTTGGGAAATATCAGCTTTTTCGAAATCAGGATTTGTAAGATTGTATGGATTAGGTGAAAAATTATTTGGATCTTTTTGTCTGAAACTATAACCAGTGATATTATAGTTTATTACTCTTCCCTCTGTTCCCAAATCAATTTTTAAAAAGTTTGCCGGATTCCAAACTAAGTCTTGTCTCACGCCAGTATAAGGAGCGCTCGCTCTAAAATTTGCTTCCAGAGAACCAAACTGAACGTTGGTGTTATTAAATGGCTCGTAGTTAATCAGTGTTATCCTATTGCTAAACTTTGTGCTAGGTGTCCAAGTATAGCGAAGTCCCATTGTGCGAAATCCCTGACCCGCCGCGATGTTGGCACCTGCTACAGCACCTAACGGTTCCTTAGTCGGATCATTCGAACCAAATCCACCCGGTGCTTTTAATACAAACCCATCGAGTGCTGTAAGGGAGGTAAAGGATAATTGATGCTGCGAATTAAAATTATAAATGAATTTTACATTGGAGCTATTGTATTGTGGAAGGCGAATCCCATCTGGAATTAAACCTGTTGCTCCCAGAGTCTTATCAAGATAACCAACCTTACCACCGGCGGCTAAGTATCCTTTGCCGTTGAAGAGGGGTGTTTGATACATTGCCTGTCCGAGTAGGAAGGACATATTAAAAGAGCCGGTAGCTTTTTTGGTAGCTTCGTTTGATTCGATTTCGACAACACCACCGGTTGCGTTATTAAAATTAGCCGGGTAAGCTCCTGTATAAATATCTATCGTCTTAATTAAATCGTTGTGGATAACCGAGTTTATACTATCAAAGTGATAGGCGTAGTAAATCGGGAGATCATCGTAGAGATAAGTGTTTGTGCGACAATCGGCTCCACGAATTACAATTCCACCAAAGCAACCTCCATTATTTCCACCAAACGCGGGCGGGGCAAATACTCCGGGTAATGTCTGTAATGCGTTAAGAGCCTCACCTAATGTCCCTGGCATACGTTTAATCTCATCATAACGAACTTTATAACGGGAGAGAATGGTTTTGTCTTTTTGTCCTTCTACATCAATTCCACCTTTAGGCTTTGGTGCTTTATCTGTATAAAGGGTTACAACTTCTCCGTCAGCAGTAATCGCTTTTTCTAGTTCTTGGATTCCAGTAGGTCTTAAAATTCTAAATGTATAATTTCCGAGGCTTGGAACCTCTGCGTCAAAGTATCCTTCTGCATCTGTTTGTGCGGGTATTTTAGAAGTAGGGGTAACGATGACTACGGTTAATCCTGCTTCGCCTTGATTTTTGACTCGACTAAAAAGCCTCCCACGAAAAGCAACGGCTGAAATTTCTGAGCTAAGAATAAGCAAAGTAAAAATAAATAGAAACCAATTTTGTTTACGAGCTATTAAATTTTTCATAGAATTATTTCAACTGCCTTTTAGCTAGATCATTATTGAAGTTGAGATACCAGGGAATATCATTAATTTTTTTAGGGTAGTATATTCCGAGGCAAATGACGGGATACCCCGCAAATGGACAGCTTGTTCTTGTAATTGCTACGCTGCATAAATTCAAATTTCTGCTATCTTGATCAGTGAATACTAAAAGAGGAGGTTGCGGTGGTCCTGCTTGTTTGCATTCTCTAGCTTTAAAATCTGCCGCAGCGTTAATTTGCGATTGTGCATCCCACGCGGGAACAGGTTTTTCGTTACAGGAAATTAAAAAAACTAGAATGAAAAGAATACGTTTCAAATTATAATTTCCCCCTTTCTTATTTTGTTAAACCTTTCTTAGAAGGCAGTGGTTTTTTGTTGTTAGCCGGTTCTTCGAACAAGGGAGCTTGCGAATCATTTTTCAATGAAATAATATCTCCTCTCACTTTTGTTACAGAGACTGTTCCGAGAGGATAAAAATAATGTGTTTCATGCCAAACAGTCATATTTACCATAGAATCACCGCCTTCCACTTTTTGGACTGCCTGGCTCAGCGCATACTCCATATTAAGCGGATTAGTCATTGGAATTAAACCGAATAGAAAAAACGTTGAGGTCTCTCCGGTTTCTGTTCCCAGAATTTTATATCCTTCTGAACGAATAATTGTAGCAGATGGTGTTATATGTATATTATCCGCTCTACGATTTAAATTGGTAGGGTAAGAAATTACCATAAAACAATTCAAAAAAAATAATGGAATGAGTATGTTAGCGAGTTTTCTTAGCATTTATTTCTTGCGCAGGCTCTTCAGTAAATTTTACGGCTTCTGCATTTATCCCCAATCGATTTCTCGTTAAAAAAAGAAAAATAGTTCGGTCTTGCCAGTAGCGAATATTGATTAAGGCATCTGCTTCCTTGGATCGGATCATTTCATCCATCATCTCGTTTATAGGTGGTGAACTAAATGCTACCGCAAGAATAGCAATATCAAAGGTAACCCATGAGTTCTTTGCTTCTACCGGACCAATCACTTTGTATTTTTTATTTGCGATTGGAATATTACTGGTGGAGATACCTGCACTAGAAGATGCGCAGTTTAATAAAAAAGCGCAAAGAATTATAGATAAGAGTTTAATCATTGTTACATCCTATTAATTTTTATTTTTATTAGTTCTATTTTTCCACTTATCCAGAAGCTCGAGAGAAACTTCTTTGTCCAGATTAATCCATTGAAGAATGGTAAAAAGTTTTTCTGCCTTGCTACCTTTCTTCTTTAAATTTTCAATACCTTCATTCACAACTTCTTTTAAATAATCATTACTATTAATTTTGCGAAGTATCGACTGTTCCACTGCTCTATCAGAAAGCATAAAATAAGATTTTCGATCCCCCGGAAAATGAACCTCTTCTACGCCACCATGGAGTAAAACCATTTTTAAGTTTGTCGAAATACTACTTCGACTGACATTTAGAATTCGTTGAATATCTTCAGGAGAAATCGCAGTCTCTACTATAAGCATTAGACCTACCATTTGTCCACCAATTCTAGAAAGTCCAAAGCTTTCGTAATACGTCCCCATTTTATTTACAAATGTCATCATCTGGGGGTCTATCATAAATTTTTTACTTTTTGGTGCCTGCTTTTTTTTTGCTTTCATAATAATGTAATGAGTTCTAGGTTTTACATATATAAATTTTCTGTAATTTCAGTCAAGACTGAAATTACAGAAAATTATGAAAATAGTGTTACGGAATTTTTAGAAAAAGTTTTGTCTCCAAAAAATTTATCGAGGCAATATTTTTATGAAATTCTATTTTAATTGAAAGAAAGTATAGATTTGGTTACTTAAGAATCTATGTTTAACTCTCCGATAATTATTAGCATGAAATACTTATTTATTTTTTTATTTGCTCTTTCAGTCTACGCTCAGAGTCCTAGCAGAGGTGTTAGTGTAAAAACAACAATTCCTCCTCCAAACGAGGTTAAAAGAGAGAAAGAAAAGGAAAAAGAAACACCTAAATCTAACTCTCTAGATGATGAAGAATTGGATAAAGTGTTCTATACATATTATTATTTAAATTTGCCAAAGCATCTTCAGAAAGAGGGGAAAGATAAAAATAAACTCAATACAAATTTAATTGGAATTTTCAAGAAGGAAGTCGTTAAAAGAGATCGCTCTGTTACTAAGGAGACGATTGATGGGATTTCTCCTACAACGATAAAATTTAAGCGAGTTTTCGAAGATAGCAAATGGATGAAGAAAATTAAGGGCGAACTGAAATATATTCAGCTCACCGAATACATGTATATTGTAAGATACCAAACCTATATGACGCTGATTTTATTTCATCTCGATCCCGAGCGTCATTTACAAAGTCCAGCGCAAGTAGAGTTCATCAATGTAAAACAAACAGAGCCGATAGAGGATCTAGAGTAGGGTTTGAGAGAAAAGGAATGATAAAAAGATCAGATGGTTAAAATTTGGAAATTAGTCAAAATGAATTATTCTAAATCTTTTTTAAAAATTATTAAAATCATTCCACAAATTCCAATTAGAATTGAAAATCCAATACCAAAGAATGCAATTTTTTCTAAGTAGTTGTAATTGGGTAAGATTTGTTTGTTTCCGTCAATCCGAGAAAGAATTCTTTCTTTACCAGCAAGAAAGAATTCTTTTTGGCGGGTAACAACTGTGTTTCCCACACGTAGCCTGAGGTGAGATTTGTCATCGACGAATTCGGTAATTTCATGTAACTTACCAATTTCATCAGTGACGAGGTAAGTGTAGATATGCCGCTTCTCATTTCCGCTAACTACGAGATGGTAGCCGGTTAGGGTTGAAAAAGATTTTTGTCCCTGCGCCTCTAAAACTTTATAGGCATTCAAAAGTTCCTGGTTTCTTTGCTGAACTAAAAATAAAAAACACCCGAATACAAATAGAGTCAAAATACTAATTATTAAAAAAACTTTGTATAAGGGTGAATACAAGTCCTCTTCGGATTTTGGAACACCAAATCTTTCTTTCAAAGTTAAAGCCTAAACATTCCCCTTCTTTTCCAGAATATCTAGAATCTTTGCAGCTGCATCTGGAATAACTGTTCCAGGTCCAAAAATCGCGGCTACTCCGTGCGAATATAAAAAATCATAATCTTGAGCAGGAATTACTCCACCGGCTATTATCAATATATCTCCTGCACCTTCTTTTTTCAAAATTTCTACGAGTTCAGGTATGAGAGTCTTATGCCCTGCTGCTTGTGAGGATACTCCTATGATATGCACATCATTCTCAATTGACTGTTTTGCTACTTCCGCAGGAGTTTGGAATAGGGGAGCTACATCAATATCGAATCCCATATCAGCGAAAGAAGTAGAAATCACTTTTGCTCCTCTGTCATGTCCGTCTTGCCCCATTTTTGCGACGAGCATTCTTGGACGACGACCTTCTTTCTTGGCAAATTCTTCTACGCGCTTGATAACGTTTTGGAATTTATCGTTATCCTGGTTTAAGCTTGAGTAAACTCCACTAATCGTGCGGATAACAGCTTGATGCCGACCGAATACTTTTTCCATTGCGAAAGAAATTTCACCTAATGTTGCTCTTTTGCGTGCAGCGTCCACTGCGAGTTCAAGTAAGTTTCCTTTTCCAGATTGACTTGCTTCTGTAATTGCGTTTAATGCTGCGTTAACCGCTGTAGTATCACGTTTAGATTTGATTGTATTTAATCGGGCGATTTGACTTTCTCGAACTGCTGTATTATCTATATCCAAGATTTCCATTTTATCTTCTGTTTTGAGCTTGAATTTATTGACTCCGACGATTACATCTAGTCCTTGATCAATTAAAGCTTGACGTCTTGCTGCAGATTCTTCGATTTTCATTTTAGGTAGACCTGCTTCTACAGCACTCGCCATTCCGCCGTGAGCCTGGACTTCATCAAAAAGTTTTTTTGCCTCAACGATGATTGAGTGCGTGAGTGATTCAATATAATAAGAGCCACCTAGTGGATCAATTACTCTTGGTATATGAGTTTCATTTTGAATGATTAACTGAGTATTACGCGCAATACGCGCTGAAAATTCTGTAGGTAATGCAACTGCTTCATCTAAAGCGTTAGTGTGCAGACTCTGAGTTCCACCTAGGACTGCTGCCATTGCTTCAATTGTCGTGCGGATAACATTGTTGTATGGATCTTGTTCTGTTAGACTCCAACCAGATGTTTGGCAATGAGTTCTAAGTGCAGCGCTCATTGGCTTTTTAGGATTGAAAGGTTTAATTAGTTCTGCCCAGAAATATCTGGCTGCACGAAGTTTTGCAATCTCCATGAAGAAGTTCATCCCAATTCCAAAGAAGAAAGAAAGTCGTGGCGCAAAATCGTCAATAGCCAGTCCTTTGTCTAGAGCAGTTTTTACATATTCCATTCCATCCGCTAACGTGTAAGCAAGTTCTTGAACTGCGTTTCCGCCCGCTTCTTGGATATGATATCCACTAATTGAAATGGAATTAAACCTGGGCATATTCTTAGAAGTGTATTCAATGATGTCGCCTATGATTTTCATAGAAGGCTTTGGTGGGTAAATGTACGTATTCCTCACCATGAATTCTTTTAGAATATCATTTTGAATGGTTCCGGAAAGCTCAGAAACTTTTGCACCTTGCTCTTCGCCTGCAACTATAAACATAGCTAGAATCGGAATCACTGCTCCGTTCATTGTCATTGAGACAGACATATCTTTGAGAGGAATTTGATCGAATAGAATTTTCATATCTTCTACTGAATCAATGGCTACTCCTGCTTTGCCCACATCCCCGGTCACTCTTTCATGATCGGAATCGTATCCTCTATGAGTAGCTAAGTCGAATGCAACGGATAATCCTTTTTGTCCGCCTGCTAAATTTTTTCTATAGAATGCGTTAGATGCCTCTGCAGTCGAAAATCCTGCGTATTGTCTGACAGTCCAGGGTTGATGAGAATACATTGTTGCGCGAGGACCGCGGATAAAAGGAAATATCCCCGGGAGCGTATTCGTGTTTCCCAAATTTTCTAAGTCTTCATAGGTATAAAGAGGCTTAATGATAATGCCTTCAGGGGAATTCCAGTTTAAAGAAGATACATCTTTACCTTTTAAATCCGCATCCTTTGCGACTTTCTCCCACTCATTTAAGTTTGCTTTATCCATTACTTACTCCTTTACTAATTCGATATCTTCCATATGATCGGGATAATCGCCTACCCCACGTGCGAAAGTAAATAGAGCCGGAGCTAAGACGAGACGCCTTCCTGAACTTGTAACTGATTCCCATGATCCAGTTGAGACTCTGTTTAATATGCCGAATGGAAGAGCAATAACAAAAATACCAGTTCCTACGGCTAATCCCATTAAGCCGAGAGGGCGCACCAATAACTCTGATATCATTTCTCCGCTACTTGGCACTTCTTTTGCCGAAAGAGAAAAATTTAGAAATAAACTGATTGTGATTGTTGCTAGAATAGTTTTCTTCATTTAGAAACCCCTGTTTTTTTATTTTTAAAATATTCTGGAAGAGATACAAGAACGGAACCAATTAGAAGTATGATAATTACTGCAAGTGAAACCCTAATATCTATATGAATTTTTTCGACTTTCATTAATTCTCCGTAAAGTGGTAGAAGCATTTTAAATCCCACAAAAGCGAGGATAATGGCTACACCATGCTTTAAATAAACGAATAAATCCATTATACCGCTAATCATAAAATAAAGAGAACGAAGTCCGAGGATTGCAAAAATATTGGAAGTATATACAATAAATGGATCTTGTGTAATGGAAAATACCGCAGGAATTGAATCGAGAGCAAACATTACATCGCTAGTTTCAATCATGACTAGAACTACAAATAGCGGAGTTGCAAGTCGACGTCCATTTTCGATAATAAAAAATTTTCCTTCTTCTGACCGAGTAGATAGGGGAACTATTTTTTTTATGACTCTAAATACGAAGTGTTCTTCTGGGATGAAAATTTCATTTTCGTCTTCTTTATGAACAAACATCTTAATTGCGGTATATACTAAGAAAACGCCAAATACATAAAGAATCCATGTAAACTGAGCGATTAGAGTTGCTCCTGCCAATATCATAATGGCTCTAAGTATCACGGCTCCGATAATACCCCATTTCAAAATATCCGGCTGTTCTCTTTGACCTACTTTGAATTTTTGGAAAATCATAATGAATACAAATAGATTGTCAATGGATAGAGAGTATTCAAGCAGGTAACCTGCAATATATTCCATAGTTTTTGTTTTGCCCAAGTCGGGATTTGTAGGGTCGGTGTCGTAATAATAAATGAAGGTTGCAAATAGAAAGGAAATTGTAACCCAAATCATTGTCCAAACACCAGCTCGTTTTACTGACATTGTATGATTTGAACTTTTGCTTAATAAGCCCAAATCAATTGCTAACATTGTGACGATAATAATATTAAATAATATAAATAAAATTAATTCGTGATTGATATTCGCGAGATTCATACTACCTCTCTATTTCCAGATTAAATCTGAGTAAGGCTTTTTACAATAAGAAATTTTGGTGTTTGGTGCATTCGATATATTGCTGGGCTTTTTTCTCGTTGATAGAGAATGATTATATTTGAATTTTTAGTCTTTTATTTTTAAATTATGCAAAAAGATGGTAAGCTTTTGGAGTTTTTCTTGCGAAGGGACTTCCGTATTCTCAACTTTATTAATTGTTTTACTATAAATTTCAGAAAGATGTTTTTTTAGAGTATTGACTGATATACCAAGTTCATCAGCAATAATAGTTCGTGATTTTCCATCTATTAGTGCAGAGCAAACTTGCGCTTGTTGATAAGTAAGGTTGTATTCTTTTTGAAGAATTGTAAAAATTGGTCGACGAATGAACTCTTTGGGAGAAGTCTTTTTTTCTTGTTCTTCGCTCATATCATTTGAATTGATTTCTACTGTTTTTTGAGGGGATAAGCTATCTATTTGCTGATTTTTCATCCTATCAGCGAGTGCAAAAGAGAGAAGAATCACTTCAACTCCTGAGCCGACCTGACCAATATGCTCTGCTGTAATATTAAATGCCCCTAAGTTTGCCATAATTTGGATAAAGACTGATATTAGTAAAAACGACCAACCAAATAGGAAAAAGCGTGCCGATCTATAACCCCTTCTGAATACTTGGACAGCAGAAGAAATAATCGTTACAATCATTAGAAGACCTAGTATATTTGAAGTTTTCATTAATACCATTTCATGTCCTACAATGAGGATAATGGATAATTGAGCAATGGTAACGCAAACGAGGCTGATTATGATTTTGTTCATGATCTTTGCGTAAAACGCAGTGTTTAAAAACGATTTTGTAAAGAGTAGTGCTGTAATGAATGTTAAATTTGCAACAACATTAGGTGCACGGTTTGCAAAATCAGGAGAGTCTGGAAATAAAAATTGAGCCGCATTTCCACTAATTATAAATTGGTAAATTGCAACATGAAATACATAATTGATGTAGTAAATATAGGTAGTGTCTCTGATCGAAAAATATAAAAATAAATTATAAAGAAAAATTACAATCATGATTCCATAATAGATTCCAAGAAAAACTTGATCAGAAACAATATGCGCGGAAAATTCTTCTGGAGATCGCAGTTGAAGAGAAAATTTCATTGGTCCTTTATTTTCTAATCTTAAAAAAATAGGCATTTCGGTATCTGGCATAATCGGAATCGAAAATACAATGGTTCTAAATTTTACTTCTCGATTTTTAAAAGGATACATATCGCCTGCAGTTTTTTTGTTGAACTTCTTGTTTGCATCCTGGTAGAAAAATTCAACTTTATCTAAAGTTGCGAGATTTGTCTCTAAATATACTTTTTGTAAAGACTTAGAATGATTTTTAATTTTAAAATATACCCAGTATGCACTCGCAGTAAATCCAAAGCTTAGCTCTTTTTCGCCCGTGGTATTCCAGCGAGAAAAATCATTCGCGATGCTATCGCTTATTTCTTCAATAGAGAAAATTTTATTTTTATCCTCTAAATAAACAATAGATCCTAAAAGATTTTTTTCTTGAAAATTTTCTTGTAGTTCGATGGAATATTTTTCTGCATCTTTGGCATATAATAGACTATTAAAGAAAATTAAGACGAATAAATATTTTTTTAAAACCATTCCAGAAGACTAAAGTCCCGCTTGATATTGCAAGTCAAAATTTTTTTCCTTTCTCCTTTGTTGATTTTGTTTTTTTTCATATATTGAACGCAACTGGTCGCCTAAACATATACTCCGATCGAATATTCCTACTCCGATCGAATTAAAATCGCAATTATAAGTCTCTTTCTCGGAAAAACCTGATTGAAGAATCTGTTTAAAATGGTAGAGCAGAGACAATCTCTGCAAATATGCAAATTAAAAATTAGGAGAATGATTATGAATTGGTTAATTAAAAGTTTGATAGGTTTGTTACTAATAGGATGTAACGTGTTATCCTGCGGTGGTAATAAGAAAAATGATAATTCAAAATTGGGAATTCTTGCACTGATTGCAACTCGGACAAGTGGTGGATCGGAGGATACTACTAATGATGGTCTTTATCAAGAACTCAGCGTAACATCTGGAACTTCTGTAACAGCAACCTACAATGCAACTACTTCTTCTATTCAAGGAGTTAGTTCCGCTATTACTACAGGAACAGATAATGAAACGAAAGTCGAAGTTTCTGTTGTTGACTCAGATGGGCAAGAACAAACCTATCTGAGAAATGGAGATGGAAGTCTAACGGTAAATTTCACACCTACGAAAACTGGAACTTATAGAATAAATTTCAAAAACAATTCAGATAAAGTAGTCAGCTTAAATAATTCGGGAACAACGGGTGGAACTATAAATGGAAGTGTAGCTAGTTCGAATTCAAAAGCAAAGTTTAAAGATATTTTTCTCAAAGCCTACGTAGGTTTTAGTCCACAGTGTGCGCAGCTTAATTCAAGTGGTTCCGGTAATAATACATTTACAGCAGCTAGCGGTTCTTATTTTGTACAACCTTTTGTTTTCTTAGGAAAGGTTGGTAGCGGTAAACGGGTAACAGAAATAACTACTGCAACGATTACAGTTTCATTTGGTGGAAAAACGCTTACATTAAAACGATTATCCGATATGGATGTGACAATGTATAATCAACCGAATAACCCATCGAATAGTATACCAGACTCAGATACTACGAATAAAATCAAATATGTAAAATCATTTTATCAAGGTTTCTTTGGCGGTGCAGGGGAAATGTATACTCTAGATACATTTAATAAAAGTAAAGGAGCTAGCTGCAATACTGCGGATACTTTTGCATTAGGCGCTACAAATCCAGGACAAAGCACGGTAACTTTAAAAATTGTAGATACTACTAACGGATTAAATGAAGAATTCAAAATTCGACCTAGTGCTACTGATAGTTATTTGAATTTTTACACGAACAGTGGAACCGCATTTTCTAACTATGATACTTGTGGATATAATAACACAACAGGAGAGCCTTACAATTATTCAACATCAGCTTCTACTTGTCCTAAAAGTTTTAGCAGCATTGATCCTCCTTATGGTCAATTGAATTCTTCTCTTGCAAATGATCTAAGTTTTCCTACGCGAGCATTTCTATTCGGATATTCTACGCCTAAAACATATTATTCTTCTTTGATTACAAATTCGACTGCACTTTCGAATGGTAGCTTAAAATCTATCACGATTGATGGATGCTTGAATAATGGCGGGTTAGCGAGCGTTCAATTATCTACTACAAAGAAAACTTATTTACCGCTAAAAGAGTTTAATGTTCAAAAAGGAGACGTTATTCAACTCGGTACTAAATTGGGTTCCTATACTAATTTAGGAAATTTTTATCAAGGCAATGTAGATTTATCAGGAAGTGTTGATTTACCGGTTTGTATACCTTCTGGCGGTCAGTCTTGCCCGACTTACAAAACAATTACTATAAACTCGAAGAAATGTCGAGTAAAAGTAGACTCTGGAATCGCCATCGGAAATGTCAGCGCCACATGGAGTTCTTCATCGAATAATTTTATTTATCCGGATTCAGTTGGTGGCGGTTTAAGTGGGGTGATTTCAGAATAATACTCAGTAACATTTTTTAAAAAAATATTTGCAATAGAACTGAATTGTATTTTAAGCTCTCTCTATTAGGGAGAGTTTTATGAATTCAATTAAAAATACCACGCTGCTTGAAGCAGTTGCATCTGCCATCCAATACGAGAAAGATTGTTTTGATTTTTATTTAAAGACTTATGACAAAGTGGGAGAAGGTTCAGTAAAGGATTTATTTCGAGAACTTGCGGAAGATGTAGAAGAGCATATCAAGCTCATTCAAGAAATGTATAACGATTTAAGCGGTGGAGTAGAGTTTCCTAATCTTAAACAATTGTCTGCCATTCATAAATTTGATAAAACACATCTTTCTAAGCTAATGCGTAAAATCGACAGAAATACCGAGCAAGCCTACAAAGATGATATTGCTGCAGTTCAGCATGCGATGCGAGTCTCGGAGGATGCGAGAGACTTCTCGAATAAAATGAAAGACAAATTTAAAGATCCAGCGATCAAACGTTTTTTTAATAAGCTTGCCTTCATAAAAGAAGAAGATCGAATCATGGTTGAGTCACAGTATTTATTTTTACAACAAAGTGATAAAACAAAATACTACTGGGAAGACGAAGCACTAGCTAGCGGCAAATAGGCATTATTTATTACGTTTCGATCCAAAGTAAGGAACGCATATATGCGTTCTTGTAAAAGCTACGAAAACACTTATGACAAATTGGAAAACATATTACGATAATTATCCTGTAAATCAGGAACTAATTTGGCTCAATAATTGTGGTACAACTCCTGTTGGAAAAAAGACAATAGTAGACGTTACGCGCTATTTAGAAGCATATTCAAGGCATGGCGTGTTCAATGAGCAAGAAAAATACCTTACTGTTAAAAAGCAGATAACGAGTATTATCTCTAAGCTACTGAATTGTAATTCGGAGGAAATCGGTATTATCCACAATACCTCGGAAGGAATTAATTTTATTTCGCAGGGACTTGCTCTTCATCGAGGTGATGAGATTTTGCTTTTGGAAAATGAATATCCTAGCAATGTATATCCTTTTCAACATTGGGAGGAGAAGGGAATTCATTTAAAATTTATTTCTATGGCTGATACTCCTGCACAATTTTTGGAAAATGTAAATTTAGCAATCTCTGGAAATACAAAAGTTATCTCGCTTTCTCTTGTCCATTGGTGCACGGGCATGCCATTACCCGTAACGGAAATCGGACAAATATGTAAAGAAAGAAATATTGAGTTTATCTTAGATGGGGCACAGGGAGTAGGATTAATTCCAGTCGATGTAAAAAAAATGAATATTTCCTACATGGCGTTTCCGGCTTGGAAGTGGTTACTCGGTCCTTTGGGGCTCGGTGGCATCTATGTCGCAAAAGATAGGTTAGCCACTATGAAGACTATTTTCAAAGGACAAAGCTCTGTTGTCAATGCAGACGAGTATCTTCCCTATAAAAGCGAAATTCGTCCTGGCGCAGATAGATTTGAATATTCAACTGGAAATTTTACAGACTGGGTATATTGGAAATCCACTTTGGAAATGCTTTCAGAAATTGGTTTTCCTGTTGTACAAGAAAGAATTTATGCCCTAAAAGAATATCTCGCCGATGGTCTTCGCAAAAAAGGATTTCAGATCTATTCAGATTCTTTTGCTGAATCTAAAACAGGAATTCTTGCTTGCGCAAAATCGGGAGTAGACTCAGCCGAGTTAGTGATTAAATTACGTGAGAATAAAGTAATATCTGCCGTGCGGCTGGGACGCGTTCGATTTGCCCCACATATTTACAATTCATTCGAGCAAATGGATAGAGTAGTGGAGTTGTTGGGCTCTTAAAGATTACCACCGATGAACACAGAGAGCTCCGTTACACGGGATAAAAAGATACGATAATTTTTGAATATTATTACATTGGTTTGCATCCATATCATTTTTTATCGTTTTTTTATCGGTGTCCATCGGTGGTATTCTTAAAAATACGCCGATAGAGTAATTAGGAACGGAGAGAATTATGAATTTATCAATTGCGCCAACTATCGTCGGAATTTTACTTTTTGGCGTTGGAATGTTTTTTTTCCTGCGATATTTCTTTAAATTAAATTCTGTTGTCTATAAACCGGTCGGCGTATTTTTAATTATTCTCGTAGGAATTCAAATGATGTTTAGCGAGTTGCGATTTGGGAATGACCCTGAAGGGAGTAATACCATTCTTGGGAAAGGTCCTGCTATTGCACCAACGGTTGCCTCAGATACCTATAACGTATTCTTTGGCTTTGGTGAAAATGATTTTACAGGATTGCCGGTGGGTAGCGGAAATACTTTCATTGAGACTAATACGATGTTTGCGAAGAGTATTATTTATATTAAGGGAGATGCCCCTGTTCGTGTTTTAATTTACCCTACATTAGGTGTAGTGACTCTACCAAATGGACTTCGATTTATTCCTTTTTTTAAGAATGTATATAAGACCCGCGCTTATAATGAAAATGAAAAAGCAATTACTATCAAAGTTAATATTACTCTTGGTGCTGTTAGCATTATCGAGAGATAGAATTCGCGTTTAGATAAGTGGATTTTGTATTTTTAGACCGGCGATTTTATTGAAATCCCTATCAGAGGAGTAAAGAAGGCTCACTCCATTTTGAATGCAGATGGAAACGATTCGTGCATCATGGACTTTGGCTCCTTGTAATTTCCCCGCGAGCATTTTTTGTTTTAGGATTTCAAAGTAGCGAGGTGCCTCACCGAGTAAATGCAAGGAAGGGCTTTCTAGCCAAGCTTCCATTTGTTCAAATGCAGATTCAATTGGAGTAGGTGGATTGAAAATCTTTGCATGCGTTACTATTGCATAGAATTCATGAAGGCATGGATACGGGATTGCCCAAGAAGCTTTCGACTCGGAAATTTCTTTAAGAAGCGAGAATGCTTTTGTATGAAAAGGACTATCCTCCCTATGTGCGTAAACTAGAATATTTGTATCTAAAGCTATCATTTATAGCTTAGTAAACCTCTTCCGAAAGAAAAGCCCAATCTAAGCTAGCGCCCTGTTGCAAACCCATACCGCCAAAGGTTTTCTTTTTTAATTCGAAATTTGTTTTTATCTGCTTCTCATCTAGGTATTTACGAAGAGAGGCTTCAATGATTTCTCTTAAAGTTCTATTTTCCTGTGATGCTATTTGCTTTACTTCTACGAATAGATTGTCAGTAATATCAATGGTTGTCTTCATATGGGTAATTATATATGATAACCCATATTTATTGCAATTAGTTTTTCTTAAAATTTCCATTTTTTGTCCTTTTATTCTATTAGGTAAGAAAGAGATTTATTTGTGCATATAGGTCAGATTTTATTCTCCATAATTAAGCATTATCACTAAAATATTTAGCTTGAAATTGAGACAAATTATGTCAGATACTTGCGAATATCCCTGAAATTCATAGGGATTTAATTATTATCTAATTGCAGTAAAAGACTATATGGAAAAAATAGCAGATATGTTAAAAAAATTGACAAAGCCTGACGTATCTGTAGATTTAAAGGACACTGATTTTGCTAAGCTAGACTTAAAAGATAAAGAATTTCATCCTGATTATTTTATTTTTCAAGTAGAAGCGCTTAAGCAGATTCGACAGGCACTGGACAACCCTCAATTTTACCAACATTTTATAATTGCTGGCGATGAAGGTGCAGGAAAACGAAGTAGCACTACCTCGCTTCTCCAAAAAGAATATTCTACCAAAAATAAATTTCCTAAGTTTTATTATTTTCGAAAAAGCAATTCTATTGTAGAAGATCCAGAATACAAAGAAGGTTTGACTCCGCTTTTTGATCCAGATGCAGAGACGACTCCAATTATTTACGATCCGACACCAAATACGATGAGCCTTGTCGGAATTCCTACAGAGAAAAAATATCATCCTGGGAATTTGATTAAGGCAACAGGCGGATTTTTAATTTTACCTATCACTAAACTTGTACAAGAGCCGGTAGTATATGATTTGCTTAAGTCTTGTCTTTTGACAGAAAAAATAGATTTCATCAATTTACCAGAGCTTAATTTTTTTCAATCTCTTGATCGAACTCTTCCGCAGTTTCCTATTAATGTTCGTGTCATTTTAATCGGCGAAGAGCATATGTATGAACAGTTGCTTAAGAGAGATAATAATTTGCACGAAGTTTTCAAAATGAAAATTGACTTAGAATATGAAGCAGAACTAAATAAAAAAAATATCTCCCGTTTTTCTGGACTCATCGATGCTCTAAGTCTAAAAGATTATCCAACTCCGTCCCTTTCGGCTAAGAAGCGTTTGCTCGAAGAAGCGTTGAAACTAAATGAGAGCAAGTCTAAATTTTCTCTCAATGTTACTGACATTAAAACAATTTATGAAGAAGCAATGGTTCTTTCTAAATCTAAAAAAGATGTGAAAGGCGCTGCTATAACTGATGCTGATATTGATTCTGCGATTTCCAATTTAGAAAAAAGAGATTCACTTCCTAAAAAGAAATACTATGAAGATTTAAAAAATGGCATGTACAATATGACCGTAACTGGAAAAAGATTGGGTCGCATTAATGGACTGTCTATTTTCACTCCGTATTCTACGCACCAGGAATATGGGCAAGTCAGTGTTATCTCATCGCGTGCGCTCATGGGTAGCGGAAACTTTATCAATATCGAAAGAGAAGTAAATCTTTCTGGAGATGTGCATGATAAGGGTGTATTTATTTTGCAATCTTACCTAAAAGGACTTTTTGCAAATTTCAGTTCTTTTGCGGTAGATATTTCCATTCTATTTGAACAAAGCCATTCTATTGTGGATGGAGATTCGGCTACTGTGGCAGAATTAATTGCTACGTTATCCGCTCTATCTGGATATGAGATTCCGAGTAATATAGCAATTACTGGTTCCATGTCTCAATATGGAGAGACAATGCCGGTTGGAGCAATCAATCAAAAAGTCGATGCTTGGTTTTCTATTTCTAAACTTCTTGGTAGTCCTAAAGATATTTTCTATGTTTATATCCCGACGGCTAATGCAAAAGATTTAGTTCTTTCTGCCGAAATTATTAAAGCAATTCAAGAAAATAAATTTAATATAGTTTCTTTTTCTCATGTAACTGACGTTGTTCCAGAGATTCTTAAAATGCCTATGGGCAAAATTGAAAAGGATGGTAAGTATACTCCTGATAGCATTCTTCGTAGAATTGAAGATAGACTAGAAAAGAAAAAAGAAGTTGAAAAGGACTCGTAAAAGGTCGTAGATTAACTTAGTTAATCTTTTAATGTCATGTATGGGACTACAATACTTAACACTAAGCTTTCAGCAATTATTTCTATTCTTTCTGGAATAGGATTTGTGGCCATATTATCCGTAACTCCCGTTGTGCCGCCAGCAAATAAAGGGCAAGATTTTTACGAAAAAGAAGATACATTTCCCTCGAAAAACCCTGAGAAAAAAGCCTATGCAAATTTAGAAAAAGAAAACTTAGAAGAAAAGTTTTTTTCCATTCGAACTATTCGAGAAATGCAAAAAGAAATTTCAAAATCAATCTGGGGTAGTGGTTTTAGTAAATCTTCACCCGATGAAGTGTTGACTCCTTTTTTTAATGATAATCAAATTAGACCTTATCAAAACTTACAGCCTGACGTATTTACATACTATAAGGATGATAAAATTTCTGTTAATACGATAGGCGATACGAGATCGATAGTAAACCAAATACTTGAATACAAATACCAAAACAAATTATCAGAACCGGCTAACTTGTTTCAAAATAAAAATTCCCAGATTAGAAATGTAGAAATGAGCTACCAGATAAATTCCAATTTTACAGCGAACTTCAAATCAACTCAGTTCGATATATTTGATGATCGTTTAAAGCAATATCCTACGACTACTGCAGGCGTTAGCTTTACAGGAAATAAGTATATTTCAACTGGATTTATTGCTGGTGAGTCTAATCTCAATAATCCTTATAGATACAACCAGGGAGGATTTCTTGCCGGAAATAATTATTATAGGGATACCGAAATTTCCTATAGAGATGTCGACCGTGCAAATAAAAATTTATTCGAGTGGCAAGCTAACATTTCCCCAACGAAAAATCTTTTATTTCAAACGGCAGTTTACAATTCGAACCGTTCTTTAATAAACGAAACTAATATTTCCGAAGGAGCAAGGGTAGCTATGGCAGTTGGGCTCAAATACTTTGTTCTTAATTTGAAATATAACTATCTTTCAGATAATTTATTACGGACTATGCTCCGTCCAGACGCAACATCATTGTTTAATAAGGATTATGCGGCGTTTGGTTTTACGTTCTTTATAGACCGGTATAAAAGATATTCACTCTATATAGGGAATAACGTTTATAATATTGTGACAACGAATCGACCAACAGATTCAACTTCAAGTATACCGAGCAATAATTCTTTTTCTGCTTCCTTTCGGGGAAGAAATCATGATTATTACAACACAACTTTCTTTTTTAATTTTAAAAATAATGCAAATAGAGATTATTATTATTCCAACTTTGGAGTTTTTAGGCTTCCGGTTTACTCACAGTTAAACTTTGAGTATGCGACATCACTTGGATTAGAATTATCTTTTTAATAAATATAGGTATTAACAATTTATGCTAATTAGCTCTGACTTACTCATTTCAAAAACTATTTCTTATTTGAAAAAATCGAATGCCAATCAAAGTAAACGGGTTAATAAGATTAAGCCGTTACTTTATGTATTAATTTGCGGTTTAATTATATCATGCGCTAGTTCTGATTCTACTAGAAGGTTGGTTCGAACTGAATCTACTGATTTGTATTGGTATGAGTTATCGCAATTTCTTTCAGGTCTTCCTCTTGATGAAAAAAATCGCTTCTTAAAATTAGCTGAGTCTCCAAGTTACAAATCATATGCAGCCACAATCAATTCTTACTGGGAGAAAATAGATTCAGACTATTTGAAAAAAGTGCAACCATTTAAGAATGAATTCATGCCTATTAAGTCAGCGGCTAATACTGCGTTTTACCCACTGAGTGGTGCGGACTTTGTGAATCTACATGCATTTTATCCGGATGCGATTACCAATATCATGATTGGACTTGAGCCACCTGGAAAAATAACAGACCCAAATACATTAAGCTCAGATCAATTAAAACAAGGACTTAATTCTATTCAGAGTATGGTCGGCGAAATGGCAGCGCAAAATTATTTTACCCGAAAAAGAATGAGAAGAGAATTTGCTAATCCACACTTTTCTGGCACTTCACCAGTCCTTTTAATCTTTATGACTCGTCTCGGTCTCAAAATTGATTTTTGGGAAAGGGTAGAATTAGATAAATCCGGAAAGCTTATTGCTGAAACAGAAGCACATATAACCGATAAAAATCCAGATAAAGTTGAGGTAGTTCGAATTTATTTTCATAAACCAGAAGAAAAATATAGTAGGGAACTTTCTTTTTTTAGAATGTATATAAATGAAAATTCTGCAGATGAAAATTCTTCTGAAGGAAAATATTTTGCGTCACAGGGTAAGTTTAATTTGCTGCTAAAGTCTGCCGAATATGTTTTACAACTTCCAATGTATGAAAAATTTATCCAGACCATTCTATCAAAGACTGACACGGTTGTGCAAGATGATTCGGCTATACCATTTAAAGTATTTGATAAGAATATATGGGAATCGAAAGTTTTCGGAGTATATACCGCGCGTGCTCGATTGCAAAATACACCGAATGTTCCGGATCAAGTTGATCTTCAAAATGAATTTAAACAAAATGCAAAGACTCTTCCATTTAAATATGGATACGGAGTATTAAAAGGAAATGATAAATCAAATCTGATGATCCTAGCACGAAAATAATTAGGGGATTAATGTTTTTATAATTTCAATCTCAGCGGCAATTTGCAGAACGAGAGAGGAAATGATTTCTTGTTTGAAGTGTGTTGCTATTTCTAGAGTCGCGGCTAATGTTGCTAATTCGTTACAGCAACCATTTAAAGCAGTTCCTTTAATTCGATGAGCAGTTGCTTTGATCTCTTTCATGTTTTGAGCTTCAAATTGTTCTCTTAAAATGCTTAGAGATACGTCAAGTTCCTTCTTTAGAAGAACCAAAAACTCTTTTGTAAAAGGATCATCATATTCTAAATTACTTCTTAGAGCTTCAAAATCAAAATGATTCGTATTCGGATTTGACATTAGCCCTACTTTAAAAGGGAGAGGAGAGTTATCTATACTCGTTTAGATAGCTATTTACTTTTTTAACATAGCCTTTAGTTTCAGAGTAGGGCGGAATTCCTTTGTGCTTACGGACTGCACCGGGACCTGCATTATAGGCAGCAACGGCTAAATCTTTGTTTTTAAATGTATCTAAGAGTTCTTTTAGATACTTTGTTCCACCTTTGATGTTTTGTGTGGGATCAAAAGGATTTTCAACTCCTAATTCTTCTGCAGTGCCAGGCATAAGTTGCATTAGCCCCATCGCACCTTTCGGAGACTCAGCGCGTGGATTAAAGTTCGATTCTGCTTTGACAACAGCTCTTACTAAGTCAGGGTCAAGACCTTTTGCTTTGGATTCGGATTCAATGATATCGTTTATTGTTCGAGATTTGTGTGGCTTGCTCTTTGTGGATTCTGCAATATCTAAATCTCGAATTGTATCTACCTTGTGAATTGCGTTCATTGGATTGACTTGCTTCTGCTGGTCAATATTTCCGAATGCTAAATCCAATTCTTTTGCAAATTCGGGCTTGTCTACAATTTGCTTTAAATGTTCGGATGACCCATTTTCAATTTCCTGACTCAACTGGGAAATTTCTCGAATCCTTTGCATTACGGATTGTATAGAGTCAATACTATCTATTTTCACATTATGTCTATCGGTCGTTTCTAAATAAGCTTGAGAGTTTTTTCTTAACTTGACAGTATTTGCTTTTATAAGGTGAGATAAGTAAAATAGGAGCAATAAATGCTAGACTTTGTAGATAAATTTAAGAATGAATTAGTCGGAATTCAAAATACATTAAATGAGTTATTAGGAATTAAGACTTTCCTAGAGTCAATCAAGAAGCTGATTAGTTTCTTTGATTTATTTTTTACAATAGTGCCGCCGGAGGTGATATTACTTTTTATCTTTTGTGCGCTGATTTTAATTCTGGTAAATAATATTTCTCCGACAACTCCGAGGATAAATATCACACTCGCCGTGGGGATATTCAGTGTTATCTGGCTATACGTGAACCATATCTTTACAGGAGAATATAAATTCCTTCGAGTATTTTACACTTCTCTTTATGTTCTTATTCCTGCCTACGCGGTAGAAATTTCTAGATTTGGATATAAACAAGTCTATAATATAAGACAAAAATCTAAGAAGCCTGAGAATCCTGAAGATTTAATTCCGCACATGAGAGAAATTAATCAAGGGTACTATCAATTCTTAAATGCCCAAGCGGATTACAAGAATAGTCCACTTGATTTAAAAAAAACTTTACAGGCATTGAAAGCATCGATAGAAACTTTAGAGCAAAAGCTGTAACCTAAAATGACTGGACGAAGCTATATATACTTTGCTCTCGCTTATGTTCTAATTCCAGTCGGAGTCAATGGGGTTGTAGTTGGATTTAGTTTTACGATTCTTGCCCCGCTTCTTTTGACGGTAGAAGAGTTTCTTAAAATAAATGAGGCGGGGCAGTCAGATGATTTCGTTACTAATATTTTTAGCTATATGTCTTTTATACTTCCGACTTCGATTGGGTATATTTATAATATGCCGCTAATTATTTATATGCTGAGAGAAAATCCTCCTCCCATTTCGGAAAAGATAAAGTCGATCATTATTAATCTTCCTATTCTAAATGCTACAGTCAGTTTTGCAGGCTGGGGGCTTGCGTTAGTCGGGACATTTGTTAACTTTCATAATCATGATATTAAATTTGAAACAATATCTTCTATTAAGTTTGCCTTTTTTAATATTCTAATGGCTAATCTATGTTTTGTGTTAGTTTATTATATCGTGGACATAGTGAATAAAAACTTAATTCCCCAAGTGTTACCCGGCGAACAGCTAAGCGAAATTCCCAAGACAGTTAAGATTTCAATTCGTTTTCGATTTTTTATTTTCTATATTACGGTTGCAGTAACTCCCTGTATTTTGCTGGTTGGTATGATTTTATCTATTTTAAATGATAATCAGATAAATGGGTATTATGCGCAGACAGCTTTTATATTTCTTGGAATTATTTTGCTTGGAATGGTACTGACTTTTTTTATTTCCAATTCTTTTGCAAATCCAATTCGAGAATTACAAACCGCAACAACGCAGCTTCAATCAGGTAATCTTGATGCAACTGTAAGCATTGATTCAAATGATGAGATTGGATTTTTAGGC
>JANYCR010000160.1 GCA_025360185.1 Leptospiraceae bacterium | reverse complement strand
CAAATACAACTGGAAGAAATCAGAGCTTTTAGATTTTTATGGTAGTTTTGGAGGCGGAGCATCGTATGTTCGTTACCGGCTAGGTGATATTACCCTCGCCTCCCTAAACCCTGCGGCTACTGCTGAAATCGGATGGCAGGGTATTAAGTTTGGAAGATTTTTCGTTCGAGTGTCCCTACGTGCTGTTGGTATCCAGGAAAAAAATATTAGCCTCGGCATGGGTGGGATGGAAATTAGTGTCGGACGTGGGTTTTAGTTAACATGAGCTTAGAGTCAGGCACGAGTGAGTCTGGCGGCAGACTCTAGTGAATTTGACTTTAATAATCCTTAATCTTTTATCCGTGTTCATCGGTGGTAATCTTTAAAAATTTCTCTTTGTCTCCGTGCCGGCGCCTGCATTGAGTTTACCGAAGTGTGGCAAAAAACCATTATCCCCTAAGTCCGGCTTGTCGTTGTAATTCGCCAGTAGTAGTTCCGCCTTCAGGACTCCAGCCCGGAGGTTTGAACATAACCTTAATTGCATTTACAAAAGATCCTACTTGATAAATCTGCATAAACATATTCCACCATTCTATATAAGCAACTTTGATTGGATTGTAGGAGTGAATATTTTTTACGAGACCGTATGTTGGAACTTCTTCTTCCGGTTGAAAACTTCCGAATGCTTTATCCCAAATAATAAATATTCCAGCATAATTTCTATCGAGGTATTTCAAATCACTTCCATGGTGAACTCGATGGTGCGAGGGGGTATTCATAAATAACTCCAAGAAGCCTAACTTCTTAACTTGTTCTGTATGAATAAAGAATTGGTAGATGAGGCTAATACCTTGTTGTGCGATGACCATCTCGGGAGGAAATCCTAAAAGAATTAAAGGAAACCAAAATGCTGAATTAATCATTGTGCCTGTCCAAGTTTGTCTCACCGCAGTAGATAAATTATAACTTTCCGATGAATGATGAACAACATGTGATGCCCAAAAGAAACGACTCTCGTGTCCGATGCGATGAAAAAAGTAATAACAAAAATCTTCCGCAAACAAAAGAACAATCCATGACCACCACACAGGTTCAATTTTAAATAAAGCAAACTTTGAAATAAAAGTATATTCTGTATAAACAATACCAGCCGTTACTAAGTTAATTAGCACACTGCCAATTCCCATTGCGATACTTGTGAATGAATCTTTTATCTGAAATCTATCAGGACTTTTTTTGCTCGCCACTATATTTTCGACAAGAATGCAAATAGCGAACACCGGCACTGCGTATACTGTTAAATCTAAAGACTCCATTTCATTTTCCTCTCTGAAACGATTTTCGAAATCGGGAAGTTTTTTTTCAAGACTAAATCTTTCGATTTAAAATTTAGGATAAAGTATGACTGATTTTAAAATGCCGGAAGCTCAAGTAAAAGCAGAGTTTGTGCGTACTAACTTTGATGTGATTGCTTCTAAGTATGATTTATTCAATGATCTCAATAGTTTTTTTCTCCACCGCTATTGGAAAAATTCTATCATCCAATTAATACAAAAAACTTTTCCGAAAAAAAATTTAGACTGTATGGATTTATGCTGTGGAACAGGCGATATATCTGTAAGGCTCACACAAATGGATATTGCGAATAATGTTCTTTCAGTTGATTTCTCGGAAAACATGTTGAACGTAGCAAGAGAAAGATTAGCAGGAATTTCCAAATCCAAACTAGAAATTGGTGATGCTACGAATTTGAAAAATTTTTCTAATGCAAGTTTCGATGTTGTTACAGTTGGTTTTGGTCTTCGTAATGTGGATAATCTCTCGAAGGCGCTATCAGAAATCTATAGAGTTCTGAAACCGGGTGGACTTTTTATAAATTTAGATGTTGGGAAAGTAAAAAATCCAATCATTCGACTTTTTGCAAATTTTTATTTTTTCCGAATTGTTCCTCTGATTGGATATATTATTTGGGGTGCAAAAAATGATATGTTCGACTACTTACCAGTATCCTCACTTAGTTATCCTGACCAAGAGAATTTGAAATCTATGATTGAACAAGCAAAATTTCAAAACGTAGAATATAAAAACTTTGTATTCGGAAATGTAGCCATGCACTGGGGAATAAAAGCATAATAAAATTATGTCTGACAATTCCAAAATTAGTCAATAAATTTCAAAACTTATGATTGACGTTTTTTGCCGATAGTAATATTGTATTTAACCTAAACAGAAGGAGAAAACATCTATGTGGTTAAAATTGGGTGACACAGAAGTAATTAATCTAGACTTTGTATCTACGATTAAAAAGAATGCAAATAATCCAACGATTGAAATTATCTATCATGATTTGAATAATATCAAATCTCTTCCTTTCAAAGGAAACGATGAAAGGGATAGAGCATTTAAGGCGATCATTGAGAATCTTGCAAGAATGAAATTATTTTTTGAATAACTATGAACACAACTGACGAAACACTTCTCAGGGAAGTCAAAGAAAAACTCGACCGGGTAAAATCCATCAATCCATTTCAGCTAATTTTTTACGGCTCCAAATCACGCGATGATGATAATGATCTTTCCGATTATAATTTTTATTTATTAGCTAGTCCGACAGACCAACTGAGAACCAGCTTCATTCAAGAAATTTCAGAAGCACTAGACTTCATTGATACTAGCTCTGCTGTTAGCCTCGTAGCCGGTGATATGGACTCGCTCAGTTTTAGAATGAGAATCTTCGAGCCAACGGCTGTTCATCTCTGTGAACTCGGTCAAAGTGTTTATGGGAAAAATCAAATCGAAACTCTGCGAAAGGAATGGGAAACTGTCAAACCGAAAGGCTTCCAAAGAAAAATCGTAGTAAACTACTTGGATAATCGCTGCAAGTTCTTCAAAAGTATAAAATCTAAAACTACAAAAGAAGATATTTCTAGAATCGAAAAAATTATTTCTATCAACTTACAAATGTGGATATTCAATAACATAACAGATATTAGCCCCACCGAAATTTGTTATATGGATATTCCTTCTCGCCTTTATTCTATGGTAAAATTTCTCTACCAGAGTGATGCCACTGATGACGTAAATCTACTCATCGAAATTTATAAAGAGATTCACGAACTCAAACAAACCATTCGAATGACTCTCCCCTACTCAGAAGACAATCTCAGCCGTATCAAAGATTCCATTCAAATGATCCAGGGCTTGAGTAGTAATATTGTTAACCGTGCTTAGGGGTAAGGGATACTATGGAGTATCCCTTCTTATTTTTCAGAGTATAGTGTAAGTCGTAATTTCCTCGAGACTTACTAAACCTTGTAAAATTGAATCAAATGTTATTACAGTTAGATCTTTATATTTAGAATTGGCAATAATGATAGATGCCAGTTGTATTGAATCTAAAGTTCTTAAGCCATTTTTACCATAACGTTCTAAAAGCTCTATACCGGTTTTTATAACCAATTCTGAAAGTGGAATAATTTTGTAATAGGTGTCACTGGAAAAAATTGCGATTACTTCTTTGAGATCATTTTCCTCTAATTGCTTTTCTCTAAACTTTTTCCATAGAGCGGATCGAAATTCAAGTAATGCAATTTCTGAAAAAATTATGTTTTCGATCTCTGATTGAGATATATAGCTTGTTAGTTCCTCTGTTTCTTTTTCAGTATTGTAAAGTTTTACAATAGCAGATGTATCTAAAAAGAGATTCAAATGCTGAGTCTCCTCTCTTCCAAAATTGCACCCGATAAATTCATATTATATTTATTTAAAATATATGGACTTACCCCCTTTTTTAGTAACGACCCAAAAGGGACAAAAAGGAGTCTAGGTTATGATAACACGCAAACGATATGGGATGGAATTTCAAAAGAAGATGGCTGTAGAACTAAGCACA
>JANYCR010000145.1 GCA_025360185.1 Leptospiraceae bacterium | reverse complement strand
AATGCTACAGCGAGAAAAGGTTTCGTAAAATTATCATAATAACCTCGCGAGTCTCCTAGATGCAAGAAACTCATCGCAATAAACTGCCCAAGTAAATTTACAAATACACCGGTTAATCCCGTGAAGCCGTATTTAAGAAATGTGATTGAAATAATATTTCCAAATCGAATATCGTAAAGAGCGACAAGATAATTTTGAATTACAGAGCCTGACATCTTTGTCTCACCGTGAACGCGGGTTTTAAAAACGAAACCTACTTCTTTTGCACGAATACCTTTTTTTCTTGCTAGAAATTCTAATAAAATTTTGAATCCTCTCGGATTAATCACAGGAACAAGTTCTTCATATAACTCTCTTTTTAAAACAAAAAATCCGGACATCGGATCCCCAACAGGAATAGGAAGCATAATTTTAGCGAGAAGTGTTGCGCCCTTGCTCATCATCTTGCGGATAATACCCCATTCTCCGTAACCGCCATCACCAACAACACGACTCCCTACTACTATGTCATGACTAGCAAGTTCTCCAATCATCTTAGGGATAATATTTTCATCATGTTGTAAATCAGCATCCATAACACCAAGGTATTTGCCATTAGCCAGTGCCATTCCATCGAGAACAGCAGAGCTGAGTCCCTTCTTATTAACTCTTCTTAAAACACGAACTCTCGACTCACTGGAAAATTTTTCTTGAACAACTTTCCATGTCAGATCTTTTGAATCATCATCTACTACAATTATTTCAAAGCTAATTTTTGAAGCGGTTAATAGAGATATAACTCTCGGAATTAAAATACAGATATTCTCTGCCTCGTTGAAAGTCGGGATTACTAAGCTAAAATCAATCATGTAAAAATTTTATTGCGGAATTACATTGGCTGCATTGCAGTTGATACTACCTGAAATAGTAATCGGTGTTCCACCTGTATTGTTTGCAACACATTTAACATAGTCTTGTGTAAAACATTTAGTAGTAGAAATAGAAGATGTACAATTGATACCATCCGTTGTGTTACATTCAACAGGCGTTGTTCCAGAACTAGAAGATCCCGGTGTGTAAGTTCCTCTTAAACTAACTGTCACAATTAAGAATGTTAAACTCTGTGCGGCATTATTTGTCTCATCAATATAACCAAGACTTTGTCCAGTCCATTTAACTGTTCCCTGTGTTCCTTTTACAGTGGCGCCAAAAATTCCACCGGTTAATGTAAAACCTTGTTGTTGATCTAACGATCCCTGGTATTGAGTGGAATCATATTGAAATTTCATCGTTAATGTTTCACCAGTTTTAAAAACCAACTGACTTAGAACAATTCGTTTAGAAGTAGCAGTACCTGTTGCTCCGCCTGTAGTAGTCGTAGTGGTTCCTGTCGTGCCTGTAGCTCCCGTTGTTCCAGTAGTTGTGCCAGGTGTCGCAACACCGCAGTTAGTCGTTAAAGATTTATCAATGTCACGAGTATAAAAATAGGCTACTGCGTCATTGGGAGTAAGTAGGGCAAGAATTTCAGGGAAAGCAAGTTTGGTTTTATTTTCATCTTTACTTTTAAGGGAGATATTGTTATTGCAGGACAAAATAGCAAATGTCAGTAGTAAAATAAATAATTTATTCATAGCTGTCTTCAATCGTTTTATATATCGACTCGCACTTCAAGTAGTTTTTTTTTCATTCTTGTCATCACCGAAATTTTCTGTCGGGGATGACAGTTGTCATTTGACATAATGAATTGGGTTGCCTTCGACTTTTTTGATCCCAGCGAATACTGCGTTTCTAATTTCTTCAATGGAAAGAAGATAATCAGGCTTTTTTCCTTTTTCGGAATAGATAGGAGGCAATTGGTTCAAAGCGTATGCAAATACATCTTGTATAGAAATTTGTTCCCAGCCCCATGCAGGATTTTCTTGGATGATGTTCTTTAATTCATTTCGAATATCTTCTTCAACAGAATTTACAACTTTGCTCGTCCATTTTTCAATGTGAACTATATTTGATTGGCTCATAGATTCCTCTATTTAGTTTTCTTCACAAGCTTCTTAGGTTTAGAAATTACTTTCTTTGGCTTTTTCTTTTTTTCTTCTTCGAGATAACTTAGCATTGCATCGGGTGTCATGAACAAATGCGTATGATCCTTTCCAGTTCTAGAGCAGGAAGAAGCAGAATAGTCTTTACATAGTTTCGGACGAGTTGGATAAATTCCACACTTCCCGTCGCCCTGTAGTTTTGTGCAGGGGGTAATAAAGAGTAAATTCCAGCCTTTATCATTATCAATATAAATCTGAACGTTCTTATGCAATAGATACCAAACATATAAATCAATCGCATCTTTAGAGCGAGGTTTTTTTAGATCGACGGAAACATATCTACAGCAACCAGTGCATTTGCAACAAATCTCTGACACCGTCATCTTATCTTCATTTTCAAATTGTGGGAATACTAATGGAGTATCCCCTTTCGTTAATTCAAGCATTCTATTTTCCTTTTGGCTCTGTCCACTCGGGCGCAGATTGAATTTTTTTTAACAAATCAAGTAATTGCACTACCGATTGCTCGGATGTGTAAGAAGGCGATTGCAAAGAGAACTTTTCTACTTCTTTTAAAACCGGGTAATAGGATTTATTTTTCAAAACTACTTTTGGGAAAAGCTTAATTTTAAAATGAAATCCATTTATCAAAAAAATATCCAGTTGCGCAAATACCTCCGTAGAGATAAGCTCTTTTGCTACCGCAAAGCTCTCCCCATCAGGCTCATCAGGAAAAATATCTGCTTTAAAAGCTTGCAAATAAGCTAACACATTTGCCCCAGCAGTTGGATCCATTCCGAATTTACCATTTGCAATTTTAAACCATTTACTAATTTGATTTCCATTCTTTGTTTCAGGGTTATTTTCAATCGTTAGGCGAATCCCTTCCGCTTTTAGTTGTAAACGAGCAAGTTCAAACTCTCCAAATCGTGTATAATAACGCTCTCTCAGTTCAAATGGAGAGTTAGAAAATTTAGTAAAAATATGAGACCCTGTTGTAATCAAATCATTGTCGGATAATAGGTAACGATACGATTTATCACGAGTTTCCTCTCCGATATAAAATTTTTTTTCTACTTTAGAAGATTTTAAAATTTCAAGGGAAGGAGAAGTCTCTTTGGAAATCTGAAATTTTTCCAGTGTCTCAGGCTTGGCTGGATTGATTGATTTTGTAATGAGGACAGACATTTCTGTAAAAAGATTTTTTACATTATAGTTTCCTTCATAAAGATAAGGCTCTTTAGATTCCAGGTCAATTCCCTCGATTGTAAAATACGGCGATGTCTTGAGCCCCGTTTCTTTTTTCTTAAAAATCAATTCGGATTGAATAAACTTGGAAAACTCAGAAGAATTTTTTGGAGGAAAATAGCGAATTTCCTCTGGATTAATTTTCCAGTAGTTAACTTCCGTTAACCCCTCTTCATGTCTTTCTTCAGAGAAAAAGAAAACTAGTCCAAGAATAATAAATGCTAAAACAATTAGAATCCCCTTTTTCATTTTTTGCGCTTCCTGATAAATGCATACGATAATAATAGAACAATTACAAGAGAAGGATATATAAATAATCCTACAGACCATATGATTGTTTTTTGTGAATCTGTAATAGAAATAATTTCCTGCTCTTCTTTTTTGGAGATGATTTTTTCGGTAAGTGGGGATTGGTTTAACCAGTTTACACTATTCACTGCAAGAATAGAATTTAAGTTGTATAGCACATAACGATTCGTAATCCAGGACGTACCAGAATAGATTATCACTCGCGCTGGGTTTTCCGTTTTCGTCGGGGTTGCTGGATCTTCTTTTGTTGTAAGAATAGTTCCGAGAATAAAACTATTTTGCTTTTCTTCTTTGTCAAGTTTTCCATTTTTATTCAAGTCTGCAAATGATGTAAATCCAGATTCTAAAAGAGGAGTGTTGACTAACATAGAATTAGCCGCAGGACGAGATTCAAAGTATCCATTTGCGAAAAAGAAAACTCCGGTCTCTTTTTTAGTGAACAATTCTTCAATCGGATGAGGCTGAAATTTATTTGCAATGATTTCAGGTCTACCTTCTACTTGTCTGAGATTTTCTTTTTTAAATCCCATACCTCCTTTCTCGAGTATCCAGGAAAAATCTTCTGTCCCATTTGGATCTATCGTGATAAATATTTTTCCATTACGCTCAATAAACGCAATAATAGTATTACGCGCTGTTTCAGAAAAGGCAAGCGTTGGTCCTGCAATAAAAAGGACATCTGCATCATCAGGGATTTTTTCAGGCCAGCCTTCTGCAAAGCCCAACTCTTTTATCTGATAATTATAAAAGGCAAGGATATTTGTTAACTTAGTAATTTGCTCATCGGGTAGGCTCTGAAATCCTGCACCATAGCGTTCGCCATTAGACGCTGTAAAATAAATATTTTTTCGAGAAGTAGAAACATTGATTACAGCTTGCACAAGTTTACGTTCAATGTCTTCTAAGTCTTTTTTAGTTTGAACTACAACTCGCTCTTCTGTGTAAGGATTTGAGCCTGTATCGGTAGCAGTCTTTAGGCTGCGAACCAGGATTACTCCATTAGAAACTTGCGGATAATCAGCCATTAACTCCTTTTCCACGTCTGCATTGATAAACTTAACTGCAATAAAAGGACTTGCTGCTTTTAATTGATCTAAAATTATTTCTACTTCCGGGCGAATAAACCCAAGAGCAAAACTCTCCTCTCTAGTTCTATCATCTGATTCTAATGGACGGGGGAAAAATGCTGTTACCTGTATATCTCTTTTTATTTCTTTTAGAATTTGTCTCGATGTAGACGAGAAAGAAAATTTTCCAATAGAGCTTAGATCAAAATTATAATTCTTTTGAACGGCAAAATAATTTACAGCAACGAGTAAGGGGCTAATCCAGAGAAAACTGTAAAGAGTATTTTGCAGAAGCGAATTTTTCTTAACTCGTAAATTATGTTGGGCTTGAATTGATTGACTTGAGACTTCTAAAATAATTGTAAAAATCAAAAATGCAAGAGAAGATAAAATGATTAGTATAAGTAAAAAATCTCTTACTTTAGGAAGAGAACTCGCATTCTCTGCAATTCCGGGAACTGTCGGAAAATCAAGATAATCCCTTACCTGGTAGAGTAAAAATGAACTTAGCCCCATACCAGCGACAGTAAAGCGCATAATCCTTTGATTGTCTACTTCGTTATTCCGAGACTGAATGAAACGGTAAATTAGATCCGCTGAAATAAACGCCGCTCCTATTAAGCTCCATAGAAATTTTCCAAACGAAGATGTGAAAATATCTACCGTGAGAAAATAAATAAATAGGGAAACAAGAGATATAAATGGAAAAAGTAAATTCAATTTCATTCTTAACCTACCCAACGCCTAGATTCAAGAGACTTGATTGTGAGATATAGAAATGTAAAAATTCCAGATAAGAAAAAAACAAAACCAGATAATGGAAGCACGCCCTTAGAGAAAGCTATGAAATGAGAAAAGATATGAAGATGAAAGAGTATCGACCTAGTCTTAGCTTGAAACAAATGCGAAAAAAATCCAAGCACCCAAAGAGTCATGACTACCAAGACTGCGATCATCAAAGCGAGCATTTGATTCTTTCCGAGGCTACTACCGAACATCCCCACCGAGTAAATAAAACATCCCAAAAGAAATACACCAATGCTACCTGTAAAAAAAATATAGAGCGGCGCTTTCCAGAAAGAATATAATAAAACAGGAAAGAGTCCATTTATAAATACAGTAATGATAAAGCATACAAATGCGCCAAATAAGAATTTGCCCATAACGATATCAGAATCCGAAATGGGAGAAGTATAAAGTAATTCCATCGTGCCTTTGTTTTTTTCTTCTACAATACTTCCCATAGCAAGAATCATCATTGAGATAATAATAGTAGACATGAAACTAAAAAAAGTAATTACCGTAGCCTCTTCATAATTATTGCTTCCGTGAAAATTGGAAATTAAAACTAAGAGAGCGTTTAACACAGATGTGCCACCTAGAATTAATGTAGCCATATATGTATTAAAAAATAATTTACATTCTTTTAAAAAAATCCATTTAATATTTTGCATAATAATAACTCCTAGATTAAATTCTATTGATAAAAAATTGTTCCAATGTAAGATCTTCTTTTTTTAAAAGTTCTAACTGGAAATCTTTTGTGTGTAAGCCCAATAGTAATTGTTGTCGGTAAGAATCTATATTATTTGGTTTAACAGAAAAAAGGTAATAGTCATTAGTCTCTTCTAGTAAATTTAATTCAGATTCCGAGGAAATACTTTCTAAAAAAGCCTGACAGGCAAGCTTTGATGTACTTCGTAGCCCGATATGCAATTCCGATAGCTTGTGCATTTCCACTTCGAGTTGGGATCTGGAATAATCATAAACCAGCTTTCCCTCGTGTAAAAATAAAAACCTATCACAAACTAAATAAACTTCCGAAAGTATATGACTGGAAATAATAACTGTATGCTCCGCAGAGAGACTTTTTATAAGATGGCGGATTTCTACGATTTGCCGCGGATCGAGACCGCTAATTGGCTCATCCATAATGACAATCTTAGGAGTTCCTAGAATCGCCTGCGCAATGCCTACACGCTTTCTAAACCCAAGAGATAGATGAGAAATATAATTGTCTTTGACTTCGGCAAGATTTGTCTTCTGGCAAACGCGGATAATCTCGCTTGAAACATCTTTGATACCTTTTAAATTTGCGACAAAATCTAAGTATTCGCTCACGGTAAAGTCTTCATAGAGAGGAGGGGTTTCCGGTAAATAGCCGACCTTGCGCTTTATCTCAATTGGATCGGTAAAAGAATTTAATTCATCAATCCAAACTTCGCCTTCATTTGGAATTAAAAACCCACTCAAGATTCGAATGGTAGTTGTCTTACCCGAACCATTTAACCCCAAAAGACCAACAACTTCGCCCTTATTAATTTGAAAATTCAAATCATTAATAGCAACTTTTTCAGAATAATATTTTGTAAGATTTTGAACTTTAATCATAGACTTAATAAAAACATAACTCTAAAAGCCATTCTACTCTCAAGTATTTTTTTAATACACTTATTTAAACACATTATCCTCTCCTGGAAAAATTCCTTCCTTCACCTCTTTGTTATATGTGGATAATGCTTGTTTTGTGATAGAGTATAAGTCTGCAAATTGCTTTAAAAACTTTGGTTTAAAATTAATACTTACTCCGAGTAAGTCGTTAATGACTAAAACCTGTCCGCTAGTATGCCGACCTGCACCAATACCTATCGTAGGAATAGAAATTGAATTTGTAATTTTCTCTCCCAAAGATTCGGGAAGCATTTCCAATACAATCGAAAAAGCACCTGCCTTTTCTAATGCGATTGCATCCTGTAAAATTTTATCGGCAGTCTTTTCGTCCTTGCCCTGCACTTTATAACCACCAAGAACTTGATAACTCTGGGGGGTAAGACCGAGATGCCCCATGACAGGAACTCCAATTTCGGTCAACTGGCGAATCGTCTGAAGTGCAATCTCCGTTGCGCCTTCTAGCTTGACTGCATCACATCCTGTTTCTTTGATTGCAATGCCACCAGTGGATACTCCTTGTTCGACGGATATTTGATAACTCAAAAAAGGCAAATCACAAATGATAAATTTATTAGGTGCCCCGCGCTTAACAGCTTTCGTGTGATAGATCATTTCTTCTAGAGTCACCGGCATAGTGCTGTTATTCCCTTGAAAGACCATGCCGAGAGAGTCACCTACCAGTATGCAATCCATTTCTATCTCAGAAATGATTTTTGCAAAGGAAGCATCATAGCAAGTAACGACAGAAATTCTTTCCTTTTTTTGAAACTTCTCTTTAAATAAGTTAATAATGGTTTGCATCGTTTCTCCTTGTATCAGCACAAAGATGATATTTTTGGCTGAAGTCTCAAGAACAACAAAATCCCCATGCCTTGTATAAAGTCTAGTAGAATGCTTCCTAAATCTCAGCTTTTAGAAATCTAAAGTAATTGCCAAAAAAGATTGGAATTGAAATTGTCAACTAGCGAGGCTTTTATGATTACATTACTTGATTTACAAAAATTACTTCCTGATTCAAAAATATACAATACCGATTCCCCCGAAACACTCCAAATCGAATCAGTCGCCACACTCTATCAAAATAAACCAAATTCAATTACATACATCAGTGAAAAATCCTATCAAAACGATGCGAAAAAAGCAAAGGCGGACGCAATTATAACTCTGCACGGTTGGGAGACTTTATTTACGCAACCAGTTTTAGCCGTAACCCATGTAGACCTCGCACTGATCGAAGTTCTAAATATTTTTTACCCCAAACCAGCCACAACCGGAAGAAGGGGGCAATATATTATTATCCACCCGTCGGCAAAGATAGGCGAAAATACGGATATTGGAAATTTCGTTTCCATCGGAGAAAATGCGGTGATTGGTAAGAATTGTCGGATTGCAGATGGAGTAAAAGTTTCGCATAACGTTACAATCGGTGACGATTCCTCTATCGGTCCTAACAGCGTTCTATTTGATGATGTAAAAATCGGAAAACGTTTTATTTGCTTTGGAAATACTACAATCGGTGGAGATGGATTTCGTTATGTAGATGTAAATACTATTTTGCATCGCGTTCCCCAAATCGGTGGTGTTCTAATTGGAGACGATGTTCGCATTGGTTCAAACTCTTGTGTTGATAGAGGCGGTATTGATGACACGATGATTGGTGATGGAACCAAAATTGACAACGATGTTCAAATAGCGCATAATGTCAAAATAGGCAAACACGTAATAGTCGCCGGTGCTACTGCAATCGCAGGGAGCGCAGTCGTAGAAGATTTTTGTAAAATTAGCGGCTCATGCGCAGTAGCCGATCATATCACTCTTCCTTCCGGAACAATGATTGCCGGTGGTTCTGGACTTCGGAACACTCCTCCTAGAAAAGACCTCTATGCTGGTTGGGATTGGAATCTCACATTCATCGAGTTTCAAAAATTTCGCGCTAACGTAAAACATATTCTTAACCTAAATAAGCTTGTTAAAAAGGTAAAAGATATTGAGGAGAAACTGGGGATTGAAAAACCTGTATAGTTTACACTCAATTAGCCGTAAGAAATTAATATTGAAATAAAGAAAAATGAATTAGTTAATTTTAGCCCAAAAGCTTTCCCATTCTTTATCTGAAAAACCATGTCCTTGGTCAGGAAATGTTTCCAATGCTGGGTTTAATCCAAGATAGCCGGTGAGAAATTCGATAGCTTCTGGAACTTGTGCTTGAACTCTTGGCGCATCTTTTCTGCCGCCTACACTTAAATAGATAAGTTTTCCTGAAAGAGATTTTTGGTAAAAATTCTTTACACCATTTTCTTCTGCCATTAAACCCGGACTGATTTGAACATAAGAAGAATAATAATTTCCTTTAAAGCTACCGATTCCAGCATAATCATATACATATGCTTTTTCTGGTAAGTCTTCAGAGAATTGCATCAATGGATCTCGAATACTATTTAAAAAAACAAGAAGAGAAGTAAACCCACCGGCAGAAAAACCAATTGGATAAACCTTTGCTGAATCAAACAGAGATTCGGATTTCAACCTGTCTAAAAATAAATTTGTCGCCAAACGGCTATCTTCCGCTCCTTCTACCATATCTTTTGAAAGAGACCACCAATTCTGAATACTTAAAATGGGGAATTTATATTTATTAGACCATTTGGTGAGAAACGCAATATCCTTGTAAGCCCCTGCGTTTCTAGAATTCCCATGGTAAAAAATAATAAGGGGCTTATTAGCAATATCCTCTGCCGTAAGACCAGTCGGAATATAAAAAGCGCCGAGCACTGTCTTGTCTTTGGCATATTTAAAAAGTGGGGACTTTATTTTTATATCATGATTACCTGCTTTTTTAGAAATTAATCCCGCAGGAATCGTAACATCCTCAGCATTAAGCCCTACAAGAAAGAATAAAAATGAAACAAATGAAATCCAAAAAAACTTTTGTAAAGATAAAATCATAGACTTACCATCCTTGGAAGCAGAGTGTAATTAATAGAACCATATATGCAAGCAAGAAAATAAAATAAAATTATCTTCTTGTATTTACCTCTTATCGAATACAACGAACGGAAAAATTACTATCAATTGTTTCAGAGCCGGTGTCGCCATTATAAATATCCATACCGTAGGCGCTATCGTCTCCTTTGCGCGTTGCAGACCAATACCAATAATCCTTTACTGTTTTCCATTTTTCTGTCTCTCCTGATTCATTAGCTTGTTTTAATTCTTCTATCTTGGGTAGTCTCAAACCAAGACTAACGCATTTTGCTTTCGCGTCTTCCCATTTCATTTCACCGAAGGATGAAGTCCATTTTTCTGGCTCCTTAGCATTGGAAGGATTTAGAATTAAAATTACTTTCTCCTGCTTTTTTTCTTTCGCTACGTCTAACGGAGTTTTACCAGAATTATTCTTCAGGTTTTTGTTTGCTTTGTTTTTTAGTAACTCTGTCACTATTTCCTGATTTCCCACTACAGCAGCAAGATGTAATGGGGTGTTACCATCATTATCCACAACAGACAAATCCGTATTTTTGGTTACGAAGACTTTTACTATTTCTAATTTATTTTCAAAAGATGCCACATGAAGCGGAGTATGTCCTTTTTTGTTTTTAGGACTCAAATTCGCGCCCTTTTCTATGAGATATTCTGCAATTTGCGGATAATCCACATAATGCAAAGGAGTATTCATCTCCCCATCAAAAGCGTTAACATCGGCTCCGTTCGCTATCAACTTTTTGACAGTATCTAAATCCGAAACTTTATGCAGAGATACGTTCTTGCAATTAACGACGGAAAATAATATAATGATAATTGTAATTAAATGATTCATCCTTCCTAAAATCCTTTAAGAGCTCTTTTTTGTAAATAATTTTTTGCTCTTGTTCGCCCTTACTTTTTTACAACTACCGTATCTATATTTTGGCTTAAGATTAAAAGAATAAAGATTGACATAAATGTCAGAAAATTATTGACTAGCAGTTAGAGAACTGCAATGAATATTAAAATTATCATTCTGGCATTTCTTGTTCTCCAGATTAATTGTTATCTTAATCCGCTTTTACAGGAAATGCTAAACCCGAAAGAAACTAAATCAAATTCTAGTTTAGGCTTACTAGTTCTTGCCCTTCCGCGTTCTAGTGCTTCTACGAATACGGATGCGACTTTACAAATACAAGGACAGCTTAAGACAACTACTTCTCAAACTCTTGCCAATCCTACTCTTACCATTGCAAGCATATCTTCCGCTCATCGTGTTACAGTTTCGACTTCTGTTACAGGCAATGGCAGTGGCAAGTTTTTATTGAAACTCAGAAAGGGAGTCATCACGATAAATGTTTTTAATTCTACAGGAACTAATCTTGGATCTTTTATCTTAACCATTGGTGATGGAAATGCAATTTCCCAGACTACGGCAAACGGAGCAAATTTTTTAGTTACAGGCTTAGTTGCTTATGGCATTGATGAAGTAGTTACTCTGACTGAAGATACTGTTTCCACTTATACTATCGGTGGAATGGTGAATACTCCCTGTTTTGTGACTGATTGTAATTTGGGTGGACAATTTACGATTACTAATTCAGTAAATTCAGATTCGCTCGTGGTAGTTGCGGGTGCCTCACCACAAGATGGAAAATTTACTCTACCTACTTCAGTAGTCTCTGGAACTAGTTACAACCTGACTGTCACAGCAAATACTTCAAACTACACTTGCTCTGTCGCGGCTAACGGTTCAGGAACTGTAGCATCTAGCAATGTGACTGATGTTTCGGTGACTTGCACAATGAACTAAAATTTATTCCAAACTATAAAATTTATCAAATACAGGCTTTGCGGATAATACTTGTATTCCGTTTTTATCTGGAATATACGAAATAGGAATACGATTTAAATCTTTTAGTAATTTAGTTTCCTTGAATAAAGAAAATCCATCAAATATTAATTTATAATTTTTATAGACTAGAGGAATTGAAAACAGTTCAAGCGGTGGCTCTTCTGAGAGAACTTCTAAAAAAATAGAATCAAACGAGTCATTGGCAAGTCTTGTAAAGAGTAAGCTTTTAATTATATAAAGCGAATCCGGTTTCATTTCGGCAGAGCTTGCAACCCATTTATTTTTTCCAGTATCATATACAATTGGACCAATATTTAAAAGGGCGAAAACCTTTTTGAATAAAAGATTTTTTTTTGTGTTATCAAAGACAGCCAGGATTTCTTCATTTCCATTGCGAACAATATAGAAGAATTCATTTTCTGGAGTTAAATCAAGATTTGCCTCTTTTTGAAATAAAATCTTTGGGTTTCTTTTTCCTCCATCTGCAAACAGAATTTCAAATAACTCTTGTGAATTATCTTTATTAAACAGATTGCAACTAGTCAAAAAAATAAACACTATCAAAGATAGGTAATACATTCTTTTATTTCTTTTTATCACTGAGAGGAGTTTGAATATCATAATTTTTAAATAGCTTTAGACAATAATATGGGTAATCTTTAAAGGGACATTTTTCTTGAATGATAGTAAGGCTACAAACTTGTACATCTTTCTTTCCAGGCTTAGCAGAACCCCCTGCAATGTATAACGGGTAATTTGGATAATTCCCGCACTCATTAGCCTTAAATGCAATTGCATATCCCAAGTTTATATTGTCTTCTGATTCCGTTATCTCTTCAGGAAGATCGCAAGAGAAAAGAAAAGGAATAAATATAAAAAGTATTCTAACTAGAAATAAATTAGCTGTCTTCATTTTTCCCCTACATAGTAAAAGTGAACTGAACGGGCATAAAGAATACATCTCTTTGCCCCTTATCATAATTTGGATCCGCTTTATATTGTGACATTGCCGCTAGGCTAATTAAAAAATTATTCCAAAAATGCACCGCCGTTCCAGGGCGAATATCATAACCACTCTTATAATGAAGCCAACCCAAATAAACTCCTGCAAGTAAGCGTGCCGGTCTACCTGCCCTTGCATCAGCATTCCCTTCATGGGCTAACATAAATAATAGAGAGGAAGTTCCAACGCCCGCAATAGGTCCGTAACTTGTGCTTAAAGAATGATTTAAATATCCTCTAAAAAATGCCTCTTCTCCAATCCCAGGTGACATACCATCTACAAATCCTTGTAGATATAAAGAACCATCACGCTTAACGCTTGAAGGGACTAATATGGGATTTCCGCTCTTAGATCCAATGCCAAAAACTGCCGCCATAATTGTGATTGGAATAAATACTTCTGGTCTTTTTAAAATTTCTGGATTAAAAGGAGAGAATGCAATCTGGTTTAGTGTCTGAGACTTTTTTTCTTCCCCCATTCCACCGGCATCCCTGTAAGCAGAATAAACAGAATACATCATTGTAGAAAGAACGGGATTATTTAGCATATCCGCATTTACTGTATTTCTGTTAGTGCGAGAATAATTTCCATACTTCACGAATGTATTTTCTTCTGCGAGTTGCTTCTCATTCCACAATCGTAAATTTCTATCGTACCTTGTTTCAGAAAAAAGGGCAAAACTTAAATTTTGATAGTTGTCATTATTTTGAACGGCAGCTTTAGCAGGCAAATCATTGTAAACCCAACCGTTCTTTTGAAATTGATACCCAACAACTGCATCGGTTAAGTCAAATTTAACTTCTCGGTCTTTGAAATCTATATAATCTGGCTGATGTCGATAATACCTTTCCAAATTATAAATACTTAAAAAAGTTCCCGCTTGAATTCCCGCAGTATAGATATTACCCACATAAGCTTGACCAACGCCTGGAACTATTCCTAGTAGCGCGGCGACATGCGGATTCTTAGATGGGGCTTCTTTTTTTTCAGGAACTGGTTCTGGTTTATTGTCCTGATTTTCTTGCGCGCCTAAGGAAAATAAAAAAAGAAAAGATAAAAAGAAAACCTTTGCGAAAAAAAATGCTTTTATTGAGTTTATTTTTTTCATTTCAAAATTAATCCCATTTATAAATCTTAAGTCCGATTCCAAAAAAAATAATGCCAACTGCCATTAAAATCAAAGCAGGACCGGCTACAAGGTTTAGACTGGCACCTTCTATAAAAATTGCCCGCACAGAATCTGCAAGTAAAGTTAATGGAAAGAACCGAATAATAGAAGTTGCCCAATCGGGAAAATTATGATAGGAGAAAAAAATTCCAGAAAGCATCATCATAGGAAAGGAAATAGCATTGATTACACCATTCGCAATTTGCGAATTACTCGCACGAGAAGAGGCAAAGATTGCTATTCCACTAAAGGCGAAAGTTCCGCTAAAAAATAAGATAAAAAGTCCTAGCGCATTTCCTTGAATTTCTACATTGAAAATAAAATAAGCAAATGTCATAAGTATAAGATACTCAATTCCACTTAATACAGAGCGGGAAATAAAATGGGATAGTAGAAATACTGGTTTACGTAAGGGTGTTGATATGAGTCTGCGAAGTAATTTTTTGCTTCGCATATCCATGAGCGTCCAGGCTGTTCCCCAGAGGCAAGAGTTCATTATTCCCAAAGCGAGAAGTCCGGGAATTAAAAAATCAATATATCTATCCCCTTTACTGGATAATTGCACAACCTGGCTCTTAGAATTTTGGATACCGGAAAGCATTCTATCTAAAAGTAAGTAAGTCAAATGACTTTCGCTATTATTCGGATCAAAATAATATTTGTATTGATTGGCACTGCGCTCGAGGTAAAGAGTGATTTTTCCCCGCTTCATCGCAAGCTTCGCTTCTTCCACGCTGAGTGCTATAAATGTAAACTTGGTATAACTTTCATTGTCCGGAACTTTTTTTCGAAGTGCTGTGAGCGTAGACAAATCCGAACCAGAAATCACAACGCCTACATTTCGATTTACTTCTTGCTTTTTACTAAAAGCAAAACCTAAGATAGTTGCAATGATAAGTGGAAAGGCGAGTGCCCAGAAGAGAATGCCTGGATTGCGATAGAATTCTTTGAATTCTGCGGTTACTAGCTGGTAAACGGTATTAAGCATCGAGTCTTCTCCCTGTCATCGAAAGAAATAAATCATCTAAAGTCATTTTTCTGCATTCAAAGTTTTCCAATTTTAATTTGTCCTTTTTGATTTTATCTAATAGAACCGGCATTGCTTTTACAATGTCTTGAACGATTAATCGTCCTTTGCCGTTCTCTTTGTCCCATTGAAATTCTTTTAGTCCCACAAATTTCTTTAGGTTAAATTCCTTATCTTTTATAGCGAGGCTAAATTCGATTATCTCTCCTAATTGGTATTCTGCAAGAAGACTTTCAAGACTTCCCTGGGCAATGAATTTTCCCTGGTTCATGATTAAAATTCTATCGCATAGATATTCGGCTTCTTCCATGTAATGAGTGGTTAGTATGAGAGTAGTCGATTTCTTTTTTAGTTCCGAGAGGATATTCCATATATCCCTCCGAGCGGTTGGATCAAGACCTGTTGTCGGCTCATCTAGAATTAAAATTTCTGGATCGTGGATGAGTGCAATGCTAAGAGCCAGCTTTTGTCTTTGTCCCCCGGAAAGATTTTCTACATAGGTTTTCTTTTTTGCTTCGAGTCCTGTAATTTCTAAAATTTCAGAAGCTTTATCTTTCTTTGTATAAAAACTAGAAAAAAGTTTTATCGTTTCTTCGACTGTGAGCTTCGGAATGAAATGAGTCTCTTGCAAAGAGAATCCGAGTTTATTCTTTAGCTCTTGCTCGTTACCTTTCCAACCTTTCCCGAGTATGCGAATCTCTCCTGTATCCGGAGTCTGAATACCTTCAATCATTTCGACTAATGTTGTTTTGCCCGCACCGTTTGGTCCGAGCAAGGCAACATATTCTCCGCGCTCAATATTAACTGTTAGATTATTTACAGCAGTTAATTCTTTAAATTTTTTTGTTACACTTCTGAGTTCTATTGCTGTCATGATTCTTTCTTTGTGGCTACTGGTGATTGGTCACTAAATATTTCTCTTCCGGGTTTTCCGAGCCAGGCTGCTATTATTTTTTGGGCTTCTTCCGGAACCTGTGCTTGCTCGTCCATCCAATCCTGGATTACTTCATTTGATTGACTCAAGTATTTGGCTGCTTCTGCAACTGTTTTATTTTGAGATTCCATTATTTTTCTAAGGTGAACTCCCCATCTTGCATTTTCTCCAATACCAGCGCGAAAGAACGATTTGCCGGTGTTATGAATTTTCTCATACGCTTGCTCGGAGAGAACGCCTGATATAATCGCAAGAAAGGAAATGAAAAATGGATTTAAAGTTTCTGCCATTTTATTAGAATCATTTCCTCCATCGGAAATTACTAATTGTCCCGACTTTGCTAAAACAAAAATAGCAATTGCAGTCACCATTCCTAAAAACGGACGAAAGATGTACCAATTGATAGAATGCTTTTCGTTTTCTCTAAATAATTCTCTTGTAAGAAAAATTACACTACCTAGTGAACCCATCGAAAGAGTGAGGATAAGTGTAAGTAGCTGTGCAGGCATAGTAGCTAAAATATCGAAATGAAGTCTTGTTAAATAGCGAAGCTCTACTAAGAAATCTCTAAGTTCATCGTTCTCCATTTTTGATTCTTCTGCTTCTGCAACTTCTAATTCCTCTACTGCTAGGAGAAGTTCGCGGAGCTTTTCAGAAATTTCCTTTTCGGATTGAGCGAGGTTTTTCTGATTATTCTCAAGGCTTGTAATGAGTTTGTCTAAGGCTCTAAGATTGTCTTCGTGTTTGTCGGCTAATATCTGTAAGACTTTGTCGGGACTATTGATTGTGCCGGGTGGGGTTGCAGTTGTAGGAGTATTCGGATTTACCGGTGGAGCATCCTTTGCATCTTTAGGTTGTGCTTGGTTTAATAGGTTTGCGTATTGAGTCTTTACATCTTTGAATTCTAGTTTGAGGGTATTGGCTAATTCATTAAAATTGGCAACATAGGTTGTTCTTTCTGCTTTGTATACAGTCAATTTTCTATCAGCCTGTTCTAATTTTTTTAAGACTTCATAAATACGAGCTTTGATTTCTTTTATCTTGACTTGATTTTTTTCAAATTGATTTGAGAGACGAAGAAGTGCAGGGACGGAGTAATTTTTTTTAGTCTGCTTATCTACAACGTTTGTTAGCCGCTGCTGAAATTGATGCGAGCTTAAAGTTCCCAACACAAGCCATGTAGTAATCACATACCACAACAAAAGCCAAGCAATGATTGTTATGAATTGTAAGCCTGAAAAAGTTTTTTTAAGGAAATTTGTAAAACCACTCCAAATTTTTTCCATTTTTAACTCCTATAGTATTCCTCTAAAATTCTAAAAGACCGCGATAGCGATTGAGCCGTCGTCAATAAATTGCGAATGCAATTTATTGACGGTAGACGAAAGCGCGGTCGGCATTTATTCTCTGTGCCTCTGTGTCTCCGTGGCAAACTGCCGAATCGCCGCAAGTTTCACTTTCCTAAAGCAATGTCTTGAAACAAGTAGAAAAAAGAGCTTGAAAGAAAACAGATATGATTTTACAGTGGACAAAATAGTTAAACATCGAACTATTAAAGGAGATTTATTTTATGAAGAAAATTCTAATACTATCACTCGCACTTGGATTAACCTACTGCGAAAAAGCACCGGAAGCGCCTAAGGCAGAAACCAAAGCACCTGTAGAAACAGCTAAAGTAGCTGGAACCTCTGTTGGTCTTGATCTTACTAAATCCACACTAAAATGGATTGGCACTAAGCTCAAAGGCAAACACAATGGAACTATTAAAATCGCCGATGGAAATATTCTTGTAAAAGATAATAAAGTAGTAGGTGGAAAATTTTCTTTAGACATGACTAGCATTGATAATGCTGATATGAAAGACGATGCAAAGATGAAAGCTAAGCTTGAAGGTCATTTAAAAAGTGAAGATTTCTTTAACGTAGAAAAATTTCCAAAGGCAACTTTTGAAATTACATCTATCTCCGAAGAAACCGCTGGCTCTGTAAATGTTACCGGTAACCTCACCATCAAAGATGTTACTAAAGGTGTAACTTTCCCTGCTAAAATTACTTACAGTGCCGACAAAAAGCCAGTATCCGCTACCGCTAATTTTAACATTAACCGTCAGCTATGGGGTATCACTTATCCAGGTCAACCAGACAACCTCATCAAAGATGAAATCAATTTAGATTTAAATTTAAGCGCAATGTAATTTTTTTTCGTAAAGACAGGTTTCAAACCTGTCTTTACTTTACGTTATTACCCTCTCGTATTAAATTTCTTTATTAACCACTTATCTATCGCGTCTTGAATTGTTTTTCTCACTACCGGCTTAGTTATATATTCATCCATACCTGCATTGAAACATTTTTCTGCATCCCCAACTTTAGAGCCTGCTGTCACTGCGATGATAGGTATTCTAGTTTTTGTTTCCATTTTTCTGATTTCACCGGTAGCCTCATATCCATTCAGTTCCGGCATTTGTATATCCATAAAAATCAAATCTGGATTTTCTTTCTGAAACTGTTCAACGGCTAATCTACCGTTTTCCGCTTCTAACAAAATTGCATTTGCTAAAATAGTTTGTATTATAGATTTAATCAAATACATATTAATAATATCATCATCAACTAACAAAATTAAATATTTTTTATCCGAAGTAAATAAAGCGGTTTGAGCTAAAGTATTTTCTTGATTCTGAATTTTAATAATGGTATCTTTTTCAGTCCTCGCGTTAAGTAGGAAAGAAAATTTACTCCCCTTTCCTAATTCTGAGTCTAATTCCAATTTTGTGCTCATAAGCTTTAATAAATTATTTGCAATCGTCAAGCCTAATCCCGAGCCACCATATTTCCTATTGGTAGAAGTGTCTGCCTGGGAAAAAGCTTCAAATATTTTCTCATGATTTTCCTCAGAGATTCCTATGCCAGAATCCTTAACTGAAAAAATGATTTCCCGACTAAGGCTTTCATTTGGTCCAGATAAGACTGGCTCTTTAGTTTCAATACCTATTTCAATTTCGCCATGCTCAGTAAATTTGACCGCATTGCTCAGAAGGTTAAGAATGATTTGTCGCATGGGCATATCTTTTTGAATTTTGACTGCTAACTTTATTTTTTTTTCCTGTGCCGAATATTTAATTGAGTCCGCTAACTGATCTATTAAAATAAATAAGTCAACCTTTTCTAAATTTAGAGAAAGTTTACCGAATTCTATTTTTGCAAAATCTAAAATATCGTTTACTAAATCTAAAAGAAAATTTGCAGATGTAAAAACAGTTTCTAAATACTGCTTCTGCTCTTGATTCAACTTTGTCTTTAATAGTAAATCCGAAAAACCAATTACACTATTCAATGGTGTTCGAATTTCATGGCTCATGTTTGCTAAAAAATCCGATTTCGCACGATTAGCCCCTTCGGCTTGGTTTTTAGCTTTTATCAATTCTTGTTCAACTTGTTTTTTTTCATTTATATCCTGAAGCGTTCCATAAAGACGTTTACATACTTTATTTTCTAGTTCAGTGAGTCCAATACATCTAACCCATAGTTCATTTCCGTTGGGTGTTACGATTTCAAATTCTTCGTCCCAGGGCACGCCATACTGAAGCGCTGCTTTAACAGTTTCCGCCATTTCATATCGAGCTGAAAAATTTTTGAAAAAAGAAAAAGGGCTTTGTGGCATTTAGCTGAAAACCTTCTTCCACCTCATAAATTTCTTTTGTTATTTTTGACCAATGCATAGACTGAGTCTTTACATCCCATTCCCACCCACCAATTCGAGCCACGAGATTTGTTTGCTCTAGCATTTCATTTGCTTTTGTAAGTTCGTATGTTCTTTTTTTTACTTCTATTTCAAGCATTTCGTTCTGCTCTGTTTTAAGCTGTAAATTTTCAGAGCGGATAATATTAATTCTATCACCTAACGCCAATGAGAAAAATAAACTTTCAATTGCAATGCCGAATAAAATAGAGCTGCGCGTCAAATAGTTATAATCCACCAATCCATTTATAGTTAGAAAGTAACCAATCAATCCCAAAAAAAACCAAATCCATCCAAAGAAATAAAAACGCGCATTACTGTTTTTCTCATAAATCCAAAGATACAGGCTCATTCCTGTAAGAAATAATATATGGGCTAAAGTAACTCGCTGATAAATTGGAATTAATAGATGGTGTGAAAAAATTTCGAAATAATCAACAAAACCAAGCAATATTGTTAAGTAAATCGAGACTATTTGAATGACTCTTTTTAAAAATATTTTTTTAGATAAGTTTAGAAAATATATAGCATACAGCCCTATAAATATGGAAGAAAAATTTACCCAGGCAAAAGGATGTCGATGCAAAGATATTGCGACGCTTTCTTCCAAAAAATCTATGATAGGATAATTATTCGCATACATAGCCGAAGGAACAATGGTTACAATATAGCCAATGTACCATAAATATAAATTATCCCTAATCGTAAGAAATAAAAATAAATTATACAAGAACATAATCAGCATTACACCGACGAATACAGATATTACGTAATCATATTTTGATTTATTCTGCAAAATCGAAATTATACTTCCAATTTGAATTAAAACTTCAACAGGTCTAAGGGTATACAACCTAACGTAAACAGTTTGCCTTTTTTGTCTGTCAAGAGGTAATAGGAATAAATTTGTAGCAAAGGCTTTGCTATTTTTAGGACGAAGAGATCCGGTTTCTACGGCTAATTTATATTTACCGTTTATTTCAGTATAATAATCGATATACCATAAATAAGTGCTGCCGAGTTCTATCCATAAATCTTTTTCACTTTGATTTTCAACAATAAATTTTAACCAGAACGCGCTTGATGATGCTTTACGAATAAAAATATTTTTATCGTTTAATGAAAATACGCTTTGTTTTTCTGAAATTAAAATATCTTCTATTGTTAAAGAACGACTTTTGTCTTCTAAGAAATATATTTTTTTGCCAACTAATTGCAAATCTGATTCTGTTTTAATTATAATGACATTCTCTTTTTGCGTCTGCGCAAAAATTTTAGAACTTGCTGCTATAAAAAGGATATAGAACAAGAATTTGGAAATAATTTTAAAAGCTTTTGTCATGTAGCAAATTATAATTTCATACTTTTTAATATAAGTATATAAATTTTTTACCAAAATCCAACTTTTTTAACGTTCAACTATTAGTTGATTTGCTCTTGGAGTTTGCAAGATTTATCAAAACAAAACTGGTGATACCTAGGAGATTACCATGAAATCGAATTTTGATTTTCATTACGGCTAATCATTAGTAATCCATGTACATTGAAATAAGTTTCATAATTTCACTCAATACTCATCACGATATAATATTCCCATAAGCATGTTATACAGGCAATCACGCCAAATAAGCAATTGCCGCAGTTAAGGAAATGCTTTCAAGACTTGATGCATATAATTTTTGACAAAGTCAAAAAAAACCCGAGTTGCATATCGGAATTGATATCAATACCGGAAAATTAATCATACTATGCAGTTGAGTCGGAATCTCTAGCTGTATTAAGAAAGAATACCGTCTATAGGAAGCTTTATTTGAGAGACAAAAAGGATTTTTTAGAGTTGAATCCAATCCCATTAAATTCTATTAGTTATTTATTAGTTGAGATTCTAATAGACTATCTCAAAATGGTATTGCCCCGAAATTTCTAAGTAGCAAGCCATGCCTATCATCCTTGATTTAAAATCTAGATTCCAGAGAACACTTGAAAAGAGCCCGCATATATCAGGTAGGTTTATTTGCCGTCAGCTTACTTATATTGTTGATGCGGAAATTGTTCGTTTATATAGTCTCATCGAAAAAGACTACCCTGAAATCCAAGATCGTTTTTGTATTGTTGCAATCGGTGGCTACGGCAGAATGGAATTAGCCCCATTCTCTGACATTGATTTGCTATACTTGCATAATGGACTCAGTGAGTCTATGCTAACAGAAATTATTTCCAAGATTAATACATTCCTATATGACTCAGGAAAAGAAGTCGGACACTCTTGTCGAACGATTGAAGAATGTCGGGATAACTTGGACAATGTAAATACTTTTTATGCTATGCTTGACTCTCGTTTTTTAACTGGTTCTGAGAGTTTGTTTATAAGTTATGAAACCCATTTTCTCAAAAATCTTCCCTACGATCTATTGAGCCATTATAATCACGATAAGATTAATTATTTACAATCTACGGTTAATTCCTATTTTCCGCTTCTAGTTGCTGAGCCCGATTTAAAAAATGGACATTTAGGCTTAAGAAATCTTCAGGCAATCTATTGGATTGAAAAATCTACAAATTATATCCCATCACTGAGTGGTCTTGCACTTCTTCCTGTTTTTACTCGAGGAGAGGTGCAACAAATAGAAAGCGCGTATGACTTTTTACTTCGTGCACGCATAGCTCTTCATGCAATACAAGGAAGAAAGATCGACAGACTCGATTTAACGGAACAACCTAGAGTAGCGGAATACATGGGATTTGGCTCAAAAACAGAAATTACCTCTATTGATAAAATGATGAATACGCTATATACGCATCAAAATGAAATTCATTCTTTCATGGGAATTTATTTGGACTATAAAAAAAATAATCCAAACAGAATGTTCACTTTAGAAAAATCAGAATTTTTTTTACAACACTTAGATGATTATCTCTACCCACCGAAGATTGGAAAACTTTTTTCAAATCCAGAAACTCTTTATGGAGATATTCTTCAAATTTTTTATATATCTCATAAATTAAACTTAAATTTATCTTCGAGTTTGACAAGTGAACTACGATTTGCCTCTCACTTCTTACAGGAAGATTTTAAAAGTTCTAATCTCGCCATTGAACTTTTTTTAAGAATTCTAAAAGAGTCCAGAAACATCGGAAGAATTCTTACCAGCATGCATCGAGCAGGTATTCTAGAACATTTTCTGCCAGAATTTGGGGCTTGTGCGAATTTTTCCCTTTTTAGTTATCATCATCAATATCCTGTTGATGAGCATACACTGCTTATCCTCAGAGAGCTTGATAAACTCCTAAATGGAATTTTCGATGACAACGAAGTTCAACAAGTATTTTATGAATGCGATCATTTATATATACTTGCTCTTGCAATCATAGTTCATGATGCGGGTAAAGTCAAACAGGGAGATCATTGTCAGTATGGAGCTGAGCTTGCGACAGCTATTGGAGAAAGGCTTGGATTAAATGATGAAGAAAATGATTTATTCAAATTTTTAGTCGAGGTTCATATTCATATGTCTGAATTAACATCGAAGCGGGATATTTCCGATCCAGAACTATTGCGAGATTTTGCACATTTAGTTGGAACTGAAAATAGATTAAAACTACTTTATGTATTTACAATTATTGATACAAAATCTGTCGGACCGAATGTTCTTACAAATTGGAAAAAATCTATTTTACATACTCTATATAAAAATACACTTGAGCTTTTAAGAAATTCTGACAACACAGTATTAACCGCTAAAACAAACAAAGCTCAAGATCTACTACGAAACTATCTTCAACAAAAGGAAAAATTAGAAGATAGTTTAACAAATCATATTTTAAAATTTGCCGAGGAAATGATACCGGCTAATACCTATTTGCGTTATAATACTCCTAGACGCGTCCTCCAACAATTTTTAATGCATATGAAATGCAAATCAAACCCTTCTGAAATTCCAGAAATAGAATATGAAAAAGAGCCTGCATATGTTACGGTCACTGTGTATAGCCTAGAAGATAGGTATTTACTCTCTGATTTAACAGGAACGGTGACTTCGGAAGCGTTAAGCGTAATAGGTATGCGTTCTTTTAAAAATGCAAGCGGTTTTGTAATTAGTCAAATTCAAATCACGGATAGTTTTGGTGGTGGTGATATTAAAGAAGAAAAGCTTGATCGTTTAAAAGGAAATATAAAAGGAGTAATTGATAAAAGATTAAACGTAGAAAATCTTCTTGCATCCCCGATTGAATGGGTAAGTTATAATAAAATTCCGGATGGAATGGTAGCACAGAAAATTGAATTTAACAACGTATTATCCGCAGATTATACTATTTTGGAAATATTATTGCCAGATTCTCTTGGATTATTATATAGAATCATCAAACAAATTCTTTCATTCGATGTGCAGCTTCATTTTGTAAGAGTCTCTACGAGTGCAGACTACGCCTACGATTCATTTTATATTAAATCAAATGCAGGAAATAAAATTGAAGATGTAGAACTCTTGAAAAAAATGGAACAAGAAATCGCTAATGCAGCCTCTCAAAAAATTAAAACAGAAATCTCATACATAGAGTATTAATCATGTGGTGGAAAGAAGCAGTCGTATATCAAATTTACCCGCGCAGTTTCGCAGATTCGAATGGGGATGGAATCGGTGATTTACAAGGAATCATCGAAAAGTTAGATTATCTAAATGGCAATCCTGACTCTCTCGGAGTTGACGCGATATGGCTATCTCCTATTTACCCCTCACCAATGGTAGATTTCGGATATGATATTTCTGACTACGAGGATATTGATCCAGTCTTTGGTGATTTGAAGACTTTCAAAAAATTACTTAAAGAAGCACATAAACGAAACATAAAAGTTATCATGGATCTTGTCATCAATCATACATCAGACCAACATCCCTGGTTTATAGAATCACGCTCTTCTAAAAAAAACAAAAAACGTGATTGGTATATATGGGAAGATGCGATAGACGGCAAGCCTCCTAATAATTGGATGGGTGCCTTCGGTGGTAACGCTTGGGAGTGGGATGAGAAAACAAAGCAATACTATTACCATGGTTTTACAAAAGAACAACCCGATTTGAATTGGAGAAATCCAGAAGTTAAAAAAGCAATTTTTAAAATGATTTCTTACTGGCTTGATATGGGTGTGGATGGATTCAGATTGGATGTAGTAAACTATTATATCAAAGATAAAAAACTTCGCGATAATCCAAAAGATTATTTTAAAGGCTTGCGACCGTATGACATTCAACATCATATCTATGACAGGGATAGACCGAAAGTGCATAGCATACTAAAAAGTTTTAGAAAACTTTTGAATTCTTACGATGGCGATAGAATGTCCGTTGGAGAAGTATTTATAGAGCCACCGGGCAATCCCAAATTAGCCACATCTTATTATGGGGATAATAGCGATGAGCTTCATATGGCATTTAACTTTGCATTTCTCTATTGCAAATGGGATCCAAACAAATTCAAAGCCGCTATTGCAAGTCTAGAACAAGAACTTAAACCAGGGGATTGGCCTAACTACACCCTAAGTAACCACGACCAGATTCGTCATATCAAGCGTTACGAAAAAGGAATTGAGACTATTCCTCGAATGCGAATAGCGGCCATGTTAATGCTTACTTTGCGAGGAACGCCGTTTCTTTATTACGGGGAAGAAATCGGAATGGAGGATCAATCCGTTCCGAAAGATGAAATTCAGGATCCACTGGGAAAGATGTATTGGCCTATATTCAATGGACGCGACAAATCAAGATTACCCATGTGTTGGAATGCATCTGAGTATGCGGGATTTTCCACATCCAAGCCATGGCTTCCTATGAATAAGAATTACAAAAAAAATAATGTGGAAGTAGAAGCAGCAAAACCAGATAGTCTGCTAAATACTTACAAGAAATTACTCTCCATTAGACGCAGCTCTGAAATTTTACAGAAGGGCGATATTCGTTTGCTAGATGATCCAAGCGGAAAAGTCCTTGCGTATTTTAGAATTTACAAAAAGAATAGACTTTTAATTTTGCTCAATTTCAAAAACGAAAAAGTCCAATTTGATTTAGATAAGCATACACATCCTAAAACAAAAACAATTCTCCTTTATTCAACCGACATGCAAAGGCTGGAAGGGGAAACTATCAAGTTACCTCATATTAGATTAAGCTCCTATGAAGGCATGATAATTAAATTTGAGTAGATTATTTTAAAAAGGAACATGCAATAGAACCCTATGGATGAAATAGAACTTATTCGAGATTTTAGTTTTGACGCGGCACACCTGTTACCTAACGTTCCAGAAGGTCATAAATGTAAGCGACTCCACGGGCATACGTTCCGTTTTAAAATTCACTTAAAAGGAAATGTTGACCCTCACACTGGCTGGCTCATGGATTTCGGTGATATTAAAAAAGTAGTAAAGCCACTCATTGAAAATCACTTAGATCATTTTTATTTGAATGATGTAGAAGGTTTAGAAAATCCAACAAGTGAAAACATAGCCATTTGGATATGGAAAAAATTGAAGCCAGAGCTTCCGCTTCTATTTAAAATCACGCTCCACGAAACTTGCAATAGTGCCTGCGTATATTCTGGTTCAAAATGAAAACGAACAAAGAAAAAAAAGGAGCCCTTGTTCTTTTTTCAGGTGGATTAGATTCTACAACTTGCCTATATTACGCCTTGAGTAAAAATAAAACTGTAACTGCGGTTTCTTTTGATTATTCGCAAAGACATAAAATTGAAATCGAGAAAGCCAAGAAGCTTACCGTCCTATTAAAAATTCCACACATAATTGTAAAAATAAATCCAGAAATTTTTAGAAACACATCGCTTGTAAATCGAGAGATCAAAGTCCCTAAGAACTTTTCTTCGACTCAGAAAATTCCAAATACATATGTTCCCGGTAGAAATATTCTTTTTCTTTCCTATGCAACTTCAATTGCAGAAGGATTGGGCTTATCGGAAATATATATCGGTGTCAACGCACTGGATTATTCCGGTTATCCGGACTGTCGTCCCGAATTCATAAAAGCATTTCAGCAAGCCATAGCCATTGGAACAAAGTCAGGCGATGAAAAAAAAGCAATACAAATCAAGACTCCTCTTTTACATTTATCTAAAAAGGAAATTGTAATACTTGGTAATAAATTAAAAGTTCCTTTTTCGATGACTCATTCTTGCTATGATCCCGTTAAAGGTAAGGCTTGTGGAAAATGCGATTCGTGTTTGCTTAGACGAAAAGGTTTTCTAGAAGCAGGAATCGAGGATTTATGAAACCACCGTTTGGATTTCGAATTGTAAGTATACTCATTTGTATTTTTTTTTTCGTAGACTGTGCTACTTATTGGAACAATCGCCGCAAGGACTTACAAGATGTATTCACTGTGGGAGTAGAAAAACCAGTCTATGGAGTTAATCTCAAATTAGCCCCAATCAATCTAGGCTTTTTATTTGTAGGTGGAGAAACAGAGCCAGGCAAAAAGGATCTAGGCGGTGGTATTGGACTTCGTGGTGGGAGTTTTTCTAGTTATTTCTCACAACAACTTGTTTTTGGATGGTTAGGTGGAGAGACATTTTACTCAGGCGAATTGGAATTAGCCGATGATGGGAAAATACAATATGAAAATAAAATTCCGATTGTGAAAGATTCCCGAGACAACGTTAAAAGCTACTCTCTCGTATATATGAAGATATTAGCAGACCCGCCAAAGGATAGGAAAAAAAGACAAAAGGAAGAAGTTAGGCGCATGGTAATAAAAAACATGCTAGAAGAAAATCCGAACACTAACCCCGCAATCCTTGCTTACCTACCAAAAGAAAATGAAAAACCAAACGGCTACCCTAAATCTTATCTCTATCAAATTGAATTTGCAATTGGTATTTATGGTGGAATACGAATTGGGTTTAATCCTGCTGAACTCGTTGATTTTATTTTTGGTTTTACAACTTATGATTTGTATGATGATGATGTAAAAGAATAGGATGATTCTATGCTACAAAAAGCAACTTTAGATTTTTTAAATGAATTAAAGAAGAACAACAAAAAAGACTGGTTTGAAAAGAATAAACCTTCTTTTGAAAAAGCAAAAAATGATTTTGAAGTCTTTATTTCAGACCTTTTCTATCAACTAGCGAAGACCAATAAAAACCTAGTCGGCGTTGATCCAAAGAAATGCATTTTTAGAATTTATAGAGATGTAAGGTTTGCTAAAAATAAAGAGCCTTATAAACCAAACTTTGGTGCCGCTATCAGTGAAAGCGGTAAATCAATGGAAACCGTTTTATTTTATATTCATATTGAGCCGGGGAATAATTCTTTTATCGCAGGCGGGCGGTATATGCCAGATTCCGCTTCACTAAGAAAACTAAGGGAAAAAATTATTGATAATCCTAAAGAATTTAAAAAGATCATTGCAGAGAAGAAATTCAAATCTTTATTCCCGGAACTCTCTGAACTGAAGGTTAAAACAACGCCAAGAGGATTTTCTAAAGATCACCCTGAAATTGAACTTCTGAAATATACAAGTTATATTGTTGAAAAAAAAATAGATGATAAACTTTTACTTTCAACGGATTTTTCTAAACTCTGCATTGAAGCCTATAAAGTGTTATTCCCATTCATAAAATACCTAAATAAAAGCGAATGAGTTTTTCTAACTTCTTCTTGGGATTTAGTGCGGCGCTCGCCTTGCTCTTTGCAGTGGGTGAATTTGCTTCCGTTAAATTATCTTCGAAGAACTGGTATTTAGGCGGAGTCTTTTTATTTTTATTTTCATTTCTGTTACAATCTTTTTTGTGGTCGAGCGGATTATTGAAATTATACCCCCATTTACTACATACGCATATGCCCATGACATTGCTCATTGGAGTTTTTCTAGAAAGATATTTAATCTTGATGTGGGAAAATCAGGCTGAATCCTTTCGTAGATTCCTAGTAAAATGCTTTCTTTCTATTAGCGTTGC
>JANYCR010000142.1 GCA_025360185.1 Leptospiraceae bacterium | reverse complement strand
TTCCTAACGACCAACAAGCTGTAGGCTTTCCTCAGTTATACTCGGTAAGCTCGGTAAATGAGTCTTGGACGCAAGTTGAAACTCAGCTCCCAGAATTTATCAGAGAGAATCATCCTGAGTTTGTTAAATTCATCCAAGAATTTTTTAAATGGAGAGAGCGTAAAGAAGGCCCGTTGTATATGCTCCGAAGGCTTTTTAGTCTTCAGAATATTGATACGACAACAACTGAACTCATGGAATTCTTTTTCCGTGAGTATGCGCCCACATTCCCAAGAAATACTGCCCTTTCTCCTGCCCTCTTAATTAAAAATATTAGACAGTTTTACTTGGCTAAAGGAACTGAGAAATCATTTAAATTTCTCTTCAGAGTTTTCTTTGGTCAAGATGTTTCATTTTATTATCCTCGCCTTGACATTCTTAGATTCTCGGATGGTAAATGGATTCAAGACAGAACCATTAAATGTATCCTTAATTCTGGAGACCCAGCTTTACTCGTCGGGAACAGAGTTGTCGGAACAGACACTAAGGCTAGTGCTTTCGTCGAAAAAGTTTTATTTGTTCAAGACGGAACGATTTCAACCTATGAACTATTTCTAAATCGTTCTTCTATTGTCGGCAAATTTGCTTCAAATGAAATTATTAGAAGCGATGATTCGAGTATTCAGTTAAGACTATTGCCTATCATTTCCAAAATTCAAGTGACGACACCTGGAGCGGGTTATCAAGTCGGCCAAATTGTTTTGGTTACGGGCGAAGGTTTCAATTGTCAGGCTAGAATTACAACTGTTACAAATACTGGAGGAGTTAAGGCGGTCGAGCTTTTTCAATTTGGTTCAGGCTATAATCCTCTGACTACTGTAGTCACTTTTCCAGTGTATCCTGGAGTTACATCTCAGGCTTATGGAACAGCATTATTTGATACGATCACAAAGTATCCTGGCTACTTCTTAAACACTGATGGACAATTTTCTAGTCTTAAAGCAATTCAAGACAGTAATTATTATTCTCAGTGGAGCTATGTAGTTAAGTCTCAGCAAAGTAGAGACCAATACGAATCTATTGTTAAGAGTCTAGTTCATCCAGCCGGATTCATAATGTTTTCGGAAGTGTCGACTGATTCATTTATTGATGCTGGAGCCTCTGTCCCAGACCTAGATGGTTTTGCCGGAATGGAAGTTGAGATATTCTATGAATATCAATATGACTGGAATCAATTTAATATTATCGCCCCTCAAGAATTAACATTTGTCGACGCTAGCTGTTCACTTGCCGATACAAGTGCTGAACTTAGTATGGACGAAACTAATTACGATGTTCAGTCCGAACAACTTGGGCCTACATGGAGAGATTGGGAACACTGGAAGAAAGATTACCGACCGACTCCATTATTCGGATTACCGAATGACGAAATTCTCACATCTGGATATTACTCCGTCAATACAAATACTCCACTAAAAGTATTTGCAAATGTGAAGTTGGCTGAAATTGTGTTTACACCTTGGACGGCTATCGACCATTTACCAGAAGGTCCGATTACTCAGGAAGTTTAATTAAAGGATTTCCTAACAATTCTTCGTCGTATCGTCCTAATTGCTCATCTTGTCGTACTAAGTCTTCAAGTGCTTGTTTTCTCAGAATCTTTTTTTCATTGTCATAATCTAGAACTAGTTTTAGCTCTGACATCTTCTTAGCTACCTGCTCAATCGAAATGGGAGTAAAATCCCAACAATCGACTCCGACATCAAAAGATAGGCCATGAGGAGGCATATTTGCATGACTATGACCAAATAAGTGCCAGCTACCATGATTTGACATCGGCCAAGTCCGATGAGCATAGTGAGACAGCCAAATTCGATACTTCTTATTGTCATGTAACCCCTTGATTTCATGGACATCTTTGACAAATTTGAATCTTTTTAAGGCCGGTTCTCGTAAAGCTGGGCCATCATGATTTCCTTTAATCAGGTAAATCCGACCTTTAAGCCTCTGAAGGACACGATGTAAATCTTCAGAAGTCCCAAAACCAACATCTCCAAGATGATAAACGTCATCTTTAGGGGAAATGACGGAATTCCACCTTTTAATCAGCTCCTCATCATGTTCTTCTTTGGTTTCAAAGGGGCGACCGCAATATTTAATAATATTAGAATGCCCGATGTGGGAATCTG
>JANYCR010000126.1 GCA_025360185.1 Leptospiraceae bacterium | reverse complement strand
TTTTAATTCTATAAACTTCTTAAACCATTCAATATGCATTTTGCCGAACAACTCAATCTCATTCCAGTCATCCGCTCCACTGATTATCGATGCTATTGCTATGAATATTATTTCACTCAGTAAATGCTTCTTCCCACACTCTATTCTCGGATCCGCTAGTCCTTTAAAATGCTCAACTATATTTATTAGTTCTTTCATACTCTACAATATTTTATATTGTAGGGAATGTACAAGACTTATTTTAATGCGTTTGCCCTAACATGTGGAGGCTTCTCCATTAATTGGACAATTAGAAATTTTAATCAAAGGAATGCTTGGTAAAGAAACTCTGTTAGACCTTATCCGCCATTTTATAGTATTTGAAACTTCAAAAAAGGAAGATAATGCAGGCATTACGATGATTGAAACTGTAAAAAAAATAGCAGCGTATCATCAGTATTATGCGGTCAATCGCGCTGTAGACTCAACCCTTAGGGCTTCTGGATTTATTACTAAGTCTCAAAAATTAAATGATTCGATTGTTGTTCATTCGCCAGAAGCGCATGGATTAAAAAGTTCGCAGGTGCAAAAGATCGGAGATTAAAAAGGTGGAGTGATTTGGCATACACAGGGAAGTGGAAAATCTCTCTCAATGGTTTTTTATACAGGAAAGATTGTCTTGGCAATGGACAATCCAACTGTTCTTATTATTACTGATAGAAATGATTTAGATGATCAACTCTTCGATACTTTTGCTTCTGCGAAACAATTATTAAGACAAGAACCCAAGCAAGTAGATAATAGAGAACAATTGAAAGAATTATTGAGAGTAGCCTCTGGTGGAGTTATATTCACAACAATTCAAAAATTTCAACCAGACACTTCGACAAGCTCAGTGACCGGAGCAACATACGAGTTGTTATCCATGCGTAAAAATATTATCGTTATAGCAGACGAAGCCCATAGAACCCAATACGGTTTCAAAGCAAAGACCATAGATGACAAAGATGAGAAAGGAAATATCATTGGAAAGAAAATCGTTTATGGGTTTGCCAAGTATATGCGAGATGCACTACCAAATGCAACTTATCTCGGATTTACTGGAACACCGATAGAAAATACCGATGTGAATACTCCAGCAGTATTTGGAAATTATGTGGATATTTACGATATTGCGCAATCTATCCATGATGGCGCTACAGTTAAAATATTTTACGAAAGTCGGTTAGCTAAGATTAGCCTCACGGATGAAGGAAAACGATTAGTCCAGGAATTAGAAGAAGACCTTGTAGAAGAATGGAATGAATCCTCTGCCGATGTAAGGAACGGTAACGACTCCAAAGTAAGGAACGGTAACGTCATCGGCGTAAGGAACGGTTTGAAACCGTTCCTTACAACGGATAATGACCGTAATTCCAATGACGGCATACTACGATTATCCCAGCAGGCTAAGACTAAATGGACTCAACTAGAAGCTTTGATTGGAAGCCCTAATCGGATTAAACAAGTTGCAAAGGATTTGATTGCTCATTTTGAACAAAGACAGGGAGTAATTGATGGAAAGGCAATGATTGTTTCCATGTCTCGTCGAATTGCAGCGGAATTATATCAAGAAATCATTCTCTTAAAACCGGAATGGCATAATGAGGATTTGTCTAGAGGGAAAATTAAAGTTGTTATGACCTCTGCCTCTTCCGATGGACCAATTATTGCAAAACATCATACGACTAAAGAAGAACGAAGAAAATTAGCCGACAGAATGAAAAATTCTGATGATGAATTAAAATTAGTAATCGTTCGGGACATGTGGTTAACTGGTTTTGATGTCCCTTCTTTACATACGCTATACATTGATAAACCTATGAAGGGTCATAATCTAAGCAATCGCTCGCGTGAATCGTGTTTATAAAGATAAAACGGGCGGACTCATTGTAGACTACTTAGGAATAGCCTCTGATTTGAAAAAAGCACTTTCTTTCTATGCAGATTCAGGTGGTAAGGGTGACCCATTAGTTCAACAAGAACAAGCAGTTGTATTGATGCAAGAAAAACTAGAAGTAGTTTCTCAGATGTTCAACGGGTTTTCTTATAAGGAATATTTCACAGCGGAAACGGGAAGAAAGCTTTACTTGATATTAGCCGCAGAAGAACATATTCTTGGTATTGAAAATGGAAAGAAGCGATTTATAGATGAGGTAACTGCCCTATCAAAGGCTTTCTCGATTGCAATTCCACATGATAAAGCAATGGACGCAAAAGACGAAGTAGCCTTCTTTCAAGCAATCAAAGCAAGGTTAGTTAAATTTGAAAACACTGGATCAGGACGAACCAGTGAAGAAATGGAAAGTGCAATACGCCAAGTTATCGACAAAGCATTAGTAACCGAAAAAGTAATAGATGTATTCGATGCGGCAGGGATTAAAAAACCGGACATATCGATATTATCGGATGAATTTCTCATGGAAGTAAAGAATATGGAGCATAAAAATCTTGCTCTCGAAGTATTAAAAAAATTACTCAATGATGAAATTAATTCCCGCACAAAAAAGAACCTGATTCAAAGTAGAACGTTAATAGAAATGCTTGAGGCTTCCATTAAGAAATATCATAATAAGATTCTCACTGCCGCAGAAGTAATTGAAGAACTTATTAAATTATCGAAAGAAATTCAAAGTATGGATAAAGAGCCGAAAGAAATGGGTTTATCCGATTACGAATACGCATTCTATACCGCTATTGCAAATAATGACAGCGCAAGAGAAGTCATGGAAAAAGATAAACTCCGTGAGCTTGCTGTTATCCTATTTCAAAAAGTTAAAGAAAATGCGTCGATTGACTGGACAATAAAAGAAAGCGTTAAGGCAAAACTAAAAGTGATTGTAAAGCGCATTTTGCGACAATATGGTTATCCGCCCGATATGCAAGTTCTTGCAACTGAGACTGTTTTGAAACAGGCGGAATTGATTGCGGAGGAATTGTTAAATGAGTAATCTCCATCTCCGCTCCTCCGTGTCAAACCCTACAATGGAGGTTTATCGGATTCCGGGTTTTGCCGCAGATATTCTTCCACTGTTTCTTGCTTTTTGGCGAGCCTGGACAAATGGTCGTTAATGATGTTGGCAAAGTTCAATTTGCCGTTAACGATTTCAAAACGTTCTGATTCAATTGTGCCGAGGTCAATTTCTTCTTTGATTTCATTTGCTTTTTTTGCAAGCTCCTCTGCTTTTTTCCAATAAGGAATGGCTTCTTTGTAAAAACCTTCTGCTACTTTGAATGATTTTTTTAAATCATAAGCATAATCCAGATTTTGGAAGTATACATGTCGTTTGTCGTAGAGAGAGGCTATTCGCATATAGGCGCGCATGATTTGTAAATTCAAGTGCATCGTTACTAGAAGTCTGTATTTATGATATTCTCTTTCGTTCTTCACTTTACAAAGCGCATTGTTTGGCTGGCGAAATCTACTTTCTAATCCAACTTTTAGAAAATAAATATCTTTTCTAAGCTCGTCCTCGCCATAGTGTAGTTTCAAACCATAGAGTTCGTAATAGTCTTCTAGAAATTTTGGATTCCATTTGTGGAGTTTGTAAGGAACCCATTCAGAAAATTTGGTTTTCACCCCGTTCATTTCGTAATCATAGTTGTAGTTTAAGTCTACTTCGGCAGTCAAAGAGGAATAGGTTAGGATTAGAAAAGGAATATAGAATTTCGTCGGAATTAATTTCATAGATTTATTTTCCAAAAAATTTAGAATTAGAAAAGCACTTTATTCATTGTCGGAAAAGAAAAGAGATCTCCTAAACGTAAATCGGATTAATATACTTGACAAAAATTCGTTATGTTGGATATTGCTATAAAAGATAAAGTTATGAGAGACTTTTTTATAAAATCATATAGATTCTTAGTTGTGACAGGAATAATTATCTCTTTTGTTTTGAGTTTTTCTGTGATTCCATTTTCGCAGGCAAAGACATTTCAAAAGATATCTAAAACTGCGAATCCTTTCAATACTCTCAAATCGCAAACATATGCTACAGAATACAATCTAACTTCTTATATAAATAGCGGGGAGGATTCTAGAGTTAACGAATCAGAAGAGAATCGGGATTACCTCCATTTTCTTTCTTTTACAATTCCTTATTCGAATCCATTTCACCAATATTTTAAAAATAGCATCTTTACTTATACTTTTTCTTTTTGCTTAAACTATAAACTGCATAACATTCCTCCTCCGTGTTGTAGCTGAAATACAGCAAACGCATTTCTCGATTTATATCGAGTTTTCTAATCCCTTAATTTTGAAAATAAATTTTACGAGGTATTTATACATGTTTAGCGCAAACGATATTATCAATCTAAAAGAAGTTGTTTATCACCAAGGAAGTTGGAATCAACATACAAACATAGCAATTGAAGGTAGTAATCGGACAGACCAAGATGAGTCTACAATTAAAACCTATGCGAAAATGCTGAGCCAAGTTCTTAGTGTTCACAGTCATGGAGAATGCCATGTAGCCCAAAGAGAGACAGGAAAGTCCTATTCTATATTTCAATTAGTTGAGAAGTCTTGCATTGCTGGTAATTTCTCTTCTGAAAAATCTTCTGCCAATATAGAGATATTTTCTTCCAAGAACCTAGATATGGATGAAGTTTTACGCATTACTCGTGAATTCTTTCATTGTGATGGATTAGAAGTCACAACATTTAGCAAAGTAAGCTAAAACTAGCTTTTGGTTTCATCTTAATTCAGTTAAATTCCTTGGCTGAATTAAATTTTATCTCCCTGACTATCTGAGGCTGGATTTATTTCCTGCCTCAGACTTTTTGAAAAAATAAAAGCTTTTTCTGACTACAAGCTTGAATAAATCTACAATAATTTACTAACTAAGACGATATTCTGAGTAGTATCCAAATATGGCACTGACAAAAGAACAGACTGCAACCTATATTGAGAATTTAAAAGAGTTCAAAGCATATATCGAAGAACTTAAAAAGGATGTAAGCTTTTATAAATTTCAAATGAAGAAAAATACAAATAAGGCAATGGATCCTTACTATCAGCTTGCCCTTGTATTAAATTCTATTAAGTTAATTAATACCTGTATCGGTATTAACGAAGTTTCACTGATAACGAGAAACTTAAAGGCAGAAGACTATCTTAATACTGCTCGTAAAGAAGTCTACAGTGTTCTTTCTGCAATGGAGAAAGTCGTTGGCAATGACCATGAAAATGGGCTTGATGAAAATAGGGAATTGCTTGATAGCATTGCAGAAATTAATCCTTTGCAACGGCTTCATTTTTTAAAGAGCTTTAGAAAGACTGTAAATACGCTCATTGATGCTTATGGACAGGGAAGTAAATGGAGATGGAGCTGGCCTGAAATTTATTTTAAATTAGCCGTGCTTGCTAAGAATTTCTTCGACTTTAGAGCATTTGAAAGAGAAAATGATTTGGACAATCCCTATTTCTATGTCAGAAAAGAGCATTATAATCTTATTGTAGAGCTTGCTAACTTTACCGCACAGGAATACCGAACTAAATTTGACCTTTCTACTAATGATACTGGAGATTTGAAAAAATCTGTAGCTATGTTAGAGATGAATCGTAAGATTTTCCAAATAACCGGAAACCGGGATGACTTGGATAAAACCAAGACTTTGATTGAATCGTTGAATAATAAAATCGACATGATCGAAAACGACAAAGCCAATCCTAAAAAAAAGAAAAAATAACCAATGATAAAAATATAATACTTCTTTTCCTTTGAAATTGCTGTGAAGCTTGACAAAGTCGGGTGAAAATTATCTATTGAATTAGATAAAAAATATAGAAATAGTTAGATATTTAACTATCTAATAATAAGAAGCACTAAAAAGGAGTTTTTTATGGCATTGGCAGAAATCACAGATACAAC
>JANYCR010000101.1 GCA_025360185.1 Leptospiraceae bacterium | reverse complement strand
CGAGTTTGTTTATAAAATAGGGGGTATGAATTTGGCTTGTTGACAATCTTAGTTATTTTGGCTTTTACTTCATTCACAAACTCTTCACCAAGACCTTCCCTTTTACTTTCATAGTATTCATAGCTTTGCGCCAAATCTTCTATAGCCTCAGGTTCAAGCTTTAATTTTTTTTCCAAATCTTTTCTCCAGCATTTGAATGGATTCTTCCCATGTGTAACCTGCGTGCGGCTCGGTTTCCATTCGCGCTAGCCGAATATCCAATTCATCCTTGTACGCTTGGTTAATTTCTGGTGATAAAGCTTCTTTAGACAAATCATCCGTATCCTCAGAAAAATCCTCATAGACTACGATGACTAATTTGTGTTTACCGGGTTTAATCTCTTGGGGTAGTTCCAATGTAATAAATCTTGTTTCAGTAGTATCGACGATCGTCTCAAGCGCTTTCATTTTCGAACCTCACAAATAGAGTCAGCTATTTAATATTTTAGTCAAGTTAAAATCTAGACTTAGAGTAAATTAAACTTTAACTAAGTAATGTTGCCGTCAGTGCTTACAATCTTCGTGGTGAGTATGTGTTAGCCGCAAGTTCCAAAAAAGTGTAGTAGCAATCGAAAATGCGCCAAGTGCATCTGCCCAGGGTTTGAATAAATCAGGTATGAAATTACCAATTACCAGAATGAGTATAGCTAAAAAAAATAAAGCAATGAGTTGTACGTTCTTATGATTTTTAAATCCAGAAAAAAGGCTGAATGCTGTTATTAGAATAGAAGTCCCAAGAGTCAGATGCTCAAGCATTTCATTTTCGAAAAAAGCGATCCCAGTAAGTGGGGCTATTAAAATAAGCAAAGGAAGTGCCATACAATGAATCGCGCATGCAATGGAGAGAAACATCCCAACGGCACTGAGGGATTCAAGATTGGAGAAATTCTTTCTTATACTGGCTATCATTGTTATTTGTTTAGACTCTTATTTGCAACATAGTTGCAGAAAGAAAAATTGTCAAATTCTTTTAAGGTCAACTTCCATGTAAATTTCGACACATTATCTAATTGTTCGGTTATAAAAGTAAAACAACCTTTACAAAAAAGTTACAATCTTAAAATTTGAGTTCTACATACAAGAGGAGTTATATGAAAATATTCAAAAAAATTTTACTCGGTCTAATTGTGCTTCTAGTTTCAGCTGCCTTGGGTCTCACTATTTTCGTTTACAGTCTTACCTATCATCCTTCCGATTTGCAGGAAGAAAAAGTATCTTGCAAAACCAATCCACCAGTTTTAATACCAGGACAAAAGTTAAAAGTTCTGAACTGGAACATACAGTTCATGGCAGGAAAAAAATATATTTTCTTTTTTGATGTTCCAAATGGTGACGGTCCGCATGAACGACCCGAAGCAAGTGAAATTTTAACAACTCTTAAAGAAGTGGCAAGAGTTATCAAGGAAGAAAGTCCAGACATAATCCTTTTACAGGAAATGGATGAAGATGCGAAACGAACGGATAATCAAGATCAGCTTGTGGAATTGATGAAACTTTTACCGGAAGAATATTCTTGCAGCGCCTCTGCATTCTATTGGAGAAATAAATATTTGCCTCATGCTAGAGTGAAAGGCTCAACTGGACTAAAAGTATCTACTATCAGCAAGTATAAAATTGAATCAGCCGTGCGTCATGCGCTACCGATAATCCCTGCTGATCCGATTACAAAACAATTTGGATTGAAGAGAGCTATCCTCGAAGCTAAGATGCCAATTTCAAATTCTAAATACTTATCCGCGATGAACACTCACCTTGATGCATTCGCTCACGGTTACGATACAATGCAAAGACAAATTGATTTTTTGAAGAATCTTTTTTCCAAAAGAAATTCTGAAAAAGTAGAATGGTTTATCGGGGGAGATTTTAATTTACTTCCGCCTAATTTTGATTTGTCTACACTTATGAAAACTCATCAAGAATTTTACAATCCTAAATCTGAAATTGGTGTATTGTTTGATTCGTTCAAATCTTCCGTCCCACTCGAAGCAATGAGCGGAAAGGATAAAGCTTTGTATTATACTCATATTGCAAACGATCCTGATGCAAAGGGAAAAGCTGATAGAACCATTGATTATATTTTTCATTCTGATGGAATTCAAACAAAATCCTATTACGTAAGACAAAAGGATACCTCTGTGATTTCTGATCATTTGCCGCTGATTGTGGAAATTCAAATTCCAGAATAAGTAAGCCTGCAAAAATAGAAAAAAGTTTGACTCAAATTTTATAAAGGATAAGAATATACTTACGATGACTAAAAACCTAATAACAATTATTTATTTAATTTCGATTTTATTTTTTGTGAACTGTGCAACTATGTTTAGCGATAACAGCTATTCCTATACAGTCACTTCAAATCCAAGCAATGCAGATGTAACTGCGCAGGATGCTTTGCTTGTTATAGGAAAATACAAAACTCCCTGTAAAATTGATGTAAATATGAGAAGAGACACTGTCTTAAAATTCGAATACCAAGGTTACGATGATAATTATATTGTATTAGAGAGAGGAATCAATCGTTGGTTCTGGTTGAGTTTATTTACAGGCTGGCCTGGCATAATTACAGATTATGCGACTGGATCCATGTATAAACCAGTGAAAAATAAAACGGAAATTCATGTTGAATTAAATCCTAGTGAAGCACTGAGTTCTAAAGAAGAAAAAAAAGGCAAAAAGTAAATTTCTATAATTCCAAACTAATGCAAAACATATTAAAATTTAAACCAATCTACAAAGACAAAATCTGGGGTGGGCGCAAACTCGAGACTATCCTCGGTAGAAAGATACCCGATGGAAATATCGGTGAGTCCTGGGAAGTCTCCGATTATGGAAATGACTTATCCATTATCGAAAATGGAATTTTAAAAGGGAAAACCTTTCGAGAAGTTTACAAATCTCATACAAAAGAAATTCTAGGAGATGTCTTTAAGAACGAAGAAGACTTTCCTTTGCTTGTTAAAATCATTGACGCAAAAGACAAATTATCCGTTCAAGTTCATCCCGACAATGCTTATGCCGCCGCGAAAGATCCCGAAAGTTTTGGAAAAAAAGAAGCCTGGTTTATTTTAGCAACTGACCCCGGTGCAGAAATTGTCTGCGGGTTTTGTGAATCTTTAAACCGAGAACGTTACGCAGAGCTAATTGCGAGTAACCGAGCAGAATCCTGTCTTCAATCGGTGAAAGCTCAGGCTGGCGATGCATTTATGATTAATCCCGGGACAGTTCACGCCATTGGAGGAGGAAATTTACTTTTAGAAGTCCAACAATCTTCTGACTCTACTTATCGAGTTTACGACTACGGGCGATTAGGCGATGATGGAAAGCCAAGAAAATTGCATTTAGAAAAAGCTTTGGACGTTTTGAATTTTAAAAAATCCTCTGGCGAAGAAATCATTCAACCTCAAAGTGTAACTTGGCAAAATGGAACAAGAAAGGTTCTAGCGGCAAATGATAAATTCCGTTTAGAAGTTTTAGAATTTTCCAGTGAAACAAATCTTCCTTGTCCATCCAAGGAAAAAGTTTTCCAAATTGTCCATGTTGTATCCGGAGAATGTGAATCAAGCTCTGAAAAATTTCAGACGGGTGATACATTCCTTATAATAGCACAAGGAATGTTACAAGACATAAAATTTAAACCTATTTCAGGTAGTGTTCGATTTGCTGTTATGGGTGTTGGCTCCGATTGGGTCACTTATTTGTAATTCTAGAACATTTTTCAATGGACAGCCTGCCTTTTTCAGCCAAACTGGTAAAAAAGATTATAGGTTTATGGAATGATAATAGTAGAAGGTATTGACCACATAAGTATAGCTGTAACAAACTTGTCAGCTTCAGCAAAATTTTACTCTGATTTATTTGATTTTGAAGTCCTAGACGACTCCAATTCAAAATTTACCATCATGACTCTTGACCCGATTAAAGTGAAGTTAGTGCAGGTGGATAAAGTAGAAAATCAGTTGAGTGGAAGTTTAACTCCAGTTCTTAGCTTTGTTATGGATGTGGATGATTTTACAGAAGCGATTTCTGAGATTGAAGACAAGGGAATCAAAATTGTAAAAGGTCCTGAGAGTGCCGGCAAAGGCGAATCTCTAGTTTTCAAAGATCCAGATAACAATTTAATAGAAATTTTCTACCAATCCTGAATTAAAATCCATTCAAACACGAGAGGCATTTTGAGGAAATATATTCCTTGGAGTGCCTTTTTTATTTTTAAATTACAGGTCTATCTATGGACATAAAGCCAGCCAAAGAACTCATAAAACTCAGCAAGGAACTCCAAGAAAATTTTAATTCTCGTTGGAAGTCTTTGAATCTACAAACAGATTTTGACCGTGTTGCATCTTACAAAGAGCAAGCCAAAGAACCCAAGTTTTGGGATAACGCTGATAAGGCGCAAGAGATTTCTAAGCTACAAAATGTCCTAGAAAAAAAGTTAAATCCCTGGCTTGCAATCCGACAAGAAATTTTAGATTTTCCAGATTTGATTGAAATGACTTTAGAAGAATCAACGGACGAAGCATCCCTCCTTGCGCTAAATGAAGATTATGCGAGGCTTTTGGAAGAATTTACCAAGCTTGAATTACTTGGCTCATTAAGTGGTGAGGATGATGGCAATAATGCGTTCTTCAATATTCACCCGGGAGCCGGCGGAACGGAAAGCCAAGACTGGGCGGAAATTCTATTTCGTATGTACAGCCGCTACTTTGAAAAAAAAGGCTACCGTGTGGATATGATTGACTACCAGGAAGGAGAAGGGGCGGGGATAAAGAACGTTACCCTCCATGTCCAAGGGGAATATGCCTTCGGATATTTGAAAGGGGAAAATGGAATTCATCGGCTTGTGCGAATTTCTCCCTTTGATGCAAACAAACGCCGGCATACATCGTTTGCCTCCGTGCATGTTTCTCCAGAATTGCAAGATGACATTGACATTGTAGTAGAAGATAAAGATTTACGAATAGATACTTATCGTTCCTCTGGTGCAGGCGGTCAGCACGTTAACAAAACAGACTCAGCAGTTCGCATGACGCATTTACCGACAGGAATTGTAGTGCAATGTCAGAATGAGCGATCGCAAATTAAAAACCGCGCTACTGCCATGAAAATGCTCAAAGCAAAACTTTACGAACTGGAAAAGAAAAAATCCGAAGAGGAAAGCCAAAAAAAATCCGGCGAGAAAAAAGACATAGCCTGGGGTTCGCAAATTCGTAGTTATGTGTTTCATCCTTATAACCTAATCAAAGATCATCGCACAGACCATGAGACTGGAAATGTCCAGCCGGTAATGGATGGCGACTTGGATGATTTTGTGATGGCTTATTTGAAGTATATTTCGAGTTAAAAGTTATAATAACTTGCAGGCTCCAATTTACAAAGTCCACCTTTGGAAATCAAATTGATCAAATCTATATTTTTAAAATCGCATTTTTCGATTGGAGCTACTGTAAAAATTGATTCGCATTTCTGAAAATCTTTTGAATAGTATACAACTTTTTTTCTGTCTCCTTCACTGAGAGTATTTGTTTTAAATTGCTTTTCTACAAATGCAAAGATATCAATCGCTTTTGATGAGGGATCCACTCCGCTTAATGAGCATTTGCTAATCGCGATCAAATAAAGCCTTTGTCTCGCTTCATTTTCTGTTATGTAACTAGGTCCATCGGGAGTGCAGTTTATAAATAATAATAGAATTAGTAGTAATTTCATCTTTAGATTAGACATATTTTTTTAGTTTATTTTTTGCTGAATAAGGGCTAATAAAAGACTAAGTATATAACAACAAATTAACTAAGGAAGAACGGATGTCTGAATATCCACTAGAAAATTGCACTATTTTAATAACAGGAATTACTGATTCTGGTTCACTTGCTCTCGCTATTGCAAAGCAAGTAAAAAAAGAAGGAGCTGAACTTGTTTGCACTGGTTTAGGGCTAACTCCCTATCACACAAATCTATCCGATAAAGCAAAATTGTATTTAGAAAAAACCTATTCTGATTTTCAAGAAACTATTTCAAAGGAATTAGGAAAGGATACTGTCACTTTGCCTCTAGATGTGACGATTGATGAAAGCATCGACTTTACTACCAAGGCTCTTGTCGATAAAAAAATCCAGCTAAATGGACTTCTACATTCTATCGCAATGGATAAAACAATTAGAGCAGGAGCAGTCAAGCCTTTAATAGAAGTAACCAGAGAAGAATTTATGGGGGCAATGGATGTTTCTGCTTACTCTCTAATCGCTGTTACCCGTAGCTTACTCGCCCAAAATGTTTTACAAAAAAATGCTTCGATTGTTTCACTGAGTTACCTTGGTGCAGAAAAAATTGTTCGTCATCCGTATAAAAATGTAGGTGTTGCAAAGGCAGCACTTGAGCGGATAACAAGGGAGTTGGCTTTCGAGCTTGGAAAATCTCACAATATTAAAGTAAACTCCATTCGCTTTTCTCCATTCACTGGAAGTAAAGCCGGTGGAGCAATCCAAGGATTACAAGAAGCTCTGGAATTCGCAGAACAAAATTCTCCAATTGGTAACGCATTACCAGAAGACCTTGGCTATGAAGTTGCTTACTTACTTCGTCCCTACGGAAGAGTGACAGGAGAAATTCGACATGTAGATGGAGGCTATAATATTAGAGGGTAATTTTTGTTTACCCGACACAGCGAGAGTCTATCTGTTAATAGACTCTCGCTAAATATTCAAATAAACTTTTCTTTCCTAAGAACTTTTACAGTCTGATTAAACGCAATCATTTTGTATCTGGGAAAATATTCTTTCTGCAAGTGTGAAAAAACTTTTTCTGTGGTTTCTGGTGATGCAAGAATTTCAATACGTATATTTCTTCCTTCCCAGCTATCGTCTCTGCGCTGACTAAGTCCTTCGCCGTGTGCTTCACTTACTGTATAGCCTTTTACTCCTAACGATTTTAATTCAGAAATCAATCGTTCTTCTAAAACATCTAAGGAGATAATGGTGATTAGTTCTACCGAATGTAAGTTCATGAGTTTACTCCATAAATTAGTTTCGCTATTGTTAAGTAAAGAGGCAATCCAAAGACAATATTAAAAGGGAATGTTATTGCAAGCGCCGAAGTGAGATAGAAAGTTGGGCTTGCTTCAGGAAGTGCAATTCGAATAGCTGCTGGTGCCGCAATATACGAAGCACTCGCACATAATACTCCGAAGATTGTCGCTCCTCCAAGGGATAATCCCAATATATTTCCAATAGATATTCCAATGCAAGCATGAATAACTGGCATAATTAAACCAAATGCAATTAAGAAAGGACCAGCTTTACGTAGATCACCAAGTTTTCTACCTGTTACAAGCCCAACTTCCAGCAGGAATAAGGCAAGTATTCCTTTGAATGGAGCATCAAAAAGAGGGGCTACTTGCTCGAAACCTTTCTTCCCTGAGAGGAAACCAATTACTAGTCCTCCAATTAACAAAACAGTTCCTCGCCCTGCAAACAATTCATGGAGTAAATTTCCCCAAGAAGAATTTTGATTATCCGTAGATAGCTTTCTAGCTAAAAAAATTGCGATTAGGATAGCTGGAACTTCCATTATTGCAAGCATAGTAGGCATAAATCCTTCAAAGCTAACACCCATTACCTCCATATAGGAAAGACTTTCACTGAAAGTCACTGCGGATACAGATCCGTAATGCGCTGCAATCGCAGCAGCGTTAATTTTACTAAATTTCCCGAGCTTATTTAAAATAAAATAAGACCAGACTGGTATTAGACAACACATCAGAATAGCTCCAAAAGCAGGCTTGTAAAATTCTGACATCGACGTAGCTGAGAGTTTTGCTCCACCTTTTAGTCCAATCGCAAAGAGCAAATAGATTGTTAAACCAATATAAAGACCTTCTGGAAATTTAAGATCGCTCTTAATGAGTGTCGCAAAAATTCCAAGTGCGAATGCTAACACCATTGGCGATAGCAGTTTTGCTATTAATGCATTAAATACTTCCATTATTTTTTCTCCTTCGAAATTTTATTCAAATAATTTTCAGGGATTAATTCTACTTTGCCGCTTTCAATGTGATAAACAGCGCCGACAATTTTAATTTCTCCATTTTTTACTTTCTTTGAAAGAACTGGCTCAAGATTTTTCAATTGTTCAACTTCTTTGGCTACATTTACTCTTACTGCATTATCAACTAAATCCCCTTTCATTTCCCTTGCCATTTCTGCGGCAGGTTTGATTGCGTTAATAAGAGTTACAATATGGCCAGGGACTTCAGGCACAGCACATGCAGCAGAAACGGCTCCACATTTTGTATGCCCCAAAACTAAAATTAGTTTTGCACCAAGTGAAGTTACGGCAAATTCTATACTCCCCCAAGAAGCATAACTAGAAACTTGACCAGCTGTCCGAACGATAAAAAGATCGCCAAGACCTTGATCGAAAATAATTTCATTTGGCACTCTCGAATCCGAGCAGCCTACAATAACTGCAAATGGATTTTGTCCCCTTGATAATTCTTTTAACTTTTCTATAGTCTGGTTCGGTCGAACTGAATTCCCCGATACAAATCTTTTGTTTCCCTCGATAAGTTTCGAAAGAGCTTCGTCTTGATTTATCTGGGCAAACAAACTACTAAAAAAGCTCATTACAATCAATGAATATATGGTTGTTTTCATTTTGTCCTCTTTATTTTAAGAATATTTTTACAACATAAATTATACGCTTAAATATTCAAGTATTTTAATACATGAATATTTGTTCATGTATTAAAATACTTGAATATTTATAAATAAATCCCGTTATTTCCTGAGAAGGGATATGTGGTCTCAATAAAACCATTTGGAATTGGATAGAGCTAATGGGAACACCATTCAATGAAATCAGGTTTATTAGTAAATGCTAGTCTAGTTCAGGTTATGAGTATGAAGTATGAGTGTGCAAAATGAGGAAGAAAACATTATTTACTTTATTAGTTTTAATAAATCGCCTATTGTCTTATGAGCTTCAAGATGATGGCGAAGCGCGATAGATTCATGGATTTTGTATTTATTCCTTCTGCCTTCTTTGAATCGAACTAGAACACCTGCTGTTTCTAAGTCTTCAATAATACCAATCACAGCTCTCTCCGTAATGCCGACATTAAAGGCTAAGTCTCTTAGGCGCACTGTAGGGTCGCGGTAAAGACAAATCAGAACATGGGCGTGGTTACTTAAAAAAGTCCAATTCTGTTTCATAGAACTCAATTTTATTATCCTAGCTTTTTTCTCTGCCATGTCTGTTCCTAAAGACTATAATTTTCACTCTATGGCTTTGGAGTCAACTGCATTTTAATTCATGAATATTATTTCTTTAATGCATCTGCAACGGCAGCTTTATAGTTTGCAATCGCACGATGGTGATCAACTAACGCATCCACTTCTCGAATCGCCGCTTCTCCTGTTGTCTGCTCTCGAATATTTACAACTAGCAAAGTTCCTTCTCCCATCACATAGCGCAAACGCTCTGCTTCTTCTAGTTTTTTTGCAAGAATAAATTCCTTTTGTGCTAAAATTGCTCTTTGTCTGGTAACATTTACATTCGAGAAAGAATTGCGAATATCCGCGGTTATCCTGTCTCGGAAAAACTTTTCTTGCTTGGATAACTTTTCATTTTTTGCAACTGAGCCATCCAATTTACCTTGTTGGGTTCTCGTTCTTAGCGGCACATTTAAAACAATGGATGCTTCGAGTTCGGGTTTACTCCTAGTTATGCTCCCAGTTCCTAAATCCTGCGATGCAATTACTACAATATCCACTCCCAGTCCCATTTGGTTTTTTGCTAACTCTTGGTCGATTCGATTTTGATCTCTTTGTGCTTCGAAGCGTTTTAGTTCAGGTCTTCTCTCTAACGCTTTTTCAATTTCCTTATCTAAATTTGTATCTCGAATTTCTTCGAACAAAGAAAAAATAGATTCAGGGATTTCCTCTATTCTAGGATGTCTTACATTTCCATTTTCATCCATTAGGTATATAGAAAGCTCATTTGCCGCTATTTCTAAATTCTGCTCGGAGCCAATCAAAAAAGATTCTCTTTGCAAAAGCACGCGCTCGTTATCCGCTTGCTCTATAGGAGGTAAATCGCCAGCCTGTACTCTTTTGGTAATTTGTTTTTCTCTTTGTAAAGCTATATCATATAAACTCTTTGCAATCGTATATCTTCTAGCTGCGGCAATCCAATCCCAATAACGAAGTGTCGCATTGCGGATAATATCAATCTTCTGCTGTGCAACCGAAAGATCAGCAATTTGAATCCCTATTTCAGCCTGTTTTAATGCTGCTCGGTTTTTATCAATCGACCTGTCTCTCCAGAGAGGAACACGAGCACCCGCCCTGACTTCTCCCAAAGAATTGGTTGCTAATTTTCCATCGTAAGGAGCAAAAGAACCACGACCCATTCGATAGCCGCCGAAAAAGGACATTCCATTGT
>JANYCR010000089.1 GCA_025360185.1 Leptospiraceae bacterium | reverse complement strand
CAGATTTCATTTTTCTTATTCTATGCAATGTTTGGGAGAGAAAATATTTACAAGCGGTTATTCTCTGTTAAACTCGCATTAAAATTTTACGAATTTGTAAATTCGGGTGAACTCGCTCTACAAAGCCTAATTCATTCTCTAGAGAAATTCTATTTTACTTTTTCTGCTGCGAATACTAAAAATAAGCAACCACAAATTGGTCCAGCAGTAGGCGCACGCTCTCCTTTCATGGGACTTTCTTATTTTGAGGAGAAAGACAGGGACTTCTTTTTCGGAAGAGAAGCATTTACAAAGGAATTACTAAAAGCAATTGAAGAAAAGCAAATGATTGCTCTCGCAGGACCATCCGGTAGCGGAAAATCCTCTGTAGTTCATGCAGGAATAATTCCTGTTCTGCGGGAGAAGAATTATTTAGTCTATAAATTTCGTCCCGGTAAAAATCCTGTACAAGCTCTTATTCATGCACTAGATCGCAGAACTGCAATACGTCAATCCTCAACTGATTTGCGTGAATTGATCCGTGCGATTTTAAGTCAGAATCCGGATAAAAAGTTTTTTTTATTAGCCGATCAATTTGAAGAATTATTTACACTCACTAAGGATGACAGGGAGAGAGAAGAATTAGGAAATGCAATTCTAGATTGTGTCAAAGAGCACAAAGAAAGATTTAGATTCTTTATTACAATCCGGGCAGATTTTTGGAGTAGGTTACTCGAAGAGGTAAGCTTTGCCTCTGTAGTCGGCGACTCAGGAGTGAATCGCGAATTAGGAGAAAGATTCTTCCTTAGTCCTATGAGCGTTGACGAACTCCGCTCTGCAATTGAAAAACCACTCGAAGCAACCAAGCTCAAAATCCAAGAAGGGCTAACCGATCTTATCCTTACTTCTATTTCTAAAGAACCCGGAAGTCTACCACTACTGGAATTTTGCTTACAAGAACTATGGTCACGGCAAATAGACTATACCCTCCAATACAACTCTTATAAAGAAATAGGAGAAGCGAAAGGAGCATTAGCCGCCTACGCAGATCAGGTTTATGAAAGCCTTCCCGAATCCGAGAAAGACTTACTGAAAAAAATAATGCTTCAACTAGTTCAGCCCGGACAGGGAACAGAGGATACTCGCCGTGTGGCGCTCTTAGAGGAAGTCGAAGGGAGCGACTTTATCTACAAAATCGCTGACAAGCGGCTAATCGTCACAGGCACAAATAGCGAAGGTAAACAAACCATCGAAGTAGTTCACGAAGCACTGATTCGTGGTTGGGGAAGACTGCGGGAATGGATTAATGCAGACAGAGAGTTTAGAGTCTGGCAGGAGAAGTTACGTTATGCGGTGACCGAATGGGAAGGTATAGGAAAAGAAAAAGAGCTTCTACTGCATGGAAGCAGTGTAGCTACTGCGGAAGAATGGTATAATTCGCGAAAGAATGACTTGAGTAAACGAGAACAGGAGTTCATCGAAATCAGTGCAAAAGCTCACCATGAAAAGAGACTAAGGAAAGCGGCGGAGGAAGCAAAGGCGAAGAAGACGTTGCGGCAAATCACTGTTGGCTCTGTGGCTGCTGCAATGCTGGGGGTAGCGCTAAGCGTGTTTTCTTATTTTAAAGTAAAGGAAGCAATTGCAAATGAATTCGAATCACAGTCCTGGGATGCAAGCTCTATGTTAGCTGCAAGTAAAAATTACTATGAAGGTTATTATTATGCTCTCGAAGCCGGCTTACAAGCATTAGACTTTCAGGATAGATATATTTCCCAAGCAAATGCAATTAAGTTTAATTTATTAGATTATATTCATGAATTTCAGAAGCATACAGTTTATGAAAAAGCCAAAAAAGAAAATAACTATCCTGTCCCAACGAATCTACCTTCGGGTGATAGTCCTGTGTATGCTGTAGCCATTCGCCCCAACGATGGATTACTTGCTACTGGAACTAAGGATGGATTGATAAGACTATGGAAGCCATCTGCAATAGGTGGATATCAATTACTGAAAGTTTTAGAAGGACACAAATATTCAGTCAGAAGCATAGTCTTTAGTCGAGACGGAAAAAAAATTGCTAGTAGTTCTAGTGATAGTATCATAAAAATTTGGGAGCTAGGTAACAAAGCCGAATATAGTTTCTTACAAGATTTAACAGGGCATACAGGTGAAGTATTGAACCTTGCCTTTAGCCCTGACGATAAAAGCTTGGCATCAGCAGGGGATAACTTCGATAAAACGATTCGAATTTGGGAAGTAAATGAGATGGGAAAGTTTCATTTTAAAAAAATTCTGAAAGGTCATTCAAACTATGTATGGAGTGTAGCCTTTAGCCCTGATGGAAATAGATTAGCCTCCGGTTCTTCTGATAAATCAATTCGCATCTGGGATTCTTCAAAGAGTGGGGATTATAAATTAGTTCAGGCTATTACAGATAAATACAGCGAGGTGACCAGTGTATCTTTTAGTCCCGACGGCAACATATTGGCTACTGGTGCATGGGATAAAAACATCAAACTTTGGGATGTAAATTCTAATTTTGCAAATACTAAAACTATTATGACAGGACATGATTTTGGAATAAAATCTATAGTATTTAGTCCTGACGGAAAAACATTAGCCTCCGCTTCAATAGATTATACAATTAAATTATTTAATATAGAGTTAGATTATAAGGAAGTGAAAACTCTAACAGGTCATAATGACTGGGTAAATAGTATTGCATTTACACCAGACGGCAAAGTACTAGTATCCGGTTCAGATGATACAAGTGTAAAACTTTGGAATATCAAAGACAAAGGGGATGATAGAGAATTAATTACTTATCGCAGTCATAATGAAGGTTTAACAAGCCTAGCATTAAGCCCAAACGGAAAACTACTTATAGCTGGATCTTCTGATAGTACGATGAAACTTTGGGATTTAGCGAACAAAGATTATCATGAAAGACAAACTTTAACTGGTCATATAGGCGAAGTAACAAGTGTGGTCTTTA
>JANYCR010000070.1 GCA_025360185.1 Leptospiraceae bacterium | reverse complement strand
GCAAGCGGACAAGTAGTTCGTGTGCGCGGCTATTACCAACATGTAGCAAAAGGTGCGGGTTACAACCATATACTTCGAATGAATCTCCCGGGCGTTAGTTCGGCAAATTACACTTTGAAAAGATCCACAGCAAGCGATGTAGTCGAATACCAAACAAGCGCAACTGCCGTTCCTTTTACCGCGATAGAAATTCTTCCTGCGAGTAATACAACTCTCAGCACATCGAATACTGCTAAAGGACAGACATTTCAATTAGGAAAAAAAGCAGAATTCGAAGCAATTCTAACTACTCCTATTTCTAAAACAAGTCTTGGCGCAGTGCCATATGATTTATATATCTATGTCTTGAATACAAAGTATGAAATCCATTTTGCTGGAAAATACACAAATGCTGATGGAACCGATCAGTATTTGGATGCGAAAGGATTTCCATGGGCAGTTATGATTCCCGGAAATTGGAAATGGCCTTATGAAAGCACAGATGTAAGAACTTCTTATTCAAAATTTCAATCCTGGTATGAATCTAAAGGCACGATCGATTTAGATTGGTATAATTTTCCTAATTCTAATTACGTATTTCCCTCCAACTAAAAACCTTTTGACTTTTCCTGCGTGCAATAGAAACTAATGCATGTGGGAAAAGTTATTTTAAAAGATAAAAAGAAAGCTACAACAACCAGACCTACCGTAGTAAATTTTAGTAGTCTACTAGCAAGTATATCTCCCTTGGTTACAATGGATGAGAACTTAATCATCCGATATGCAAACCGTTCTTTGCTAGATGAATTCAAATCAACCCAATCGGAAGTAACCGGTGTTCCCTTTTTCCAGGCATTTCCTATTTCAAAATCAGATAAAAAAACCTTCTTAGAAAAAATAGAACTTTCTAAGACAAAGCGAATTGGAAATTGTGAATTTAAAATAAAAGAAAAAGTATTCGGATATTCTATTTTTCGATTTGCAAATGAAATTGGAATCATACTCAAAGACATCACTGATATAAAAAAATTACAAAAAAAAGTATTCAACCTACATTCTAAACTTTTAAAGCTCCAAGAAAACGAAAGACAAAAAATCGCAAGTGAGTTACATGATAGTGTAGGACAAACAATATTAGCTGCTAAATTAAATTTTACCGCATTTGCAAAAGAGCCAATCAAAATGCAGGAATGTTTTGGAGTAGGCTTAAGTCTAATTGATAAAGCAAGCCAGGAACTAAGAGAAATTTACACGAATCTTTATCCTTCTTCGCTTCGAGAATTAGGTCTTGCTGCTGCAATCAAATCCTTCTTAAAAGACTTTACAGGGGCTAATAGCTATAAACTGACAATATCTATCCAATTAAAATCTAAATTAACAGAAGAAATGCAAATCCATTTATTTAGAATCACGCAGGAAATTTGCACAAATATTTTTAAACATGCTGATGCATCCGAGATTAAATTAATCTTAGAAGAAAAAAAGAACCTTATTTCTCTATCCATAGCGGATAATGGCAAAGGATTTGATACGGAATTAATACAAATTAAATCTTCGGGTTTTGGTCTAGAAAATATTAAAAGACGCGTAGAGGACATGGATGGGAATTTAGAAATTCACTCCACTCTCGAAAAAGGAACTGAATTTGTTATCCAAATTCCCTTCAAGTAAAAAAATCAAAATCTATTTAGCTGACGACCATCGAATCTTAAGAGAAGGACTAAAGATGATTTTAAAAACACAACCCTCTTTTGAAATCATTGGCGAATCAGGAGACGGCGTAAAGGCTCTAGAAGAAATTGAGTCTTTAAAACCAGACCTTGCCGTTCTAGACATATCCATGCCGGGAATGACTGGAATCGAAATTAGCCGCAACATTCTAAAAAAGGACAAACGCATAAAGATTATTATCCTTTCGCGCCACGACAATGAAGAATATGTAAAGCAGGCTTTAAAGTATGGAATCCAAGGGTATGTATTAAAAGACGATGCAGGAGAAGATTTGTTACAGGCAGTAGAATCTGTATTTAATGGGAAGACTTACCTGAGCCCTCGAATTTCAAATAGGCTTGTGGATACTCATCAATTTCCGCAAAGAGAAAAAGAAGAATCTTTAATCATACTAACCAACCGCGAACGAGAAATTGTAAAACTAGTTGCAGAGGGAAATTCAAACGAACAAATAGCAAAGGCTCTTCGCATTTCTCCCAGCACCGCAAAAGTTCATAGAGCCAACACCATGAAGAAGTTGGGACTTCACAAGGCAGCGGATATTGTGAAGTATGCGATTAAAGAAGGTATATTGGAGTCATGAATTTTTTTTACCACCGATAAATACCGAGAACACCGATATGAAAATTTAGTTTATTAATGCAATTACAATTCATTTTTCACGCCGAATACGCCTTAACTATTGACGAACACAAAGAACTTTTATTGTATTTGTGCCAACGCTACAAGAACCAAATGGTGAATCAGCAGTCAACGATGAAGTAACTCCACCAGCGCCTCGATTCGCAAAGCCAGTACCATTCCCCCAAGGAGTTGTGTTACAAGTATTAAAAACAATCCAATCTGTACCCATTCCCGTCCACCATAAGGTGGACGAACTAGAATCAATAGGAGTTAACAGCGTTGCGCCACCGGTAAAATTTATAATTCCAGAAGAATTGGTCGTAAATATTTTCGTATCCGTCGTTCCATCTAATCTGTAGTAGTCAGTATTCGCCTTTAACACCCAATTAATATTCTCAGAAACGCCTCCACTACAATCGGTAGTAGAACAGGCTCGTCTATTTGTACCATCCACTAGAAAAGCTTTGTATTCAGTTGCCTCTCCTGCCAGACTTGCAAAACTTGCAGTCTTTTGCGATTGACAGTAAGCGTCTGCTCCTGAAATTCCACCAAAATTTGCATGGCGAGTTGCTGTCAAAAAAATATACTTATTCGTATTCACGGTGATTGTAGTCGTCGTCGTGGTCGAGGTGGGAGTAGGAAGTAATTTTCGAAGAATCATTATATCAAACAAATGCCCTTTCGGAAATTTATGCGAGCAAGAGGTTGCGAGGGTAATTAGAAGTAGGCTTAATAACAGAATAAAAATATTTTTCATAATCAATACCTCATCGAAATTTTTAGTTCGAAAGACAAAAATGGATTATCCGCTTGGACTGATCTTAATTCAGCAAATCTTTGGGAACGAGAATTGAGTTCAATGGAAATATTGCTCTTATCGGCGACTCGCTTGGCATGCCATACCTGTAGAGCATAACTAAGAATTGCCACTGCTCCTACTGCCTGTTGATTAGACTGGCGATGATTGTATGCTGACTCTGCTTCTTTTCGCTTTGTCCATAAATATAAATCAAGACTTACAGGAGTTCCGAGTGACAATGCAGAAAGAAAAATGGGATCATTCAAGTTATTCGAAGCAAGATTATTTCCTGCAACTCTTTCACTATTTCCATAAACTGCAAGCGCGGTAAACCAAAATATCCACAACCCACTGTAAAGCTTTTGATTCGATTGGAATTGTGTAAGACCTGGAACAAACCATTTCCATTTTTTGATTTGTGCTAGTGTTGCAGGTTTATCCTCTGGGACTTTTACTTCTGCTTGCTTTGCATCTTTTGGATTTGGATTTGGTTTTGGTTTATCTTTTTCTACGAGGAACTCTTCCCAGTTAGTCCAGGCAGATGGCTTTCCAAATTTATTGACAGATGCAATTCTAAATTCGTAAGTCCCTGCGGGTAATTTTAATTCAACGTTATTCTGATTTAGCTTTTCTTCTTTTTCAACTGTTGATTTATCTTTTACTTGAATCAAATACCCCTTTGCCCCTGAAACATTCTGCCACTCAATATAATAAGTGAAGTTTTTCTTTTCATCTGCGGATATTACAAAGTTGAGGCTAATAAAAAGTAGCCATAAAAGAAGAAAACGAAAACGCAATAATCTGTCTGTGCAATTTGCAATTCCCGTATAATTTGAAAATACTTTCATACCTTGACCTACTCATAGAATATAGATTAGTCAACTCTAATATTAGACGAGAAGTATTAGTTTTAAATGAATGCTCTTGTCACTTCTGAAATCTGAATAGCCTGATTGTTAGACGAAAGCTGGTAAAAGCTTAGTCGAATTGGAATTTATGATTGAATTTTTACATGGGCTGAGATGATGCCCATGCGGATAATATTTCTCCCGATTTGGCTGTAGTAAATTCGCACATCTTTTTCGTTTTCTGACCTATACAAAGTAGGAGTCAGACTACTTTGTATATTTGTTCAACCAATGAAATTAAATCCGCTTACCTTCCTGCATTCGAAAGATGGAGTCTTTACAAATCAATTTGGATGAGTCACTGGGAAGAATTTCGAAGAATCTATGATAGAAGGTTCTTATCGAAGTATGGTGAACTTTCGGATGGAAAAAATCTATTTCCAAAAGTTAGTGTCCATTTAGGAAAAGGAAAAATTTACAACTCTGAATTAAAAAATTACAACGGTCATTGTTTTATTTATAATAACGAAGAAGGAATTCCAGCACGAACTACACTGCCCCCTAAGAAGAAGGATAAGGACGAGTAACCACAGCACTGGAAAATTATTATCTAATCCAATTTTCTATTTTTAATCCCTGGATTCTGTTATAATGATTTACATTTCCAGTGATTAAGGCTTCACATTTTTCTAGGCAAGTAGACGCTATAAAAATATCTGCATCTTCGATTAGATTTCCTTTTTTATCTAAGTTTGCTTTAATATTTCCGAATCTTTTTTCTATTTCAATTGAGCTTTCTATAATCTCTAGCCCTAATAGCATCTTTTCTATCTTTGCAATATTGTTTGTAACGTTGTTTGATTTTTCTGCACCATAATACAGTTCTGAAACTGTCATGAATGAAACGGCTACTGTGGTGTTTGCGCTTGCAAACTTTTCGATTACTTTCTTATTTCCTCTCAAAATTTCCACGCAGGTATCTGTATCGAAAAGTATCATAGGTTAATTTTTCTGCCTTTGGATCTAGATTTGTAAATATCATCAATGATTTTTTTTGTAGAACGATTATCTTCCCATGATCCGCAAACTTCCGTCAAAATGGAAATTTGCATTTCTTTACTGATTTGTCGGGGTCTTGTCTTTTCGTGCAATTGAAGTCCTTTTTCCAAAATTACAAGTATTTCATTATTTAAACTTCTTCTTTCAATTTCAGATAGAACTTTTATTTTTTCAATAACTTCATCTGGAATATTTCGAACGGTCAAATTTGTCATGGTTATTTCCTTTGAACTAGAATAGTTACATAATAGTTCACAATAATAAATAGTCGAGAACTTTTTTATTCAATAGTAACCTAGCCCGATGTTCACTATCGTTGTACTTTCAGACAAATTTGGAAAGAAACGACAAAACTACTCAATATAGGGTATATACAGAAAAGTGGAATAAAAATACTTTGGTAAAAATGCGATATTCGAAATAGGAAAAAATTTGACTTCGAAAAATTTTTAGTAGATATTTTTTTTATAAGCTAGCTATCTATAAAAATGAAATTAGCTATTCAATCCTCAAACATTCAGCATTCAATAAATAAATTATATTCTAGCATTGCCAAATTCCTTTTAATAAGTTTTAACATTTATTTACTATTAGCCGCTCCTACATTATTCGCACAGGCGAAGTTACCTACACTCGCAGTTTTAAATTTTAAGTCAGACGGAAGTTTAAAAGAGGCGCAACTGCAATCTTTGAGCGAGCAGGTGAGTAGTGGAATTGGCAAACAAGGACAATTTACAGTATTAGATAGAGGCTCAACGAAAGAGCGTCTAAAAGAAATCGCAGACCAACAGCTTGGTTTATACGACGAGATCAAAACTACAAATGCGAGTAGAAGTCTCGGTGCAGAAAAAATTCTAATCGGTAGTGTTACGAAGTTTGGCAAATCCTACGTAATCACAACTAAGATTTTAGATGTAGCGAGTGGAAAACTAGACATCCAACAAAAAGAAGAAATTGAATCTATAGACAAAATTTCTGACGGAGTAGAGTCTCTTGTAAAAAAATTCAGTAGGAAATCGGTAGTCGTAACAAAACGAGGAATGCTGTGGCGATCTGCGATTATCCCCGGCTATGGTCAGCTCTACAGTGGAATTGCAGTAGACAATAGGCGGGAGAGAATCAAAGGACTCGCGTTCATGGGTACTGGATTTTTCTTTGGTGTCGGCTTGTTAATTGCCAATTCAAATTATACTTCCGCAAAGTCAGATGCAAAGGCAAAAGATAATTTAGATACACTTGTATTCATTGGCTCTGGAAATACATTTAACCCACTCGGGCTCATTACTTATTCCCTGGCAAATAGTGCTTCAGGAAAATTAGATAGTGCGGCTAACAGCGCTTCGCTCGCTTCGATACTATTCTTTGGAGTTTACGCGATAAACTTACTTGATGTAATGATCTTCGGTGGACACGACGCTGTATCAGGGGTTAACAACCTATTAAACACTAATCCTTATGCAAAGACAGAAGGCTTTAAGTTTAACACCTATTCCAATTACCAAAATGGAAATTGGAATAGGGAGTATCAAATAAAGTATGATTTTAATTTTTAAAGGAGAAGAAAATGAATAAGAAAAGTTTTATAGAGAGTGTTGACCTAACCCCAATTTTGTATTATTTGCGATATTTTTGCGATAAAATCCCCTTCCCTAAGAAGGAAGGGGTTACTTATGCGTATGCCGTAGTAATAAGAAGCTTGGGATTATATGCAATGCTACTTTCTGTCCTATCAAACTGCAACTACAAAGGCTCGAGCAATGCGGACATACAGGGAAAGGCAATCTTGAATTTTCAACGTGGACTGAATACTAAGTCCGTTGGAATTTCAGTTTCCTGTGACACGGATACACCGAGTGTGGCTACAAAAAAAATTACTGGAAACGTAAAAGATTTTAATTCGCTAGCAAATATTGCAAATTCACGAATATCGACTAATCCCTCTTATGCGACAGTGACCCTGACAGATGCCTCTGGAAATTTTAGCATATCCGGAATTGATTCTACAGCGACAGAACTCACAATGGGGGTAACGGCTACTGGCTATGATACGCTCAGCCAAAAAATAAAACTCACCTGTCAGAATTCTATCTTAACGATTCTAATTTCTCCGGTCACCATTTCCGCTGCCGGCGTGAATTCGTTTATTTTAGATACGTCGGGACTTGATAATGCGAATATTCAGTAATGATGAATTGTGAATGCTCAATTATGAATGTAAAGAGTCGAAGGAGAAATTACTCTTTTCTTCGAATATATTCTATGATTGCTAGGACAAAGCTTGCGATTCCAGAAACGGTAACGAGTGTATTGGCAATAGCTTTGAAGTTATCATATGTTTGCAAAAGAGCAATTGCGAGACCAAAGAAGAGCGCACAGAATATAATTAGTAGCTTATCAATGCTAGGCATTAGTTTCGAGTCGAGGAGGAATGTTCGAGAGAATCTAAGCGATGCTCGATCTTATCAAGCTCTTTGTGTAAGTCTTTGCTTAGATTTCTGCGCAGGACTGAAAAGATCACGTATAAAGAACATCCGATCGTCAATGTCGCAAAGAATAAAAAGTATAGGCTCATGGATATAGGCTACTTTTTAATAAATAAATGTCAAGCTAAAAAATACAGAGTTTTACGACAAAACAAAGGAGAACAACAATGAAAGAATATTTAATCAAAAGAATTTACGGTGGAGTAGTCTTCGCCCTAGCAGTCTTCGGCACAACGATATTAGCCGTTGCGATATCTGGAACAATCACAACCTGGACAACAGGACAAGTATTAAAGAGTTCTGATTTGAATACAACGATTGCAAGTTTGAAAACTGCGATTGAAGGAATTCCAAATTGGACAAAAGCGGCTAACGGCAATGATGCGTATTATACAGCGGGGAATGTAAGAATAAGTGGGACTGGACTAAATCCAGGTCCAAGCACTTCTGCTATGTTGGAAATTAACGGAGGTGCGTTAGGTCTTGTTGGTGGAAGCACTACTTACCTACAATTTTATAGTTCATATGCAAGTGCTAATTATAGAATATGGAGAATGGAGAATGGCGGAGGTACTTCTACTTTATCTTTCACTCGATATAATGATGACGGAATCACACCATCTCTTGGAACTTCGCAATTTTCTATCGCAGGCGATACTGGCTATGTCGGTATTGGAAAGTCGAATCCTGCATACCCACTTCAAGTAGGCACCTCAGCATCAAACGGAAATGGCGCTTATGTTACTACCGGTGGTGTCTGGACAAATGGAAGTTCTAAATCTAGCAAGAAAAATATTGTAGATTTATCTTCCAAAGAAGCGATAGATGCGCTGGTTAAATTAGAACCTAAAATTTATAATTATAAAAATGATGAAAATGAAACGTATGTTGGTTTTCTTGCAGAAGATGTTCCCGAATTGGTAGCGACGAAAGACAGAAAACATCTTTCTCCGATGGATATTGTTGCAGTAACAGTAAAAGTCGTTCAAGAACAGGAAAAGAAAATTGATTCTCTTAAAGCTGAGAACAAGAAATTGCGTGAGACCGTAGAGACGCATGGACGTGCGTCTCTACGATTAGAAGATCGTCTTCGTGCGATAGAGAATATGCAGATGGCTAGGAAGTAATGAGGAATTAGGATTGAGAAATGTTAGTCTACGTAAAATCTCTCATTAGTTCTTGTAATTCTTTTGGGGATAATGTCGATTTTTCGGACTTATCGTAAATTGTTAGGAGATAAAGAGAATAATGCGCAGGAGAAATTTCTGAAATGACTAGATGGATAATTCGAAAGCCCCCGCTTTTACCTTTGCCTTTACTTTTAGAAGCGAGGCGAAGTTTAAAAAGATTATTGCCTAGATTAGTTCCTTGGAATGGATTTTCAGTTAGAGATTCTTCCAGTGTCAAGAGTTCTTTGCTGAGAGATGGAAATTTCTTTAGCAAAGGCTTGGCTCTTGCTTTGAAATTATCAGTGGTAAATATTTCAACGTTCATTGAGAAAAGATTTAAGAGTTTGCATTTTCTTTTTTGTATTTCTAGAAGAATGAACTTGTTCGAGAGCGGACCTTATTCCTTGAATCTCACTCAGTTTCTTTTTGAGAGTTTGGAGTTCTGATTGAATATGATTCCATTCCTTTATTGGAATCAAAACAGCAGAAGCCTGACCATTCGGGCTGATGACCTTGGGATATTCAAGAGTTTTAATTTTCATAGTATAAAAATAGGGAAAAGATGCAGTTACGTCAAGCAAAAAAAGATAACGTATTACAACACAACAAAGGAGATAACAATGAAAGAATATTTAATTAAAAGAATTTATGGTGGAGTAGTCTTCGCCCTAGCAGTCTTCGGCACAACAATATTAGCCGTTGCAATATCTGGAACAATCACAACCTGGACAACAGGACAAGTATTAAAGAGTTCTGATTTGAATACAACGATTACGAGTTTACAAACGGCTATTCAGAATATACCTAACTGGACGAAAAATAGCACTAGTGCTTATTATACTGATGGCAATGTGGGGATTGGGACGAGTAATCCCAGTTTTAAAATGGATGTTTCAGGCAGTAATTCTACTTTAGCTCGATTGAATAACAGTTCTGCAATAAATGGGGCGGAAACATTTGTCCTAAGTGCTGCAGTATCTTCTCAGACAGGATTAGCAATCAGTCAGTGGGATTCCGGCGGAATTGGTACTGCATGGATTACGTTTGCAAATACCAATCATACAACGCATACTTCCGATATTCAGCTAAGCACCAGAAACTTTTCAACTGGCTTGATAGTTAAAGATTCAGGCAGCGTTGGCATCGGCACTACATCTCCCTCTCAAATGCTAACAGTCAACGGCAACGCCGGAAATACAACAGGAGTCTGGGTGAATAACTCTGACAAGCGGCTAAAGAAGAATATCCAACCACTTGGTAATTTTCTAGAGAAGCTAACAGAATTACGCCCCGTGACGTTTGAATGGAAAGACCCTAAGAAGTTAAATGCAAAAGACGGAAAGCATATTGGGTTTATTGCCCAGGAAGTAGAGAAAGTTTTTCCGTATTGGGTGGACACTGACAAAGATGGAATGAAGTGGTTGTCAATGGAAGGGGTTAACGCTGCTTTTGTGCAGTCATTCAAAGAAGTTGCCCTTCGGCTCCGCTCAGGGAACGACCGGATTAGTGCAGTAACACAGAAGATTGAATTTCTCGAAAAAGAAAAAGCGGCTAATGAGAAGAAGCTTCTTGCGTTAGAAGAGGATAACAAGCGTTTGCGTGAGACGGTAGATACGATGCGCGCAACGTCTCTACGAACATCACAACAACTAGAAGATCGTCTTCGTGCGATAGAGAATATGCAGATGGCAAAGAAGTAATTGAAAATGAATATCTTGCTAGGCAACTTTTTTCAAAGGACGAATGTTGAAGTTTACTTTTTTCATTTTGTCCTTTGCCGTTTCTATATCAAAATGAGTTTGCAGTCCAAGCCAGAACTCAGGGGAGTTGCCAAAGAAAAAAGAAAGTCTGAGTGCAGTATCAACGGTAATCGAGCGTTTGCCTTTTAGTATTTGGCTGATTCGAATGGGGGTAACTTTGATTTCCCTCGCAAGGACAGCCGCAGTAATTCCATAAGGAATGATAAATTCTTCACTCAGAATTTCGCCAGGATGAATAGGTGGAATTTTTTTCATAATACTTACCTCGATTTACATTTTAATGATAGTCAACAATTTCCACTTGCTCTGCATTTCCGTTATTCCAATAGAAACAAATCCGCCATTGAACGTTTACGGATATGCTATATTGTCCCTTTCTATCTCCAGATAGAGAGTGCAATCGATTCCCAGGTGGAGAATTTAAATCTGTTACATCTTTTGCAAGTCAATCAAAAGAAGTTTTTGATACATTAATCTTTGTAAAGAGGCAGGAAATTTTTTGGAATAAGTTCTGCTCCATATTTTCTTTGTTTCTCTATCGAAGAAAGATTGTATCACTTTCTCAGAGTATCGAGAGACGATATTTTAGTCAAGCGAAAAAAGACAATGAATTATTACACAACAAAGGAAAAAATAAATGAAACAAAACACTACAACAACAATAATAGTAGAGGCAATTCGTGAATTGCCTCTACGGATGATTCGCAATGGAATTCTCTTTACTCTCGGTTTCTTCGGCACTTCCCTTTTTAGCGCAGACATGATAGTAGTCGCAGCGTATAAAACAGGAGAGGTTATATACCAGAGAGGAGAAAAAGAGTTAGCCGTTACTAAGGGACAAATCTTTGAAAAAAAGGACAAGATTCAAACAAAGAACGGCATTCTCGATTTGCAAGTGGGGGTAAATTCCATTATCCGCGTTGGAAAATTTACAACTTTATCTTTGATAGAATTATTGGAAGAGAAGGGCAAACTCAAAGTGGAGATGAATTTAAATAGTGGTTCTCTTCTTGCCAAGGTTACTAAGAAATTAGACAAAACCTCCGAATATAAAATCATAACTCCTACAAAAACAGCCGGTGTAAGAGGAACTCAATTCTTAGTTCAGGAAGGAGAAGACTCGGAAACTCAAAAAGAAAGAGAAAAGGTTGAGGATGGTATCTATGTAAGCGAAGGCATTGTAGAAGTGAATGCGGATAATTCTGATAAGCTAATCGCGGTAAAGGCAGGCGAAGAACTTTTAACTTCTCATAATGACTTAAAAGTGCAAGTCCTAGATTCCTTTGTAAAAGAAAAAATGAAAATCCTGGAATCACTAAATGTCATAAGCGAGGCTAATTATAAAAACCTCCAAGAGCAATATCAAAAAAATAAAGATTTACTGAAGAAATAAAGCTTACAATAAAAGGGACTGGTAAAAAGACATTTTTTCACAGAGTGCACAGAGAACACAAAGAAAAGAGTTAATAAAATCAGGAATCTCCGCACGCTCTGTGTTCTCTACTATTCCAGTTCAGATGAAACCGGACTTTTAGGGTAGTAGAAATAAGCTAAGCTCCAGAGGATAAAAATTATGGAAGCTCTTGAAAATCTATATGCCCTGATTGAATCGACTTGGCAAAATCTAAAACAGGAGTTTCCTGATGTAGAAATATTTATTGAAAAAAATCATAAACCTCTTCCGCAGGAGAATTTAAAGACTTCGGAAAAGCCTGCATTACAAACGATTGTAGTAAGTAGATATTATCCGATTTAATAAGAGTGAAACATTTAATTTAGAAGAATCAGATACCGGTCGGATTGGTGAAGCAAATGCTGGCTTTGAAAGATAAATAAAAGACTATTATGTTCTTTTATTCTAACCAAATTGCTGGCAAAAGCTAAGTTCAAGCAGCCGACATGAAACCCAAAAATCTCCTTAACTCACATGCGAAATGCCTGAGGCATTTTTCAGACCGATCCTGAAAAAAACGATTGGAATTTTATTCTTAGATAAATTGAATCAATTATTATATACATAAAATCTATAGAAAATTATTTTGAGAAAAATTTTACCCCGTTTAGTTCAAAACATCTCTTTATGAATGACACGCAATCCATTTTTGCTTTAAGCTTTTAATTTGTGGGACAAGAAGGAGAGCCCGGTGGCGTGTCTTCTTACGCCAGCCGCCCATCATACCTAGCAGAAAAGGGCTTAGAATGACCGTTTTGATAATAAATAGGTTTTTTACTTGACTAAAGGGTAAGCAAATTGTTTTAAGTATATACAATATGTCGAGTAAAACCCTTAACCCATTTTTCACTATCTCTGAAGTCACAATGGCAATGAATTCAACCCTAGACCCTGATCAAGTTCTAGAGATGATTTTAGACCATTCGCTGAAATTTTCCAACGTTGAATCTGGCTCTCTTATGCTTGTAAACAGCCGTGAATCTGTTTTAGATATAGTCACATATCGCGGACACAATCCGGAAATCAAAAAAGAAATTCGTTTGAAAATTGGTCAGGGGATAACGGGCATTGTAGCCTCGTCCGGTAGAGGAATGATTGTAAATGACGTTAGCAAAGATCCAAATTATATTTCTATTAAGAAAGAAATTCAATCCGAATTAGCCGTTCCTTTAATCGTAGAGGATATGGTCATTGGCGTTGTGTCGCTCGATTCAAATCGAATCAATGCATTTACAGAAGAGCATTTGAAAATTGTAGGAATTCTTGCTAATCAAGCTGCTTTGATTTTTAAAAATCTACAAACGTTTCGTAGGCTCGAACAAAAAAATAAAATCCAACAAGTTTTAATTGAAATTTCTAAAATTGTAACGTCTAGTCTTGACCTGGATGAAATTTTCCAATCTATCATGGCTACGATTGAAAGATCACTAAAATTAGAAAAAGGTAGCCTTGTTTTATTTGATGAATCAAGTGAAACATTACGGCTCGTAGCTGCTGTTGGTCTTTCGGCTGACGAGATTGATAAAGGAGTATACCAATTAGGCGAAGGTGTAATTGGAAAAGTTTACGAGTCAGGTGAGCCTATGCTAATCCGATCTGTGGCTAATGATCCTTTGTTTCTCAATCGAGTAGGATACTTAGACCATTTTAAAAATGATCCAAATAATGTAAGCTTACTTTCTGCTCCAGTAAAAAGCGAGCAATCTATCATCGGTGTGCTCAGCGTATTTCTAGTTCACCAAAAGAATATGGATACCCAGACTTACCTGGATTTTTTACAAGTAGTTGCATCCATTATCTCACAGGCTGTAAAAATTCATCACTTAGTGGATGAGGTAAAAAAAGAAATTTCTAGAGAGAATGTTCTTCTTAAAAGAGAACTTAAAGAAAAATATAAATTTGGCTCTATCATCGGTCGCTCTAAAAATATGGAAAAGCTTTTTGAAAAAATTCAACTTGTTTCCGATTCCCGCGCATCCGTGTTAATCACAGGAGAGTCAGGCACCGGCAAAGAGATGATAGCCTCAGCGATTCACTACAATAGCAATCGTTCCGAAAAACCATTTATCAAAATCAACTGTGCGGCTATTCCTGAGAATCTCCTCGAAAGCGAGCTATTTGGTCATACGAAAGGATCTTTTACGGGTGCGGTTGCCGACAAGAAAGGAAAGTTTGAAATCGCAGACGGTGGAACTATTTTCTTAGATGAAATCGGAGAAATGGATCTTAACCTTCAATCAAAACTTTTACGTGTATTGCAAGAAAAAGAAATCGAAGCAGTTGGCTCTCTCAAAGTAAAAAAAGTAGACATTCGAATTCTCGCAGCAACCAATGCAAACTTAGAAACACTTATCGCAGAAAAGAAATTTCGCTCTGATCTATACTACCGTTTGAATGTGGTTAATATCCATACTCCTGCACTTAGAGAAAGAACCGACGATATTCCTCTACTCACGATTCACTTCATCGAAAAGTATTCCAAAGAAAATAATAAGAATATCAAAGGCTTTACCCGTGAAGTTCAAAAGCTACTTGCTCTTTACCCCTGGCCTGGAAACGTGCGCGAATTAGAAAACATCATAGAAAGAGCAGTCGTAATGACACAGAATACAATGCTTGACGAAAATGATTTTTCTGAAATTACTGAAAAACTTTCTTCTATGAACCTCCCAGCCAGCAAAGTATCGGAAGATGCTTCCACTGATTTAAGTAATGGCTTATACAGTATGCCAAATCTAGATGCAATAGACGGTAGAGCACTCGAAGTTGTCGTCGGGGAAGTAGAAGCAAGACTCATCCAGTATGCCTTGAAAAAATTTCGCTACACCAAGACACGTGTCGCGAAGTTTCTCGGCATTAACCGCAATACCTTGGACAAACGTATTAAAGAATTGAAGATAGAATACTAGGTAATCCCCTCTTTCTTCAAAATCTTCATAAACTCTTCTTCTGATACAACCTTGACACCAAGCTCTAAAGCTTTTTCCATTTTAGAGCCTGCTCCTTCTCCTGCGAGAAGATGTGTTGTTTTGGAGGATATAGAGGTAACTTTGCGACCACCGTGGTGAACAATTAAATCCATTGCTTTGTCTCTTGGTTGGAAGTTCTGGAAACTCCCTGTTACACACCAGCTTTGATCTAGGAATGGTTGCTTATCTGATTTCACAGCTTGCTTGCCTTTGAAATTTAATCCTAATTTCTTTAAGGTCTCAATTAAGGCTAATACCTCTTTGTCTTTGAAGACTACAAGGAGTGATTCAACTGTACGCGGTCCAAGTCCGTGAATTTCCATTAACTCTTCTTCGGCAGTTTTGCTTTTTACGAGACTAATGATCTTATCCACATCATCGTATCCAGACTCAATAAGTAGCTCTGTTACTTTATGACCGACCTCAGAAAATCCAAGAGAGGGAAGTAAAACTTTAAAATCTTTGAGCTTGGATGCCTCAATTCCTTTTAAAATAATATCCACACTCTTTTTTCCAAACCCATCTATTTCTTTTAATTCATCAGCCCGTTTATGAAGATTGTACATATCAGGGATACTCTTGATAAACCCCATATCATAAAGATTCTGAATTTGTTTTTCACCCAGTCCTTCTATATCCATTTGCTTTTTCTGACAAAAGAAAATGAGATTATTTTTTTCTCGATCGGGACATTTCTTATTTGGGCAAAATAAATCTACCGAGTCATCTACCTTACCGAGTTTAGTTCCACAGCAAGGACATTTAGTAGGAAGTTTAAAAACCCCTTTTGGTCCTTTCTCGATTACTTCTTCCACTGCGGGAATAATTTCTCCGCGCTTTGCAACTAATACTCTCGCACCAATTCCAACTCCGAGTTCATCAATATAATCCTGGTTGTGAAGTGTCGCAAACTTAACAGTAGTCCCTGCAAGATTCACAGGTTCAATTTCTGCTCGCGGTGTAATTTTTCCAGTTCTACCTACTGCAAAATCTATTTGTAAAATAGTGCTCTCTTTCATGAGTGCATCAAACTTATAAGCCCTAGCCCAGCGAGGAGAATGAGCAGTAGCCCCGAGTGCATCTCGCTTTGCCAGGCTATTTAGTTTAATTACAAGCCCGTCTGTCGGAAAATCAAGAGTATCCTTTCTCTTTTTAAATTCTTCTACTCTTTTAATTACATCTTTTGCTTTTACAATAAGTGAATCATCTGAAACGGGAAGTTTTTGTGCTTTCATAAATTTCAGCATTTCTTCATGTGTCTTCATTTTCCCATAGCCCTCTGGGAAATATCCATCGTAGGTAAAAATCTTCAGAGGTCGCTTTGCAGTTTGCGATGAGTTCTTATGCTTAATAGAACCCGCAGCAGTGTTTCGCGGATTCGCATATTTACCCCCACTCTCTTCGTTGAATTCTTCAAAATCTTTAAACCCCATGTAAACTTCTCCGCGCACGTAAATAGTCACTGGATCTTTTAAAACAAGCGGAATATTTTTGATTGTGCGGATATTCGCTGTTACATCGTCCCCTACTCCGCCGGTTCCGCGGGAAACTGCTTTATCCAATTTTCCTTTTTCGTAATAGAGAACGATAGACGCTCCATCAATTTTCCATTCAACAGAATATTCTCCCTCGGTATCAGTCTTAGTAACCCACTCAGTAAGTTCGTTTATGTTATAAGTATTTTCAAGAGACAATACAGGAATTTTATGAGTAACCTTTTCGAATTCATTATCCAGGTCAGAGCCAACAACCTGGGTTGGACTATTTGCTGACGCAAACTCTGGATAATCCTCTTCGAGCTTTTGTAATTTTTTAAATAATAAGTCAAACTCTTTATCGGAAATCTCTGCCTTATTTTTTATATAATATAAATCCTGATGATGACGAATCGTTTCTTCTAGCTCTCTAATTTGTTTTTCTATCTTGTTCATGGTTATTCTCTTTAACTATTATCTAGAATTATTTCTCGAATATAATTGTGTCAATTCCAATTTCTATAAATACTTCATAGCCTGCCAAATTAGGGATAACGCGACAAGAAAAATAAAAGTTAAAAATCCAACCGTTATTACCTTATCAGAAAGCTTAGGAAGAAAGCGAGTTCCAATTTGTGCGCCGACTAGCCCGCCAAATCCAATTAATAAACCTTCGCTTAATAGTATATTACCCGCAACTGCATGACCGATGCTTGCAGAAATTGCTGTAAGGATGATAACTCCAAGGCTTGTTTGAATTGCTACTTTAATCTTTTCACCGAGCAAAAGCATCTGGAGGGGAACCATGATTACCCCACCGCCTACACCAAATAAGCCGGATAAAATTCCTGCCGCTCCACCGGTCAGTATAGTATTTATAAAAACTCTATCTTGATTTACAGAAATAAATTCTTGTTTTATTAATTTTCTACGAAGGGATGCCAGGTAAATATTAAAAAATAATAGCACTGCAAATAAGGAGAGCAATATTACAGGTGAGGCTTTCGAAGCAATATAAACTCCAACCTGTGCAGTAATGACTGCCGGAATTCCAAGAGAAATAACTTTTCGAATTTCCAGATTTCCTTCTTTCCAGTTTTGAAAACTGCCGGAGATAGATGTGATCACTATCGCAAGTGAGCTAGTCGCTACAGCGTTTACAGGCAATTTACCGAAGAATACAAGCATTGGAACAATGATGGTTCCACCTCCAACACCTAGAAGTCCCGCAATGATCCCAGCTAATACTCCTCCGAGGAAAAATAATATTATTTGCTCTAAATTCAACTCTTAATATTTTCCCTAAACTCAAAATAATGTTTTAAAACACCCGAAGGATCTTCTACTTGCGGATAATGTCCAATTGTCTCAGGAAGTAAGATTACATCTGGATTAGAAATTTTTTCCTTATAGTAATTTGCTAAATGTATTCCAGAAACTGGATCTGCGGGACCGTTAATAATTCGAATCGGAATTTTAGAATTTTCTAAAGCACCTACCCAGCGCTCTCTAAATATCTTTCGTTCTTTCATATACCCGATATGTTTATGCGCAAGCAAATGACCGTTATTCTCTTGAATTAAATTCCAAAACTCATCTAATTCTTGCGCGGATGGCTTTGTATTAGGTCCGAAAACTTCCGAAAAACTCTTGGAGAATTTTTCTTTCGTAAGAAGTCTTGAGATTATAAAACCTATCGGAGAGAGTAAAAGCTTTTGTATAAACCTGGGTTTATGCATTTCAGGAAAAAGTCCACCATTTAAAAAACAGGCTGATCGGTATTCTATTCCGTTTGCATTTGCCTTTTGCCTGTCTAAATTTCTTGCTAATAACTCCTGAACCACAGTAACACCGTAGTCATGGCAGAGAATGTGAGGATTAGTAATATTATTCTCTTTTAAAAAAGATTCAAATACATCCGCTTGCGAATGAATCGAATACGGAAAATTATTTGGCTTGTCAGAAAAACCAAATCCAATCATATCCAATGTAAAAACCTGGTAGACAGCCGTTAGCTCTTTCCAAATGGGATTCCAATCCCAGGACGAGGTAGGAAATCCATGCACACATAATAAAGGTTTACCGTTACCTTCTATTCTATAAAATATTTTATTCCCTTTGAAATTAAAATATTTACCAGAATCTTTCCATTGATTTAGATTCATTGTTACCTTCTGAATTATTATTTTTATTTAGTTGAATCTAAAATCATAGACAGAGTTCTCTTTGATGCTTCAGAGTAGGATGTTCCTTGCTGGAGAACCGATTTGTTCCCGGAAGTATCTGTTACCACAACGTCAAAGTCCATTCGAGTAACTCCTCCTGTCCTTACCCATTTAGAATTTTCGACACTTACAGGCGCGGTAAAAAATTGTATGCCTGTAGGAACTGGTTTTACAATGTCAATTACAATCTGCGGATTATCGGTATTTGTCACATCAATCACAGTAAAACGACTAGCTGGCTTTCTGAAATCTCCACCAAAAGAATAGATAAATTTCCCCGAGTCAATTTGAAACCCAGCCATTTTTAAATCAAGCATTGCATTATTGCTGGGACGAGTAGAGTATCTTCCGCCTCCCCCAGTTGAACAAGCAAGATAAATGAGTAAGAATAATAAAGGAACGAATTTAAAGAATGTAAGAATAGCTTTCATTTGAAGTCCTCATGAATAAATTTACAGAAAATACATTGAAGCATTTTATCATTCTATAAAATGTAAATAAAAAAAAGAATTTTGCGATTAAATTCTACTTAACTTAATTATGCCAATTATGAAAAAGAAAGATGCGATATGAAAAATTGTAAATTGATTTAGGAGAATAAAGAATTATGATTACTTACCAAAAACTAAATAGCAACGACTATGATTACTTTGTAGAACTTATCTATTTATTTGAAGATGGATTTGTGCAAGCGGATTTAGTCGATGACTACGCGTTAGACTTTTACCGCTCCACCGGCGGTATGGGGGGAGATGTGGTTCATTTTTCGTATCCGTTGAATTGATGTTTTTGGAAATGGGTTAACGAATCGGTCTAATGCATTTCGACCCCGATTAAATGCATTTCACCCCAGAGTCCTTGCATTCCTTTTTTAAAACAATAAAATAAAGGAAAATTAAAAGAAAGGATTAACAATGGAAACTTTAATTAGAAGAGCAGAAATAAATTTAATGCAAGATGCGAATAACCATTATTACGTGAATGATATTCATTCTGGTTTAAACCAAACGAAGGTCAGTAAAATATTCTCACCTAATAACTTGGAAGAAGTGCGCAATTTCATTCATACTATTTGGATAAATAAATCTTCCTTTTCAATTGCGGGTGGGAGGCATTCAATGGGCGGACAACAGTTTTTATCCGATAAACCTCTTTTAGATACAAGAAATTTGAACCGAATTTTAGATTTTGATCAGGTCAATGGAATTATAGAAGTAGAAGCCGGTATCCAATGGGAGGAGCTTACACTAAAAATTTCCTTACTACAAGTTGAACAGAAAGCACAATGGGGAATCAGGCAAAAACAAACAGGAGCAGATAGGCTAACAATAGGAGGATCTATTTCGGCTAACGCACACGGAAGATGCCTAACGTCTCCGCCAATTGCCAATGATATAGAGGAATTAACGATTGTGAATTACCGAGGAGAGCTAATTAAATGCAATAGAAACGAGAACAAAACTCTTTTCCAGTTAGTCATTGGTGGCTTTGGTCTTTTCGGTTTTATCTATTCCGCAAAATTACGATTAACCACTAGAAAGAAAGTTAAAAGGGTTGTAACTTTAGAAACCGTAGATAACCTGATAGATTGCTTTCAAGCAAGAATCAAAGATGGTTTTACATTCGGAGATTTTCAATTTTCCTGTGATGAGAATTCAGAAAAGTTTATGCGGGAAGGAGTTTTCTCTTGTTATCTACCCGTAAGTGAGGACACCGAAATAAAAGAAGATCAAAAAAATCTTTCAGACGAAGATTGGAGAGGATTATTACACTTAGCCCATATTGATAAAACTAAAGCATATGAAAGCTACTCTAATTATTATCTATCTACATCTGGACAAATCTATTGGTCTGACACTCACCAACTGAGCACTTACCTCGATGATTATCATAGAGAGCTAGACTTGAAATTGGATTCACCTAATCCATGCTCGGAAATGATTACAGAGTTATACGTTCCTTTTGAGCAATTCATAGAATTTATGAATGAGTCTCGAAATTTTATCAGGGAAAATAAAATCAATATCATCTATAGCTCAATTAGAATAATACAAAAAGATGAACTCAGTTTTCTTCCCTGGGCAAAACAAAATTTTATCTGTATTGTTTTAAATCTTCATGTTGAACATACGGCGGAAGGAAAAGAGAAATTAAAAAAAGATTCTAGATCCTTGATTGATATTGCCATTTCTAAATCAGGTTCCTTTTTTTTGACCTATCATAGAAATGCAACGCGCGAACAGGTAGAACACTGTTATCCACAGTTTCCTGATTTTTTGAGATTCAAAAAAGAATATGATCCGGAAGAAGTATTTCAAAGCGATTGGTATATAGGCATTACAAAAATGAATTTACGGGAGTAAAAAATGAAAACAGGTAAACCAAGTTCTACCGCCAGGCTCATTGCGAGAAGTATCATTTTACTAGCAAAAGAAGAAAAATATTCGCATCTAGTAAATTCAAATTCTGTTAGATTGAGTAAGTTTTTTACGGATGAATATTCTGGAAGCAGTGACATTCTAGTAAAGATAATGAATTTTGCAT
>JANYCR010000036.1 GCA_025360185.1 Leptospiraceae bacterium | reverse complement strand
GCGAGAGCGATAGCCATACATTATGCTTGGCTCATAGAAAAGGGAATGTCAAGCGAAAATAAAGGATTGAAATTTTTGAAAATAGTCTGACTAGAAAGTCATCCAACCCAAAACATTAGGGCTAGCCCTAAACATTTTGGCATATTCTGAAATTTTTTCTCAATTCAAAACTCTAAAATCTTGCTAATAAAACTATCATTAAACGCTTACGATTATTTTAAGAGGTATTTACTATGAAATTTATTTTTAGATTTTTACTCATAAGTGTCGTTTTGCTTGGATTGAATTTTTGTAATATTCTATTCCCAGAAAAAAAAGATGATAAGAAAAATCTTCTGATCGGTGCGGCAGCATTGAATGCAAGCAGGAGTGCAGGCGCAACTGCCACATACACAATCAGTGGAACAGTGTCTGATCTTTGGACAACAGGACTTGTTCTGCAGAACAATGCAGGAGATGATGCAACTGTGACAGCAGCTTCGGGCACAACTGCTGGAACATTTACATTTGCTACCAAAGTCAGCGGTGCGTATGCAGTGACTGTAAAAACCCAGCCGACAGCAGCTACCTGCACAGTCAGTTCTGGGTCAGGAACAGCGACTGCCAGTGTGACGAATGTCAGTGTATCTTGCTTAACCACTATCGGCGGCGGGATTTTGAAACTATTGAGCAGTCTGACTGGAGCTGTATCTGTGTTTGCAGGTCCTGCAAATGGAACAACAACAACCGGTGATACGGATGGAACAGGAACTGCAGCTAGGTTTAGCACCGCAGGTGACGTTACCACTGATGGAACAAATCTTTACGTTTCTGACAATGGTAATAACAAAATTCGGAAGATTGTGATTGCTACGGGTGTTGTTACAACTTTAGCAGGACCAGCACAAGGCGCTACGACAAGCGGTGATACGGATGGAACGGGCAGTGCTGCTAGGTTTAACAGTCCAATTGGAATTACCACTGATGGAACAAATCTTTACGTTTCTGACAATAGTAATAACAAAATTCGGAAGATTGTGATTGCTTCGGGTGTTGTTACAACTTTAGCAGGACCAGCACAAGGCACTACGACAAACGGTGATACGGATGGAACGGGCAATGCAACTAGATTTAACACTCCATTTGGAATTACCACTGATGGAACGAATCTTTATGTTTGTGATTTTAGCAATAATAAAATTCGGAAGATTGTGATTGCTTCGGGTGTCGTTACAACTTTAGCAGGACCAGCACAAGGCACTGCGACAAGCGGTGATCTGGATGGAACAGGAAATGCTGCTAGGATTAGCGCCCCAAGAGGGATTACCACTGATGGAACCAGTCTTTATGTAGCAGATACAGGCAACAACAAAATCCGTAAGATAGTGATTGCTACAGGTGTCGTTACAGTGTTAGCAGGACCAGCGCAAGGCACTACGACAAGTGGTGATACGGATGGGACTGGCAATGCAGCTAGATTTAACGTTCCATTTGGAATTACCACTGATGGAACGAATCTTTATGTTGGTGATTTTAGCAATAACAAAATTCGTAAGATTGTGATTGCTTCGGGTGTTGTTACAACTTTAGCAGGACCAGCACAAGGCACTACGACAAGCGGTGATCTGGATGGAACAGGAAATGCTGCTAGGTTTAGCGCCCCAAGAGGGATTACCACTGATGGAACAAATCTTTATGTAGCTGATGCAACCAACAACAAAATCCGTAAGATTCAGTAGACAGCAAGTGGTAGGACAAGTATTTGGGACTGTGTAAAAACATGATTTTCTCACAGAGCACACAGAGAACACAGAGAAAAGAGTCAATAGCGATAGCGAAATCAATACTCTCTGTGAACTCCGTGCCCTCTGTGAGAGATATTTTCTTTGCTTTTACACAGTCCCAGATACATTGCTCAATGAATCAAGGCAACGGAATCATTTACACAGTCACCTCGAAATGACTGTTATTGTGCGTCTTGTCCTACCGTTGGTTTTTCTTAAATTCGCTGAGTGTTTTTGCGGTGCTTGAGTGGATAAGGATTTTCTTCAATTTATCTATGTCTTTAATCTTGCGAATCTTTTGCATTAAAGAATCTGTCTGAACATTGAATCTGGATTCCAAATTAATCTGGATTCCAAGGTAAATTCCTTCTTCGATGCCTTTCTCGATGCCTTTCTCAATTCCTTTCTCAATACCTTCTTCCAAACCCTCGGCTTTTCCTTGTGAGTAGGCACCGCTGATACCTGAATTGTAGTCAAGCTCTGCTTTTCGGCGTGCTTCGTAAAGTTCTCTGCTTTTAGGAGAACGGGATATATTTTTTAGTTCAGAAATTGCTTTCTTTAGGGATGGACTTTTCTTTTCTAATATTTTCATAGCTTCTCCTTTCAGGTTTGATGATTCTTTCAGTAAATAGACCCAATTCTCCAAGTCTGTTTGCAAGTTCTCGAAACTCGCTAAAAATTTCTCCAACTCAATTATGTGAATTTCTAAATCCTCTGTCAAGAGAATTTTTCGGTCTTTCTCCAAGAGTCGAAATGTAGACAAATACTGAGAGTATTCCCTCCATATAGATTTCTTCACAAAATTAATCGAATAGACTTTCTTTAGGTTTTCATACTTCTCTCCCTTTTTCAAACCACGAGAATATACCTTTGCAAAGTAATACAAAGCTCGTTTAGGGAAACTGGACTGGGGAAAGGCTTGCATTTCGATTAAAAAACTTTCGCCCTTTTCGTTCTCTGCTCGAATATCGAGTATGGAAAATTTCTCACTGGAAATTTCTTTTGGTATTTCTGGATTTAAAACGGTTAAGGTAATAACTTTATTCTGTCCCTGAAAACTGGGAAAGGAATTGACGAGTGCAATGAGTAAATCTGGATTCGGAGCAAACAGTGCTTTGAATGCAAAGTCAACCGTTAAGGAAAATAATTTCATGCTTTGAGTATCGGAAAATTAGCTTACAGCAAACTTCTAAATTGAGCTTCAAATCTACTTTGAAAATCCAATTGAGGTTTGCCCAACCCAAAACATTAGGGCTAGCCCTAAACATTTCGCGGAATTGGAAGAATAAATCCAAAAGCTAAGAATACGCACAAGCCGTGCGTCTCTAAGATCACAGTTCAGACAGCTTCTTCTTAAGTTCTTGAATCAATCTGTCCTTTTCCTCGATTGTCTTGTCTTTATCTACGATTGTCTTGTCTTTTTCTTCGATTGCTTTTTCTTTCTCTACTATGACTTTTCCCTGATTTTCGATTTTTCGTTCCAAATCTTGTAGTTCCATGAGAACTTCTTCTTCCAAATCCATCTGGCGTTTGAGGGTCTCATCAGAGGCGGCATAGTTGAGGCGGCGGACAATTTGATTTTGCAGATCATCGTCAGTCGGAAAGTCATAGTAGACAATATGATCTTTCAGTCTTTCTGTAGCCTGACTGAATATACTCAGAACTTTTTCTAGCCTGTTTTGCATTGGTGTTTTTAGTTCAAAGAGTTGGATTACAAAAGAGTCGTGGGTAAGACTATCAATGAATTCATTCGTTTTGCGCTCAATGGTTCTGTTGTTTAGCCTGTCTCTGTAAACTCTCGCAACTTCAATGACACCGGGTAGAGTATTGTCAAATGCATAGCCGATGAAATAGATAGTAATTAGGGGAAGGGAATCTTTTGTGTATTGTTCGCCGAGGTATCTACGAAAGCGCATGATGTCGGTAGAAAGCTTTGCTTTTTGTAGCTCTATTAGAACTTTCTTTGTACCTTCTAGTGTTTTGATCTCTGCTAGAAAATCCAGTCTGTAGACAGTAAAAAAGGAAGAGGTAGAAGGTCTTGGATCTCTTATATTCTCCTTAACAGGCAGTCCGCTTAAGTCCTTTCGCTCTAAAGAAACTACGTTTTCTTGTGGTTTTACCTGAATGGACACAATTTCTTCGTGGATGATTTCGGAAATCAGTCCACGGGCAATATCTAGATCTTCCAAAAGAAATTTGAACACGGTGTCATAAATAGGATTTGCGAGAGCGATAGCCATACATTATGCTTGGCTCATAGAAAAGGGAATGTCAAGCGAAAATAAAGGATTGAAATTTTTGAAAATAGTCTGACTAGAAAGTCATCCAACCCAAAACATTAGGGCTAGCCCTAAACATTTCGCGGAATTGGAAGAATAAATCCAAAAGCTAAGAATAACGGAATTTATCAAATTTTCTTCTATCGTATATCTGGCTAAAAAGACTCGCAAAGTTTTTTCAAAAACTAGCGAAAGGAAAATAGAATGAAAAACAAATTCACGTATACAATAGGCGTTCTAGGAATTGCAATTCTTGGATTAACAAACTGTAAAGTGTCAAATTCACCAGAGAAGAATAAAAAGAAAAATCAGTTGATCGGCGCAGCAGCTTTGAATGCAAGCAGGAGCACAGCAACGACTGCTGCACCTTCTGCACTTACTTACAGTGCCACCCCTTACAGTTTTCTCCAGAATGCTGCTATCACAACAGTTACACCTACAGTGACAGGAACAGTGACAAGCTGTAATGCCAGTCCGACACTGCCCACAGGACTCAGCTTAAATGCCACAACTTGTGCGATCAGCGGAACTCCCACAACAGTGCAGGGTGCAACAAATTACACAATCACTGCAACCAATTCAACGGGAAGTAAAACTGCGAGCATCAGTATTTTGGTTTCCTCTGATGGCTCCACTTGGACAGGAAGAACTATGCCTAGTTCTACCGCCTGGAATTCAGTGACTTATGGGAATGGTGTTTTTGTAGCTGTGTCTGCAAGCTTTGGAACCATAGCAGCGAGTTCACCCGATGGAATCACTTGGACAGCGAGAACCTTACCCAGCACATCTACTTGGTCTGCAGTCACATTCGGAAATGGTGTTTTTGTGGCGGTAGCCAATACTACAGTGGCAGCAAGTTCCACAGACGGAATCACTTGGACAGCTAGAACTATGCCTAGTTCTTCCAACTGGACATCAGTGACTTACGGGAACGGTGTTTTTGTGGCTTTGGCGAATGGCTCTACAGCAGCGGCTAGTTCGACTGACGGAATCAATTGGACAGCAAGGACTCTGCCAAGTTCTTCCTCCTGGAATTCAGTGACTTATGGGAATGGTGTTTTTGCGGCTGTATCTTTAAATTCAACAGTAGCGGCAAGTTCTACGGACGGAATCAATTGGACGGCGAGAACACTGCCGGTTAATACCGGTTGGCTTTCAGTTGCTTATGGAAACGGTGTTTTTGTGGCTGTAGCAGCTGGGGCTGCAACAGCAGCGGCAACCTCCACAGATGGAATCAATTGGACAGCAAAAACACTACCAGCGCCAGCAACGTGGTCTTCAGTGACTTACGGGAACGGTATTTTTGTGGCAGTCGCTCAAAGTACAACGAACTCAGCAACATCTCCTTGATAGGGATTTAACGAGCCACACCTCGACAGCTTGACGTGTGACGGTGTAGTAGGGCTGTGTAAAAACATGATTTTCTCACAGAGCACACTGAGAACACAGAGAAAAGAGTCAATAGCGATAGCGAAATCAATACTCTCTGTGAACTCCGTGCCCTCTGTGAGAGATATTTTCTTTGCTTTTATCTTTCTAGTAATTTGCATCCAACTTCTCCCATAATTCTCTCCCATTCTATCCTTCAAATTAAAAGCTTAAAGCAAAATTGGATTGCGTTTCTTTCATACAGAGATGTTTTGAACTAAACGGGGTAAAATTTTAACCCAAATTTAAAAGCTTTTTGTGATGAGGATATTCCTCTGGTATCCAAGAAAGAATTGGCTTTATAAATTGTCAATAGGATTCAAAATTCAAAAACGATAATTTAAAAATAATTAGGGAGGACGCGCTTTGGGTCTGAAATATCCATTATTATAAAAGTGCGTTTTTCTCAATGCTTCAATTGTCTTGTGTGCAGAATATGAGTATACTGCCGTTAGCTGCATCCTCTTAGCACAATCCGGACAATGCTCAGGCTTTGCATCGAAACTATTTTCTATCGCCTGCGCCCAAGTTCGTTGTTCGATGAATTCAAGCTTTTCTTTAATACGGTTTGCATAGATTCCATAATAGCGAATCATCTTACGATTTGGATCAGGTAGAAAATATAACATCCGCGCCATGAATTCATAAACATCAATTGTCTGTTCTTGAAAACTTTTCTCTCGCGTATCTTTCTCTACCCAACTCTTATATCGAAATGTAACAGTAGGAAGTCCGGTTGGTGAGCAGCGACTTCCAAGCTCGCGTGTCGAACCATCATCTACCTTTTGAATTTGGGAATTATGAAAAAATCCTGATGCAATATATTCCGCTGTTCTAAAGAGTGGCTCTTTCTCATCACCAGCTATTGGTTGAAAGTAAATATGAAAACCATTTTTATATTTATTCTGGATAACAAGAGATTCCGCTTTCGTAAAGACTTTTTCTTTTTCATAATGTTTACAGAATGCCTTCATCCATGAGAATGCAAATTTCTTATAACGTAAAAAAGAAAGATTCAATACTTCCTTTGTCTCTTTGTGGATAATAGCTGTTGTTCCAACGAGATGGACATGAGGATTGAAATTTAAACTATTGCCACTCTTGTGTAATGTAGCTATACTTCCAGGTAACCAATCTTTGTCGCTAATTGTAATTTCTTCTTTTTTAAATTTCAGTTTTGCGAATTTGATTAATTCTTTCTTGTAAACTTCCGCTGCGACAGAAATCATATCCTCTACTTCACATCGTCTCTGAAAAAGTAAATTAGATACAGTTCCCGGAATTGTAAAGGTAACATGAATATGCCGCAAGTCTATGTTTAGTATATGAAATAAATTAACTGACCACCTAACCCCATTTTTTTTAAATTGAAATAACTTTGGGATAAAATCCCCTTCCCTTCAAGGGAAGGGGCTACTTCTATGTATTCCTCAATATGTTGAGATGTGGGGTTAGGT
>JANYCR010000024.1 GCA_025360185.1 Leptospiraceae bacterium | reverse complement strand
CCCCGTCTTATCGGGCATCACTCCATCCGAAATCGAAAACGTAATCGCGCGGGAATGATCTGTCAGCACACGAAATGCCATTTTAGTACCTGCATCGTATGTCTTACTACTTAAATTTTCAATAAATCCAATGATTCGTCTCAGTTCATTTGTATCATAAACAGAATCCACATTTTGTAAAAGTAAGGCTACTCGCTCTAAGCCGGAGCCAGTATCAATTCCAGTTTGTTTGAGAGGATTTAATTTTCCATTTATATCCTGGTCAAACTGATTGAATACTAAATTCCAGAATTCCAGGAACCTATCACAATTACATCCCGGCTTACAGGTATTAGACGTTCCGCAATTGGGTCCACCTTTTTCGATTCCCCTGTCTAAATACAATTCAGAACAAGGACCACATGCTCCAGTATCACCCGCTGGTCCCCAGAAATTATCTTCTTTGCCAAGTCGCACAATTCGCTCTTTAGGAATTTCCTCTGCAATCCAAAAATTTTCAGCTTCATCATCATCTAAGTAAACTGTGATCCAGATTTTATCTTTTGGAAATTTCAAAACGTTAGTAGAAAAATCCAGGGCATAGGAAATAGCTTCTTTTTTGAAATAGTCACCAAAGCTAAAATTACCAAGCATCTCAAAAAAAGTACAATGTCTTTCTGTTCTTCCTACATTTTCTAAATCGGTAGTCCGAAGCGATTTCTGGGAAGTAGCCGCTCGTGTGAACGTTAGTTCTACAGCTCCTGTAAAGTATGGTTTGAACTGAACCATGCCGGCTGTGGTAAACAATAATGTTGGATCTCCAACAGGAATTAAACTAGAAGATGGGACAATAGTATGCCCTTTGGAGCGAAAGTATTCGATGAAACTTTTTCTGATTTCTGAAACTGTTTTGTACATTGCTATTAATATTCCTATTCTAAATCTATCTCATATTCTTCCGAGATATTTTGGTTCGTGAATGCTTTTTTTATCGTAACTTGTGGATAACCCATTTGGAAAAGTTTTTTCTTTAATTTATAGACTTCGTTTTGATTTTTTTTATTAATCAGGTTTCTTTCAATTAGCCTCTCGCAATTTTCCAACCAGACTGCATCTTCTATTTTAGAAATTTCGTCTGTTATTATTTCTGATGAAATTCCAAACTCGGCTAACTCTAATTTGATTCTCTCCTTTCCCCAGTGTTGGTTGTAAATACGAGAGCGGATTTTGTTTTCTGTAAACCTTACATCACTGAGTAATTTTGAAGAGCGGAGTCTATCAATAAAAAAAGCGGAGTCGCTACTTGCTACTCCGCTTTTTTCTAGAAATTCCAAAATCTCCTTCTCAGAGCGATCTCTCACTTTGAGAAGTTTCAGAATTTTAGAATACAAACCATCGTCCAAAGAAAGAGATTAACGTTTGGAGAATTGTGTTCCTCTTCTAGCTTTGTGTAGACCGTATTTCTTACGCTCTACCATTCTAGAATCCCGGGTTAAGAATCCTTCTTTCTTTAAGATGCTTCTTGACTCTGCACTTTTTAGAGAAAGAGCACGAGTTATCGTATGATGTATTGTTTCTACTTGTCCAGTTACACCACCGCCATGAACATTTAAAAGCAAATCATACTTATCCTTAACATTTAAAACCGTTAAAGGTGCAATCGCAGCGGCTACTTTTGCTTCGCCTGTTGTAATATAATCTTTTATATCTTTTTTATTAACTGTGATTTTTCCAGTTCCATCCATAAGCTTTAATCTAGCTACAGATGTCTTACGTCTACCTACTGTCCAAGTACCTTTATCTTTTGCCATTGAATAATCCTTAATTTATTATAACTCTAATGCAACAGGTTTCTGTGCTTTGAGATTGTGCTCGCTACCTGCAAATACTCGTAAGTTAGAGAGCATTACATCGCCTAATTTACTTTTAGGTAACATTCCCTTCACGCCTTCCATTAAAATTCTCTCAGGGTTTTCCTTGATTAAATCTTTGAATGGAATTGCAGTCATCCCACCGGGGTAGAGTGAGTGATGGTAATACATTTTTTGGTCTTTCTTGCGACCTGTTACTTCGATTTTAGAAGCATTGATAATGATGATATTGTCTCCACAATCTTGGTTGGGAGTGAAAGTTGCCTTGTGCTTACCTCTAAGTCGAGTAGCAACTGCAGAACAAAGTCTACCTAAAGTTTTTCCTTGGGCATCGACTACAAACCATGACTTCTTAGTTTCCTCTTTTTTCAAGGAAGGGGTTCTATGTGCTGGTGATATGATTGGCATTGTAAAAATAATCCTCTTTTTGTCATAATTTTTGAACAAGAAAAGAACGCAAGATTTTTTAGTGATTTAGTGGTGAAAATTGTGATTACTCACTTAGTATAGGAATATCTTAAATAAACACGGTTAGGAAACTGTTTTCTTTTACAATAACGGTGCAAAATCTTATTAGCCCACTAGAGGCTGTTGTGGTTCCCTAAATATCTGAAGTTTAAGGTTTACAAAAATTAGCCACATCTATGGAATAATATCTTAAACCAAACCCATGTTCAATTAGAAGGCAATTTTGTTAAACCAAGATCAATCCAACCAAAAACTCACGTACTTATCCGAATATCAGCTTTTAAATCTAGAAAATGCTCTTTTGAATTTAGAGACAAGTTTTCATTATAAAATTAGATTATTATCTCCACCAAGAAGGATAGTAGTAAAAGAAGAAATAGAAGTTCCTGTTCGATTTAAAATGGAGCTACAGTTTGAGTCAGGAGTAAAAATCCATATTTTCTTAAGTGAGTCTAATCCGCGAGATTTTTTGTTCTATAAACAGAAATTCAAACTTACTGTTTGCTATTCCGAGAAAGAAGAAGAGTTGGTAAATAAATTTTTTCCTGTCCTGATTACAGAATTAAATCACTCCATTCCGAAAAAATTCTCCTCCATGGAACATCTGCGATTTTTCTTAAAAGACCCCTACTCGCTTCGACTATTTTCTCTTCCAAATAATTTACTCCTCAGTGCATGGAGTGCTGTTTTTAAATTATTTCGTGGTTATACATTGAAAGGAGAAATTTCTCTCGCGGATGACAGTCATTCACCGGAAAAAGTAAGAATTGAAGTAGCGGATAAAGTATACAAATATGCAAATGTAAATATTTTTCAAATCTTTGAAAAGGAAGGAATCGTTTTTGCTTTAGGGATAATCAAAGAAATGAGTTTTGATGGGCATATATTCTATTCTCTCACGGCTCTTGTAGAAAACACGCAGTCCAATTTTATTCAAGAGAAATTTGATTTAGAATTTGAAAAACTTCTTTATGAAGATTCTGAGATTAAAGGAGGAAAATTTACCGGAGACCAAAAGATCATAAAATTAACTTCCAAATTTTCCCTAGACGATCTGATCCTTGAAGATAGTATAAAAGAAAATATTAAAAGAGAAATTTTTGATTTCTTTAAGATGAGAGAAATTTATGCCAAGGCAAATCTTTCTTTCAAACGTGGTGTTGCTCTCTACGGACCACCCGGTACAGGCAAAACAATGTTAGCCAAGATTATAGCCTGTCAGATGTCAGAAACAGTCATCTGGGTAAAAGCGGGTGATATGCATCATCCTTCAGATATTGATAGAATCTTCCGATTCGCAAGACTCGGCAGACCAACTGTAATTATTTTAGAGGATATTGTTTTTTATATCACGGTTAGAGAAGTAAGAGATGGAAATATATTTTTTGTTGCAACTTTAATTGGGCTTTTTGTCGGTTTAG
>JANYCR010000003.1 GCA_025360185.1 Leptospiraceae bacterium | reverse complement strand
CTTACGGGTAGTATCTGTTAGTCGCTCATTCTATAAAATTTTTCAAGTAAATCCAGAAGAGACTGTCGGTCAGCTTATTTATGATTTAGGAAATAAGCAATGGGATATTCCTAAGCTACGTGAATTACTCGAAGACATTCTCCCGAAAGAAGCATCTTTTGATAACTATGAAGTAGAGCATGATTTTACTACAATTGGAAGACGGATCATGCTTCTAAATGCCCGTCAAATTCAGCGAGTATCGGGGAAAGAGCGTATTATCCTCCTTGCTATTGAAGACATCACCGAGCGTAAAGAAATTGAAGCCGGTCTTGAAAAAACGAGAAAAGAACTCGAAGCAATTAAAATATCAGAAGATGAAGCGAGAGAATACTCCGAGAGCATAATCAACACTGTACGAGAGCCTTTGATTGCTCTCAACCAAGACTTACGGGTAGTATCTGTTAGTCGCTCATTCTATAAAATTTTTCAAGTAAATCCAGAAGAGACTGTCGGTCAGCTTATTTATGATTTAGGAAATAAGCAATGGGATATTCCTAAGCTACAGGAGCTACTAGAAAATATTTTACCGCAAAAGACAAGCTTTGATAATTACGAAGTCGAGCACGATTTTACAACCATCGGCAAACGGATAATGCTTTTAAATGCACGTCAAATCCAAAGAGTATTGGGGAAAGAGAGGGTTATCCTCTTGTCGATAGAAGATATTACAGAGAGGCGCGAAATTGAAACTGGATTAGAAAAAGCGCATGAAGTACTAAAGGAATTGGCAACAGAATTAAAACGCACTACCCAGGCGAAGTCTGAATTCTTAGCAAACATGTCACACGAACTGAGGACTCCGCTCAACTCTATCAACGGTTTTTCGGAAGTGTTATTTGATGAAACGTTTGGACCGCTAAATGAAAAACAAAAGAAGTATGTAAATAATGTTTTAGTAAGCGGCAATCATTTGCTATTGTTAATAAACCAGATTTTAGATATGGCAAAAGTAGAATCGGGAAAGATGCGACTGGCTATTTCAAGTTTGCCTCTAAAATATCTACTGCATGAAATTACACTACTAGTAGCTGACATGGTAAGTAAAAAAAATATCCTGATGGAAATTGATATTGCGGAAGATTTACCAGACATTGAAGCAGATGAATTGAAAGTAAAAGAAATCATTTACAATCTACTTTCAAACGCAGCTAAGTTTACTCCCGAAGGAGGAAAACTGGGGCTAAGGGCAAAGACACTCGGTGAGGAAGTAGAAATTGTTGTCTGGGATACTGGAATTGGGATTGCAATTGAAAATATGGAAAAAGTATTCGAAGGATTCTTTCGTGTGGATACTCCGTTTTCCCGCGTTACAGAGGGAACTGGTCTTGGTTTGCCTCTTTCGAAAAAACTCGTCGAACTACATTTCGGAAAATTTTCCTTAGAATCGGAAGGATTGGATAAGGGCACATCGGTTCGATTTACTTTGCCTATTAAATCTACAGAAGGCGACACTCAATGAAAAGAAAAGCGTTAGTTGTGGATGACAATCTAAATAATCTTTTATTAGAAAAAGATCTTTTAGAGGTTGCGGGCTTTGAAGTATTTGAAGCGGAGAATGCAACCATTGCCCTTGAAATTGCTCGACGAGAAAAATTTGATATTATCGTTTTAGATGTGCGTCTTCCTGATATGCGCGGGACTGAGGTTGCGAAAATATTACGCGATGAAATAGGCACAAGAGATGTCCCTATTGTTTTTGTAACTGCATCAGTCATTGAGGGTAGAGATGATATAAGTTCAATCACTAACAGTGCCTTCATGGGCAAACCAATCAATACCCGCACATTTGCCAAGGAAATAATTCAATTAATTCAATGAGTTTTTTAATAAATAAAAGAGATAGAATATGAAACAGAAACCGGTAATTTTAGTCGTTGATGATCAACCACAAAACATTGATCTTTTAGAGGCGTATCTTATTACACAGGGGTATGAAATCGTAAAAGCGGCAAACGGGGAGAATGCGTTAGAAATACTTTCGAATACGCAAATAGATTTGGTACTTCTTGATGTGATGATGCCAGGTATGGATGGATTTGAAGTAACACGTAGGGTGAGAGTGGATAGTAAATTACGGTTACTCCCCATAATCCTCGTAACAGCGTTAAGAGAAAAAGAACATAGGATACTCGGCATTGAAGCGGGTTGTGATGATTTTATTTCAAAGCCTATTGATAAACTAGAAGTATTAGCTCGAGTTAAGTCTTTATTAATAGTAAAGGCATATAATGATTTGATGCATAATTACCGTAAGGAGTTAGAGCGTGAAGTTGCAATTCGAGCCGCGGAGTTAAAGCAAGCATACGAACAAATAAAAGCAGCATCTCTTGAAACAATCTATAGACTCTCAATTGCATCTGAATACAAAGATGAAGACACAGGTGCACATATTAAACGCATGAGTAATTACTCCGCAGTCATTGCGCGGCAAATGGGATTAGGCGAAGTTATGGTGGAAAATATTCTTTATGCGGCACCGATGCATGATTTAGGTAAGATCGGTATTCCAGATCGTGTTCTCTTGAAGCCAGGTAAACTTGACGCAGAGGAATGGGAAATTATGAAAGAACATGCAATCATTGGAGCTAGAATTTTAGAAGGCTCTGACGCGGAATTTGTAAAGCTAGGAGAAGTAATCGCAATGTGTCATCATGAAAAATGGGACGGGAGTGGTTATCCTTATAATCTAAAAGGAGACGAAATACCATTAGCCGCTCGAATTGTAGCCTTAGCTGACGTTTTTGATGCGTTAACCTCCAAGCGAGCGTATAAGGAAGCGTTCCCGCTAGAAAAAGCATTAGCAATTATCACGGAAGGAAAAGGAGTTCATTTTGATCCAGATGTTGTGGATGCTTTCTTTCTTGTGCAAAAAGAAATACTTGCTATTAAGGAAAAATATAGATAATAAAGGAGAAAATTTTGTGAAAGCAGAAAATCGAAAACTAAT
>JANYCR010000623.1 GCA_025360185.1 Leptospiraceae bacterium | reverse complement strand
CTTATAAAAAAGCATTCCCGAAACTGGAATAAAAGAGGATACCGCAAAACGCCAATCAGCCCCTAACTCTCCCCCTAAAATAAAGCCTGTAAAAATTGAGAGTAGCATAAAAGGATGAATCGCTGGCTCATGTCTTCTAATGACATTAAAAAAAATAGAGCAAGCAAGAATAGGCATACTCATATAAAGCAAGCGAGTCGAATCAAATAAGAATTGATTATTTAAATTGTTCGAAGCAGTTAGAATAGACAAGCCTGTCACAGAAGCAATTACAAGGACGATCGCCAAAAATAAAACTTCCATTACAACATAGATTTTACTACTTTCATTTCCATTACTAAATTTCCCAAATAAGTTAACAAATATCGCACTTAAACTTAAAACCCAAAGTAAAAATATTCCTAACGGTAAAGTTCCAACGGCAAATGAGGAATTACCGTCGAGATATATATTCAGAGAAACAATAATTGCTGCAATGGCTCCATAAATAGAAAGTAAAAATAATCCCTTGCTGCCTGCTTTAGAAGAAATAAAATTTCTACCGCAGTAACTCACAACAACGAGTGGAAGAAAGCTGAGAATAATCGAATATATACCACTACCTAAAAAAGGGATACAGGATTGTAATGCTAAAGATGGTAATATCGCAAAGATAAAATCTTTTGCTCCCAATTGAAATTGTTTAGCGATAATAGATAAAACTCCTGAAGTAAGTCCAATTAAAATAGCAAGGACGAGAAAGCCTAAGATTGTATTTGCCAGAAGCACATCAGACACTACCGAAAAAGCAACTGGTAGTAAGAGAAGCGAAATAACACTAAGTAGCCTTCCCGTGATAATAGACTTAGTTCCTAAAAAAATTCCAAGTGCTGTAAATAAAAATTCATACAAGATGACAGCACCAAGCACGGTTAAATGACGATTAACCCCAGATAGAATAATCCACGCCTCCCTTATTCCCATGATGGAGCCTGTTAATACAAGCAGTGACCCAATAAACCACCAAATGTATTCATTGAATAACGGGCGTAATCCCGACCAGATTTCAAATTCAGGCTCTTTAGTTTTTGATTTGAATTTATCAACACTATACTTACTTTTTTTGCGTATTTGTCTTTCATCTAGTTCGGCAACTCCATCGAGTCCTGAAAGATTACTAGCGCCTCCATTATCCCCAGAAAGGATACCCTCCGTTAGACTCTCGTAACTTGCTTCTATTTCTTTGCTAGAATTTCTTTTCCTTGCATAATTTTGATTTGGATTTTGAATGATTGGTTCAAATAAAGTAATCAGGCTTGCGAAAAAAATCTGAGCTAAATTTAAAATCCAATCTAAGAATAAACTGAAAATTCCAAACTGGAAACTTGCCTGACTTTGCGCCTGCGATAAATTCGTCTTTGCCAGAGCTGCTTCAATTTCAGAAACAGCATTTTTACTAACAATCCCTGATTTTTCCCAACTAGAAAGATAATGCCTCATTCTACCAAATACAAGTTGATCACGAGTATTATTTGTCTCAAGCTCCAGTGGCTCAGAGCAAATTGGACATAGCCTCCCGACAAAACCAGCACGGAATTCATTGCATTTCAGACAGATCATAATATTCTACCTTAGTCTAGTTGCAGTTGATTCAATCTAAAAAAATTGTTTCAAAGAATGCACATAGCTGTGATTAAGCAATAGATATGCTTTCTGTCAAGATAGAATAAAATGAAATCTCTAAATAATGACTTTATCCTCTACCTAGAATATAGCGCCTAACCCTAGGAACATTGTTCTACCGTCTGACGGTAATAATCCCGGACCCGGGTATCCTCCTGCTCTTCTCGTTGCATATACTCGATCCTCCAGATTATTTATTCCACCTCGCAGGCTTAGCATCTCGCTTAAATTCAAAGTGAAAGTCATATCGGAAACACTATATCCATTTAGCTTTCCAACTTGACCGTTCGGTGTTACCTATGACAATCCAGAGCCATTCGAATTGAGATTCCCAAGAATTGGATACTCCGTATTATTCGCATCTGAATAAACGGATGCAACTTTTGAATTCTGAAACGTAATCGAGAACACTCCTTTTTTTGTGTAGGTAATTCCAGTTCGTACAATTCTATCGGGGGCATTTTCAACTCTATTGCCAACTATTCCAATATCTTTGAAGACACCATCATCGGGTAATAAAATTCTACCGAATTCATTTGTATTTATAGCAATTGGACTTTTTGAACTAATGTATTTTGCCTGCACTTGGGCGTACGATACAAATCCGGATATTGTTCCCCACCATGTTTTTTCTAATAAATGTGCGATTGGGTCATATTCGATATAAGCCTCAATTCCGCGACTAAGAGAATCTCCCGTATTTGTTCTGAGGTTTGGAGCTGGATTTTGAAATGCTCCGGGTAAATCCGTTCTATTTCGACCGGAGATCGTTCCTACTCGATTGTTATACCTGAGTTGAAACAAGCCAATGTCGAAGCTTAGATAATTTTGAATGCTGCCTCTGTAGCCTGTATCCGCATTGTATCCAGATTGATTTTTTAGGTTTGGATCAAAATCATCGACAGTTGTTCCAGGACTATAAAGTTCTTGGTAGAGGACTGGTCTAAATGCCTGCGAGTAGTTTGCATAAAGACTTGTTTCATTAAAAACTTTGTATTGTAATCCGACGCCTCCAAGCAAAACTCTATTATTAATTTTTTGTGGTCTAGCTATATTGAACGGCAAAGATCGATTATCCAATGAAACTGGTGTGGCAGTTCTTGATAAATTGTCTACACCGGTATAGCCTGAAACCTCACTGTTGATAAATTCATACCGAGCACCGGGAGTAATGCTAAACTTAGAACTGAATTGAAACAAATGTTCGTAATACGCTGCATAATTTACAGTTCTAAAATTTAACTCTGCATTTCTAACTACAAAATCTCCAATGCGATTCGTTTCAGATAACGTAAAATTAGTCCCTCTCGTTCCATTCGTATTTCTTATTCTATTCGTATTCCCAACGAAGGAGCGTATCCCCATCGCTGAGGTATTATCTATGCCGAATAATTTATAAGACTTTAGAAAGCGAATTTCATTTCCATAATTTCTATAAAAATCTCTATCTACTCTTCTAGGAGCAAATGAATTTTGAATGTCAAAGCCAGTTGCACCTGGTCTAGATAAGTCTACAACATTCACTGGAGAAACATTACCGATAGAATTTCGTTCACCGACTAGACTAAAGGATTTCACAGAAACGCGAGTCTTTTCATCGAACTCATAATCAAAAGTTAATACGGGTAAATTCCAGGGAGCGGATAACCAGTTTCTTTCTCGACTAGACTGTCTTGGATTTACTTCAGTATTTGCGGAGGTCATGACTGGGTCATGCCTAAACTGCCCATCCTGCAAACCAGCCGGCTGCTGACTTTCATATTGAGATCTTGTAAATTCAAAACCAACTTTTGCTTTTTCGTTTATTTGATAACTCAAGTTTACGAATCCCGTTTGCGTTTTGTATTTGGCGTTATTCCTCCATCCATCGGCAGACCTGTTATGATAGAAAACAAAATAGCTAAGTTTGCCAGAAGTTCCACCAACCGAATTATAAGAATTAAAGAGATTATAAGACCCACCGGTCTGCCTGGTTTCTACAGCAAAAGGTCTATTTGGATTTAGACCTCTCGTTGCTATACCAGTTTGGATACCAGATCCGTCATTTTCCCAAACCGAAACTCCGGGAATTTTGCCATAGACTTGTCTTGTATTATTGACAGCAAGATTTGCATTGATTTTTGTTAAACCCAGAACTTCGTTTTTTTTGCCAGCATAGATTGATGTTCCGCGCACATCATTTAAATACTTAATTCCAGAAAAATCTCTTTCTGCTCGAACTTCGACAGCGCCTTCTTTATTTTTTTTGTCATTGGAATAACTTTTTTTCTCATCTGCCTTCTTTTCGTTTTCCACATTTTCTTCGTTTTTCATTTCTTTTTTTTCAAGCTCCATGTCTTGGGAGAATACTGAAAAAAAAGAAATGAATAGAAATACTAAAATCCACATTTTTGTCACCTAAGTTAAAATTAAATGAGTCTTAATCTCATTTAAGGTTAAACAATTAGGTATCAAGAAAGTTCAAAATTTTAGGGCAATTTAATTTCTATTGAATCCGTGTCACTGCTTTGGCTGTAAAGGTAACCTTATTGACGCAGAAAGCTATTTTGCTTTACCAAGAAAAACATCCTCATAATGCCTTTTCCCTTTACTTCCATTTCCCCGCGGTCTTCGAAAATGAATTTATCTTTTAGCTTTTGGTAAATTTCATGTGAGCAATTAATTCGACCGGGAACACCATGAGACTCCATGCGAGAGGCAGTATTAACTGTATCACCCCAGAGATCGTAGACGAATTTGTTTTGTCCAATGACTCCAGCAACAATAGAACCAACATGCATTCCAATTCGAATTCCAAAATCCATATCCCAGTTTGCCTTTATCTCGGTAAAAGCTTTTAACATATCGAGTGAGGCATAGCCTACTCTCTCAGTATGATCAGAGCTAGTGACAGGAATTCCACCGGCTACCATATAACAATCACCAATGGTCTTTATTTTTTCGAGACCGTATTTATTAGCAACCATATCAAACTCAGTAAAAATTTCATTGAGGATAATAACGAGTTTCTCCGGCGAGGCAAGTTTAGCGCTCATCTTGGTAAAACCCGCTAGATCGGCAAACATTACAGTTGCCTCCGGGAAATAGTCAGAAATTACATTTTCACCAGCCTTTAATCTTTCTGCAATGGAGGCGGGCAAAATATTAAGGAGAAGCTTTTCAGATTTCTGTCTTTCTTTTTCGATGCCTTCATTGAGCGAATTGATTTTTTCGATATTTTCATTGAGTTGTTTATTTTTCTTAGAAAGATTTTTATATGCATCAGCATTATCAATTGCAATTCCTACATATGAGGCTAACGTGCGTAATACGTTAAGTTGATTTTCCGAATATGCATTTTTCTGATAGCTTTGAACAGTTAGTATCCCGATAAACCTGTCTTCTACTTTCAATGGAAAATAAGATAAAGACTCGGTTGTATCATCCCAAAGCTCTTTTACAGTAAGGACAAGATCGGAAAATTCTTTATAGATATCTTGCACAATAATTTCTTGCTTCTTTTGAAAGCAGAGAGATGAAAAATTAATCTCATCAAGTCTCTCAGATGCAAGAGATGGAACATAAGCTCCATTTTTCACACAAAATTTATATTTGATAATATTTTTATCTGCTTCATACATTCCGATTGAAAGTATGTCAGTAGACATCATTGGTTGAATATGGTGAAGAACAGAAAGTATAATTTCTTTTGTATCAAGACTTGACGTTATGGACTGACCGAATTGGCTCAGCGCTTTTAAGTTGTTGTACGATTTTTCAATCTGGTCATTTGCTTCTTGGAGTTGGTTTTGTGTCTTAATGAGTCTTCTTTGAGTAGAATCCCCAATTTTCATGAGCTTGACACTTTGCCTCAGGAGTTGCTCGTAATTTTCTCCTAAGATTTTATATTCGACTAAATTTGAAGTAGTATCAGAGCTAACTTGGAATTTTTCTTTAAATCTTTGAAGAATCTCGAACTCATGCTCGAAAATTTCTTCATGTTTTTCTCCAGAGTTCTCACCTGCCATCTGGTATTAAGAATAAGAAAGCAATTCGAATGGAACTTTAATATCACTAGAAAACTCTTCTCCTGTTTCTAGCATATCGTCATCATCTTCTTTGTAATACCATTTTACAGAAACTTTTCCAGAATTTCCATGGTATTTATCTAAAATATCTAAAATATCTATCACGCACTTAGAAGAACTTGTATTAAAATAATCTAATCGAAAATTAACAGATAGTGGTATATTAGCAGTAGTCGCTGAGTTTAACCAATCAAATACGGGTTTATAAAATCCAACGGCATTTTCTGGATAAGACTCACCAATTATATCCAGGATACCCTTCTCAAAATCCATGATAATTTCCGGAGAGGTTTTGGTTTTTTGTATAAGAATTTTATCCATTATTGATTGTCCTTTTTAAAAGATACAGAGAGAGAGAGAAATGAAATGGTATCATCGACAGGATTTATAGTGCACTCTATAGGGCTATCGCATTTCCGAGCAATATCGACGATTCCGAGACCAGCACCTTTACTTCCATTAGGACGCCCACCTCTTATTAATTCTTGATGGTATACCTTTAGCTGATCTTTATTCATTCCATTCACTTTCTCGCACTTTGCTTTAATTATTTCCACACTTTCATTGGAAACCATGTTTCCTGAACTTAAGAAAAATAAATCTTGTTTTTCTTTTAGTAAAATTATGCCTATTCCTTCATTACTAAATGAAGTTATTCGCCTCTCAGCAGAATAATGTAAAATGTTCTGTGCAAGCTCAACAAAAACAGCAAAAATACGATTAGTTTTAGTTTCGGCACTTAGGGAAGATTTAATCATAGTACCAAATTCGGTTAAGATGTCCTGAGAAACCACCCCCTTAAACGAAACAAGAACCTTATGATCCTTTATCTCGAGATACTGGTTGTATAGTCCACCATTTTGATTCATAAGATTTTACACTAACCTAAAATTTGTATTATTGTCAATAATATCTTTTTCATTGATTTTACTAGCTAGAATTGATTTGAAAACTTACTTAAAACATTCCTGACTTAAGTCTCGATACCAAAGCAGTATCACAAAATACTTTTTTGAGTCAACCTGAATTGTATCTTTCCTCTAAAAACTTCTGGATTTATAAAATAATTCCAATGAGAGTAATATCATCTCTTTGCGGCTCTGCATTATTTTCAGTATGTGAATCTAATCCTTCCTCAAATAGTTTCTTTTGTTCCAGACCGGATACTCTATAATGTTTTTGAATCATTTCTTGTAAACCTTTCGATCCAATCTTTTTACCATCTGGACTTGGTTGATCCTGAAAACCATCAGTAGTTAAATAGATTACAGTGCGAACTCCTTTTTCAATTTTAATCATATGATTGGTATACACCCGCTCTTCTTTTTGTTTGCCGCCGATAGATTCTTTATCTCCCTTAATAGAAATAAATTCATCACCACGCATCATGTAAAGAGTTCTATGACCACCGGCAAATACTACTTCGTCTCCAGAAGAATTTATTCTACAAAAACAAATCTCCATACCATCCCTGGATGCATCTTCTTTTACATCCTGACGCAGCGCATGACGCACATTATTATTTAAATGTTTTAATATTAAAGCAGGATCTAATACCTTTTGCTCTTTCACGATCTGGTTTAGTATAGAACTTCCAATCATTGACATGAAGGCTCCTGGAACACCATGCCCTGTACAGTCAACTGCTGCTATGAATGTGTAACCTTCATAGTAAGTAAACCAATAAAAGTCTCCTGATACAATGTCTTTGGGTCTAAACAAAATAAAGAAGTCCTTGAGTGTATTTCCAATTGCTGTCTTAGATGGTAATATAGCTTCTTGAATCGTCTTCGCATAATTGATGCTATCCGTTATATGTTGATTTTTCTCCGCCAACTGGTCATTTGTCTCTGCTAATTCTTTAGTTCTATCACGAACCTTTTGCTCCATATTGGCGTACAGCAAAGCATTATCAATAGAAATAGCTGCCTGAGAAGACAACACATTGACAACCTGTAACCTATCTGCAGTAAATGCTCCCGTAGATAAATTATTCTCCAAGTATAAGACCCCCGTTAACTCTCCCTGCTTCATGATCGGAGCGCATAATATTGATTTGATCTGATTCTTAGATATATAAATATCTTTGTTAAACTTTTCATCACTCGTCGCATTTATTAATACACGATTTTCTTTTGTTCTCTCTACATAGTATACTACAGAACTTGCGATGTCAGAAAAATTTTCTATCGGGATATTCGTCATTACCTTCACGGCTTCTGATGAAATCGAACCTTCAGCTTCTACATAAAGCTTTTTATCTTTCTTTAATAGTAGTACTCCTCGCTGTGCCCCTGCATTCTCTATCACAATACTCATAATTTTATTCAAAAGACTTTCTATCTTGATCTCTCCAGAAATAACAGAAGAACTTTTAAGCACTGATTGCAAATCTAAGGTATTCGTTGTATGCAATTGTGTGGACGATCCGTTGCCAGTCTGTGTGGAGATAGTCATTGTGCCGGATAACGTCTTACTAAAATCATACGGAATCTTTTGGTCTGTTATAAAGGTTGTATATTTCTCTCTTAATTCCTCGCACTTCCTTATAGCACCCCAACCTTCATAACAATTATAAGCTTCTAGAAAATAATTTTGCGCAAACCTGTAATTTTTTTTCTTAAGCCAGAATTTTGCAGCTAATTCATTTGCAATTGCTTCATTTTGCACAAACTCATTCTTACGCGCTTCGAGTATTGACTCATCATATAACTTGGCTGCCTTCCAGTTTTTGTATTCAATTCTGGCAATTTCTGCTTCAACAAGTAAATACTTATGTAAAAAATTCTCAGGGCAACTCTCTGCCCAAGTCTTCATTTGCTTTTGATTATTTCTTACCTGGATTAAATACTTAATTCGATCCTCTTTGCTTGCATCTTTATACATTGCACAAAGAATCAGCGAATAATAAAAATTATGCTCCGCAAGAGCCTCTTCACCTGCAATGTAGCCAATAGACTCATTAGCATCGAGTAAGTCCTTTAAACCATCATCGAATCGTTCATAGAGAAAATAGACTTCTGCACGCATGATTTGATATAGACAGATAACAAATAAATTTCCATGCTCAATACACATCTTTAGAAATTCTTGTTCATCCAATGTTTCATTATTAAATTTGCTTACATTTTCTGTTCTGCCTGAAAGATTATTTGCAATTATCTCAACACCAAGATTCGTATCTATTGCAAGATGGTTTTTAGCCTTTTGGCTAAAACTTAAAAGCTGTTTCATTTCCTTAAGCAATTGATTAAGGTTTTGACCGGAATAAAATGCGTTAAGCGGCATATGGAGCGTTATGTAGCTAGCATGTTGAAACTCTCCCGAATCTAAACCAGCCTGAAAACCTTCCTGATTAATCTTATAAGTATCTCTAATATGATGAACCCAAGAATTTCCATAATTTGCATACACATTACTTGCTTTACATTTCTCTGCAATATTGTTAAACTTTTCACTTAAGTCTAAAGCTAATTTACAAAATGCATACCCCTCTTTGTAATTTCCCATCGTAATGGAAAGTATCCCATAACACGCATAACCGTAAGTTTCGCCTAGATTCCCGTTTAACAGACAGAGGTTTGTAGTTTTAAGTGCAATAATACACCACAACTTAGGGTTCGAAATATAAGAGGCAGGCAAAGTTGTTGTAAGTAATTTGACAGCCATAATATTTTCTAGATTAGTCATTTCGGGTTCATTGTAAATAGATGAGATTTCTTTATTGCCCAGATAGGATTTAGAAAGCTCCAACTCTTTTCCAATGGCAGCATCTAAATCCGTATCAGGAAGAAAAATTTTAAAAGGAGTAAGGGATTTTTTTAACGCATCAATGGCTTGGGGATACTTGGTTGATAATGTATATTGTACAATTAGTAAACGATATATTTCACCTCTTTCGATATCCGTCTTTGCATGCTTTAAAATTGTATTAATTAAATGCTCCGAATTGTCAAAATTTCCGTTCAGGTATTCCACTTCCGCAAGTTCTCTTAGAACAATGATAACTAGATCATAATATTTATCCCAAGGACTACTAAAGTCATTAATAAGTTTATTAGCTTGTGTCAAATACTCAAGAGCAGGCTTGTAGGCAGTTGAAATTTTAGCTCTTTTGCCTGCTTGCAGGTTAAGCTCTATTAACTGCTTCTTCTCTGCCTCTTCTGTAATTAATTCAGAACCAATGTTTAGATGATTGACAACATCGAATAAATTTTCTTCCCAACCTTCATTCTTCAGAAGAATTCTTCCAATCTTTAGCCTGAGAGCTTTTTTTTCGGATTCTCCAATTAATTCATAACTTGCTTGCTGAACTCTATCATGCTGAAACCTATAAGCAATCTTTTTAGCGGTTTCATAGTTTCGCCTCATATCCTTTATATCAGTTCCCATCGAATCGACTAACCTGTAGTTATCCCCAACTGGATAAATCAATTCTTCTTTGATTGTCTCAGCTAAATCTTTTTTTGTGTCCTGAGGCCAGGCATTGTTAATTAGTGAAAGTGTGGCTAACTCAAAGTTATTCCCAATACAGGAAGCTAACTTTAATATATTTTGTGTTTTATCAGAAAGTTTTTGGATTCTACCTATCAGTAGCTCTACAACATTCTCAGAAATTCGAGTAGACTGAATTTTTTCTATATCCCACTGCCATTTTCCATTATCATAATCAAACGTAATCGAATCTTCTTTCGTAAGCTGTTTTAATAGCTCAGTAATAAAAAATGGATTACCACCTGTCTTTTGAAAAACCAATCCAGCTAATGTGTCCACCTCTTCTACATTACAAAATAAACTATCCCGTAGCATTTCATTTACGTGCTCTTCTTGCAACGGCTTCAGGTAAATCAGCCCAGTTTCAAAACCTTCCTGCTTAATTGAACCTAGCATGATTGTAAAAGGATGATTACTATCCGTTTCATTATCACGATAAGCTAACATCAAAAATAAATATCGCATTGTTGGGTCTAACATTAAATTCTTAATTAATGCAAGCGATGCAGAGTCAGCCCATTGTAAGTCATCTAAAAATATTGCGAGTGGGTGTTCAAAATTAGCAAATACCTTGATGAAATTTTGAAATACTAAATAAAACCTATTGGAGTTTTCTTGCGCGCCAAGTTCAGCAACAGCCGGTTGTTCTCCGATAATAAATTCTAATTCGGGGATAACATCAGTTACTACCTTACCATTGGATCCAAGTGCGGTAAGAATTTTTACTTTCCATGTTTCAATACTTTCCGGGCTTTCAGTAAGAAATAACCGAATGAGATTTGTAAAAACTTGGATGATCGCACTAAATGGTAAATTACGATTGTATTGGTCATATTTTCCACTTAAGAAATATCCTTTCGATGCAGTAATTGGCTTATTAATTTCTTTGACTAATGAAGATTTGCCTACACCGGAATAACCCGATATGAGCATAAGCTTAGATGTTCCATGCTCGTGTACATCTGCAAAAGTCTCGATTAATTCTATAATATCTTCCGATCTACCATAAAGTTTTTGAGTAATCTTAAACTCATCAGATAAATCCTTTGAGCCTAGAACGATTAGTTGAGTAGCATCTGTCTTTGCAGCTAGCTCCAAGTCATGTTTAAGTCCGAGAGCCGTCTGGTAACGATTCTCTGCGGTCTTCGCCATGAGTTTACTTACTATATGTGAAATCGAAATAGGTACTGTAGAATCTACCTCATGAGGCATAGTAGGAGTTTTCGCTAAGTGTGCATGAACAAGTTCTAAGAGATCAGTATTTGCAAAAGGTAATCTTCCTGTAAGCAGCTGATAGAAAGTAACCCCGAGAGAATAAAAATCACTTCGATAATCTACAGACCGATTCATTCTACCTGTTTGTTCGGGTGAAATATATTGAATACTTCCTTCTAGAACGTTAGCCGCTGTCCATTTTGTCTCTTCTTTCGAAAGCCTAGTTGAAATTCCAAAGTCAATTAATTTCACATCCATATTATTTGGATTGATAATAATATTTTCAGGTTTAATATCTTTATGAATTACTTTCTTTCTATGAATCTCAGAAAGTATTTCAGCTAAACGAATCGCAATTTCATAAAATTTGTCTAAGGGAAGTTTTTTCCCATCAGCATATTCTTTTAACGAAACTCCTCCCGTGTCCTGGTATGCAAGGTAAAAGCCATTCGAATATCTTTGAAAAGCATAGACTGCCAGCATGAGATCGGACTTAAGATATTTGAGTATATCAAATTCATTCTTAAGATTGATAATAGATGCATGAAATTCGTTGTGAATAGGAATGCTTTTTAGGATAATAGGTTTATTATCCGATTTATCAATAGCTCGATAAACTTCTATATCTGAATTAGAATTGATTCTTTCTTTAACTTCATAACCTTCGATTACTTGCATAAATAAAAAAAATCCTCAAAAATTGCACAACAATTTGTAGATTTCAGAAGAGTCTTGTTTTATGGAAATTTGTCATGCAATTTTTTTTTTAAGGTAAAATTTTTCCTTAGGAAAAAAGGAATTTTCTTTCCTAACTGAATTTAGTGCGTTGCAACTCAAACTCAGTTAGGAAAACTAAGTATCAAGCTATGTACAATATGCCGCCCCAATAGAAACCCCCACCTACAGCAGGAGTTAGAATCAAATCTCCTTTTTTAATGGTACCATTGTTGTAGTATTCAGCTAACACTGTTGGAATAGAAGCAGCAGAAACATTTCCCATTTTAGGATAGTTCATAAGGTATTTTTCTTTTGGAACTTTTGTTCGTTTTAGAATATCCTTAACTACAATATCAGTTCCAGGGTGAGGCACTACCCAAGTTATATCAGTTTCCGTTAATCCATTTCGCTCTAAGAGTAAATCAATTGCTTTCAGAGAATAATCAGCAGCATTTGTTACTAAATCAGGATAACTTCTAACCAACCCCGCAGGTGCCGTGCAAGTAATTACATCTATAAGACTTCCAACATCATAAAGACAAGTGTCAATAATTCCAGTATCAGTATTTCCAGTGTATTCCATCACAACTGCAGCGGCAGCATCACCGGCGGTAAATTCTCCGTAACCACCCTTTTTAGTTCTCTCTGAGAATCTTTCAGCACCAACGACGAGAGCTTTTTTCCATTTTCCTGTTTGCAAATAACAACTAGCTGTTTGAACACCATGCACAAATCCGGTGCAGGCAGTTCCAAGATCAAATGCTAAAGCATTCTTTGTTCCATTGAGAATAGACGCTTGAGGCGCCAAGTCAGGTAAATAATAACGCTCTGTCCAGTTACAAAATAAATACAAATCAATAGACTCAGGAGATACCCCTGCATTTTTCATTGCCATTTCGCAAGCTTTCGATGCCATGAAGACGGATGTTTCCTTTTCGTTAGCTCTATGTCTTTTAGTTACACCTATATCTCCAATGACTGCTTTTTCTGCCGGATGCATTTCAGGATATTTAAGTCGTCCTCGAATTTCCTCGTCTGTTAAAATTTTTTCAGGGTAATAATCCCCGTAGCCTGTAATTTGAATTCCGTTTGATTTTAGTTTCATTTGTTCTCCTTAACAATAATAAGTGTAAATTAAAAATAAAAGCCACCCCAGCATTAATCTGGAGTTCCGAGTGAAATAAAAGAGGACTGACTTCCAATTGCAAATGCAAGCGATATCGCAAAATCAATCTTAGCCTTTCTAGGTCCTTCACTTACATGATCTTGATCACATTCAGGATCTACATTTTTTAGATTAATTGTCGGACAGAGAGTTTCTTCGTCTATCATTAAAGCGGTAGCGGCTACATTTAATATACCAGCAGCACCAAAAGTATGTCCATAAATCGGTTTTATAGAACCAAGGGGAGCCCATTTTTCTTTTGGGACACCTTCAAACAATAATTTCATTGACCTGCCTTCAGCCAAATCATTGGTATAAGTTGCAGTTCCGTGACCACAAAAATAATCTACATCTTCTATACTTCTTTTACTGATCTGAATTAATTTTTTAATTCCAGAGGCAGCTTTTCTTCCTGTAATATCCATTCTCATTGCATGGTCTGCTTCATTATAACTTAAAGTTCCAAAGACTTCGGCATATATCTTTGCACCACGAGCTTTGGCATGGTCATAACTTTCCATACATAAGACGGCTGCTCCTTCTCCCAAGGAAAATCCATCCCGTTTTATATCATAAGGTCTCATTGCATTTTTGGGATCTTCGCTTTCTAAAGACATCACACGACTTTGTGGATCAGAATACATTTGCATTAAAGGTTTAATAAGTGGAAATTCATGTCCGCCTGCATACATTACATCGGCACGACCTTTACGAATAGCTTGAAAACAGAGGCTAATAGCATGGTGCCCTCCGACACAAGCAGCAGAAATCGTTGTGACAAATCCCTGAATATTACTATTAATTGCAGTTAGACTTGTTGGATTCGATGCCATAGAGGTTAACACTGCGTATCTGTCAAAAACTGTTTCATCTTGCATTTCATTGTATCTCTTCCACGCATGTTCCCACCAAGCAAGAGAAGCTCTAGAAGAAGAATCAATAAAACCAACGCGGGTTGGATCGAGGCTATCTTTTTCTAGTTTGGCATTCTTTCTTGCCAACTCCATCGCTGCCATGAGGACGAGTGTTTCGTGGTTATAATTTTTTGCTAATTTAGGATCCAAATCAGGAAGAAAGTTTTTATAGTCAAAGCCATTAACCTCTGCCCCTACTTTGATGGAAAAACCTTCCGTCGGAAAGCGAGTCAAGTATTCAATTTGTGATTTACCATTTTTTAGATTATCCCAAAAACTCTCTAAATCAAATGCATTCGGTAGTATTGTACCGATCCCTGTAATTACAACTCTTTGGTTTTTGGGCATTTTTTACCTCTGCCTTTGTTTAATATTTTCTATATATTTTGAGTTACTCTGAATAAATAGTATAGTCAAGATATTTTTCAGATAGCATTACAAACTTAATATTGAATTCATTTTCATTTAATCTAAGAAAACAAATATCTAGCGTATTTGAAAAAATGAAACTCATTTAGAAAAAAATGTTGTCATTTTAAAGAATGAATTTAAGTTATGTCTCATCAGGAGTTCTTATGTCCAATAAAGTTGAAATGCCAACCAACTATCCATTCTCAATTGAAATACCAATTAGAAGAATTGATTTAAGTCTAGATGTGCACGTTTCTTTTGCCACGATCCTAGACATTGTAATGGAGGCTTACCTAGCTTTTTTTGCTCATTATAAGTTTAACGTTCTAAATCTAAAAGAAAAAAGTGTAATTTTTGCAAATGCAAATATCGCTTACCAGGGTGAGCTATTATATAAGGACATCGTAAAGATTGATGTAGTTCCAGATAATTTCATGGAGAAAGCTTTCGACTTAAATTTTCGGATGACAAAGAATAATGAGACCATTCCAGTCGCTTTTATCAAAATTCGAGTTTTATTTTTTGATTATTCAATTAAAAAAGTCATTCCAATTCCAAACGAATTTAAATCCTTATTTGAAATAGAGAGTGACAGAGGAAAACAAGCCTTATCCGTTCAAAACGAATCTCTGGTCTGGAAAGAATCTCATAAGCTTGTAGTCAAAATTTATAACTTCACAAAGAATTTTCCAAAAGATGAACTTGATAATCTAACATCACGCATACGAAAATCAGCAACTTCCCTTCCTCTAACCATAATGGAAGGTTCAACAAGGAAACAAAAAGAAGACTTAGCCAGATTTTTAGGAAAATGTCGTGGTTACATTGAAGAACTTCGTTATTATTTAATCTTGGCAAATGATCTTGAATATTCAAATTCAAGTCCAATCCTTAAAGAATTAGAAAATGTTAATACATTAGTTATAAAACACTTTAAAACACTAATAAACCAAAAGAAGGACTAGAAAATGAAAACATTTGAAGGAAAAGTTGCAATTATAACAGGAGCTACCTCGGGACTGGGAATATCTATAGCGGTTGAATTTGCAAAGAAAGGTGCAAAAGTTTCAATTTGCGGTCGAAGAGAATCTGAGGGTCAAGAAACTCTTGCAATGATAAAAAAAGAAGGGGTTGAAGCAATGTTTACCGGGTGCGATATTCGTAAAGAGGAACAAGTAAAACATTTCCTAGATGAGACATTAAAAGCTTTTGGGAAAGTTGACTTCGCTGTAAACAATGCAGCAATTGCCGGCGCACTTGTCTCACTGACTGATTATACAGAAGATGCATGGGATGATGTAATAAATATAAATTTAAAAGGTACATTCTTCTCTATGAAGCATGAAGTTTTAGCTATGCTGAAAAATGCAGCTGGTGGAGCTATTGTAAATATTTCTTCAGCCCTTGGATTAGTCGGTGGTCGTTTTGGAGTAACACCTTATTCTGCAAGTAAACATGGGGTAATTGGTTTAACAAAAAGTGCTGCATTAGAATATTCCCGAAAAAAAATTAGAATCAATGCAATTTGCGTAGGAATTATGGACACAGAAATGAATGATCAAGTTCTGAACCTAGCTAAAGATGTAAATGAAGCTAGAAACGCGCAGGCAAAATCCTTCCCGCTTGGAAGAATTGCTACTCCAGAAGAAGTTGCAAAATCAGCCGTATGGCTCTGTTCAGATGAAGCCTCTTTTATTACCGGCGTAGCTTTACCAGTAGATGGGGGCTGGACTGCACAATAAATTAATTTTCTTTCTCGTGTAGTTTAAGAACAATCTTGGAATCAGAAATCGCTTGGTCAATTTCATGGAGAATATCGTCGATATGCTCAAGCCCAACGGATAAAAGAATTAAATTAGACCTCGCACCCATTTGCAGTCGCTGTTTCTCTGAGAGTGGCAAATGAGTAGTAGACGCTGGGTGCATTACCGTTGTTCGAATAGTCGGCTGAGACGGATTCGAAAATTTTTTTAGACATTCGATAAATCTGCGCCCCCGAACGATGCCACCTTCCATAGAAAAACTAAGAATAGATCCGCCAAATTTCATTTGCTTCAACGCAACTTTATGATTTGAATATGAAGGTAAGAATGGATAGACTACCTTTTCAAATATGCGATTTTTTTCTAAATATTCAGCAACTTGCAATGCGTTAGTAGAATGTCTTTCCATTCTTACGGCTAACGTTTCAAGTCCTCGCCCTAGAAGCCATGAATTGAAAGGCGAGCAAACAGATTCCTCTTCGATGCTACAATTTTTAATTTTCGAGATGGACTTATTTGTTCCCAGAATGATTCCTGCGGATATTCTACTTTGTCCATCCAAATACAATGAATCAGAGTAAATTACACAGTCCGCTTTATAATCAAAAGAAGTTTGAAGGTATGGAGTGCAATAAGAATTATCCAGAATAAAAAGGAGTGAATGCAATTTTGCAAATTTACTTAGCAGTTCTAAATCCGGAATTTGAAGACTTGGAATCGAAATTGTTTCCACTAGAATCAATTTGGTTTTTGGATTCAAATGAGACTGCCATTTTTTAGGTTTAGTCAAATCGAGTATAGAAAATTTGATTCCCATTTTTTCTTTGAGGTGAGTAACGATTTTAAATATTAAAGGGGAGCAGGTTTTAGAAATAAGAATATGATCTCCCCTACTCGTTAAGCCAAGAATCGTTTGATAAATAGCAAGATTTCCAGAAGAACATAAAATTCCATCCTCCGTATTTTCTATTTCGCAAAATTTTTCAATTAGGTTTTGATTGGAAAAGGAAATACTCGCCTCTTGTCCGAGAGAATAAGGATTCTCAGGTTGTTTTTTCATCCTGATAAAAAAGGGGAATCTTATATTATTTTGATAAATTTCTTTATCGAATTTTGAGTCATTCTCTTTCATTGCAGCAAAATGCAATGCTTTTGTTTCAAAGCGCTTCTTACTCATAATAATCATCCTAATCTTTTTTGCTTAAACAGAAAATCTATTTACGATCTTACGATAATCTTATATCTAATAAAGCAATTAATATATCGACTTTACCAATAACAAAATGGTAAGTAAAAATAATTAGTGTTAGTTTAATATTCAGGAACTGGCAAGTCGAAATATAATGTAGAGCGGGAAAATGATTTGCTTTTTCGATGATTCAATATTATGATGAGAAAGTAATTCAGTTTTTGCAATTAATAAATTGGGACATAAACAAAGAGGATTTTTATGAAACGGAATCGTAGATATATAGTAAGTTTATTTTTAATATTAGCAATGGTTCTCTTTACTCATGCCTGTCGCAAAAAATTTATCCCTGAAGAATTTGAACTTATCTCATCTAGATTCGGCGAATTTAAAATGTTCGATCAGATCGTTGATGGAAAATTAGTAAAACGAATTATTTTTAAAAATGATGATGTTTATGAATCAGCAAATTTACAATTAGTCCAACTAAATCAAATTATACAATTGAGTTCCACTGATATGTTTCTATTTACCGTTGAATCATTTGACGATAATTCCGAATGCCCAGCGAAGTTTCTCGTTATTACCCTCAACGCCGATGGAAAATTTAAAACCTTCCCAGAAATCGGAAACTGTAATGACATTCCTGATGTTCAGGATAATGGAGAACTAGTTACATTTACATTTGACTCTGTAATGACTTATTCTCCTGTTACTTACCGTTACGAAAATGGAACAATTGAACTAATAGAGAATCCTAAAAAAACAGCACGAATTCTTAACAATAAGTAGATTTTTACATGAAAACATTTTCAACCCACGTAAGTGGACTCGACACATCCCCTATTCGTAAAGCATTTGAATTAGCGGCAACGTTAGAAAACCCAATCAATCTTTCTATCGGGCAACCGCATTTTGCCTGTCCACCAAATATTATTGCCGCAATGAATAAAGCGGCTACTGATGGTAAGACTGCATATACATTAACCGGCGGCATTCCGGAACTCAAAGAAGCCCTTGTTAAAAAATATGAAACAGTAAACAAGATTAAGTATGCAAGTCCTTCGAGGCTCCTTGTCACATCGGGAATCAGTTCCGCATTACTCCTATTATTCTCTGCTCTTATCAATGAAGGTGATGAATGCTTAATCATATCTCCTTATTTCTTAATGTATCCTTCTATGTTAAAATTTCATGGAGCGAAGACCTATACTTTAAATGAAAAGTTTACAAAAGAAGACACAAAGAAATTAAAATTTCAAAACTTAAAACTAATCATCTACTCCAACCCATCGAACCCAACCGGGTATGTGATGTCAAAAGAACAGTTAGATCTTTTAGCAGAACTCGCAGAGGCAAATGATGCGTATCTCATCTCAGATGAAATCTATGAATTATTCGACTATGATAAAAAGTTTTTATCAGTTGGATCATTCTACGAAAAAGCAATTACTCTATCTGGATTTTCAAAGACTTATAGCATGACGGGGCTACGACTTGCATCTATTCTTGCGAGTGAAGAGGTTATCAAGGTATTAACCACACTCCAGCAATATACGATTGTATGTGCTCCTTCTGTAACCCAATGGGCTGGAATCGAAGCATTAAAAACGGATATGAGCTCTTATATAAATGAATACAAGGCAAATCGAGATTATGTGTATGATTCGCTTAAGGACTATTACCCGGTAGATAAGAGTGGTGGTGCATTTTATTTCTTTTTAAAAGTAAAAGGAAACGATGAAGACTTTGTAAAACATGCAGTGCTAGAAAAAAAATTAATCGTGGTTCCTGGGTTTATCTTTAACGAAAGTCATAGCTATATACGAATCAGTTTTGCAAATACAAGAGAGAAATTAGAAATGGGAATGAAAGCACTGCAAGAACTTGCTTAGTATCTATTTCCTATTTTACTTTTACGGATTTTTAATTGCAGCTTCTTTCGCAAGCTTCTATACAACACTCGGAGAAAGAATTCTAAAATACTTCTATTCTCCTATTAGAAAAAAATACGGATTCAAAGAAAAATGGAAGATCATTTTCACTAAGCCCAGTGCATGCGAGAGCTGCAATACAAACGTAAAAGCAATTCACTTATTCCCCGTATTAGGCTATTTCATCACTTCTGGAAAATGCAAAGCCTGTGGAGTAAAGATTTCTCCTCATTATCCGTGGATTGAATTTATCTTTGGAATTTTGTTTTGCCTATTTTTCTATGCAAGCGGCAATTTACTCTTTTCCTTTTGCATTCTTCCCTTCTTCGGTCATGTTCTAGTTTCCATGATTACTGATTATAGAAAGTTTTCACTGGATTATGAGAATTTGCCCTTCATAATCCTCTTCGGTATGGCTGCCAATTATTTTTTTTATAACGAGTTCCCGGATTTGTTTGATTATGCCGTGCTCGGTGGATTTGTCGCATTCTATTTAATTCTCTGGCTTTTATACCCAAAAGGAATTGGTCTCGGTGATGTTATCTTTGCACCTGCATTCGCTTTTCTTTCCGGTCATCCTTATTGGATGGTCTTTTTAAATTCTTCTTATATACTAGCCGTTAGCTGGGCGTTTCTTACCCGAAAGAAAGGAGAGACTATTCATAATAAGCCAATACCAATGGGATTCTTCTTCGGATTTGGAATTTTACTTTCCTTTATCGCGAAAGCTTTTAATTATTAACTTCTCTTCCTGTCAGCACCCTGGCGCTCGAGCATCCAGCCTGGATACTCAGAAGGGAGTTTACTTACTGCATCTAGTTTCTTTAGTTCATCTGGGGTAAAAGTTATATCAACTGCTTTTAGATTATCATCCAATTGTTCCATTTTATTGGCACCGATGATAACAGTAGATACAACTTTCTGATGAAGTAACCAGGCAAGTGCAAGACCTGCAATAGATGTATTCTTTTGCTTTGCGATTGGCTCAAGAGCCTCAATGATATCATACGCTCTTTCCTTATCGATTGGAGGAAAATCGAAATTAACCCTTCTTCCTTCCTGTCCACCGGAGGTATTTCTTTTGTATTTACCACTTAAAAAACCTCCTGCAAGTGGACTCCATACCATTAAACCTACATTCTGGTCTTTTAATAAAGGAATAATTTCCCTTTCTAGATCTCTGCCGGCTAATGTGTAGTATGCTTGCAAAGAAACAAATTTGGCAAGACGATGAAAATTGGAATAATCTAAAGCTTTCATAATCTGCCAGGAAGCCAGGTTACTACAACCGGTATATCTTACTTTGCCGCTCTTGACAAGTGTATCTAGGGTATCAATTGTTTCTTCGATTGGGGTTAATTCATCATAGCCGTGAATTTGGTAAAGATCAATGTAGTCAACGTTCAGTCGTCTTAGACTTTCTTCTACTTCATGCAAGATATGCTTACGACTCAGTCCACTTCCATTTGGAAGATCATTCATTTTACCGCGTGCCTTGGTGGCGATTACAACAGAGTCACGGTTAATTCCTAGATTTCGAATTGCTTTTCCAGTCATTTCCTCCGAAAGACCTTCCGAGTATACGTTGGCTGTATCAATAAAATTAATTCCAGATTCGATGGATTTTTTAACTAGATCATCGACAGATTTTTGATCCAGAGTTCCAATCGCCGTCCAAAATCCCTTTCCTCCGAAAGTCATTGTTCCAAGGCACAACTGCGAAACTTTGAGTCCAGTATTTCCAAGTAAATTATATTTCATTATTCCCCTTCCTTATTTCAATTTTTCTGTTTCTTCTTCAGTAATCCTATCAAGACTTAGTTTGCGAACGCGGTCGTCCATTACATGGAGCAAACGAAGATTAACCTCTTTCATCATATTTCCGACAACCTCTGTACTTAGTGTTTCGAGTAAAACGTCTGTTATCTCGTCACTCACTTTACTTGTTACCTCTGTCATAAAAGGAAGTGCGTTGATTCGTTTGACGAAGTTTTTAGATTCAAGTGACTCCCTTACGACTTTACCTAAATCCTGTTTGTTCTTAGCGAGGATATCTTTTGTTAGGTCTTGAAAATCCATTTTCTCTACGACCTCTTCTACTCTTTCAAGAGATCTTAAAAAGATTGCATCAGAAATTGCATCGACAAATAAATCAATGAAGCGAAAATTTAATTCTCTACTGATGAACTGTTTCGTATCCTTTTCTCCACGCTTAATGAACTTGTAGGTAATAATGATTAGCTTCAAGGTGGAAAGAATTAAAAAAAAGCGAAAGATAGGAAACGGAACTAAACCGGGGAGGAGATACCAATTAGTAGTCACAAATTCTAATTTATTTGGAGACCGTCCGATTTTAAATATTACTTGAACACCCCAAAGCGTGACTACAAACATATCAAATAGAAAGGACGCACCCGAATAAACTTTTGGCAAAAAAGCTTCATAGGAATTTAAAAACAAAATAAAAACGAAATCTAAAAATAAGACAATATGTAAAAAATACTCCCGTTTCGAGATTGGAATATAGGGTCCCCAGGGATGAAGCTTTTCAATTAATGTACGCAGAGATGATTTCATAGGCTAGGCGTAGGTTATAACATCCCGCTTTTTTTTCCAGTACATAATTATTTTATTTCATCTGGATTTTGGAAGAATTGGTATTTATCCTTTGAAATATTCTTAAATATTGATTGTATTCTAGTTTCTAAATTTTCCTCGTAAGCTTTTCTTATGTAAACCTTTGTTATCCGCTCCGGGTATTTAACGGCAAGACTTGCATAGGCTTCCGGGTCTTTTTCCCCTGAGTCCCCTACTAAAATAAATTTTACAGTTTTCCATTCTTTAATGAAAGGCTCTATCGCTTCTATTTTATAAACTTCTGGCTTTTCAAATAAATTAAAAAAATCAGAATCTTTAATTCTAAAATATTTCATCGCGTATAAAGAAGACGGAAACTTTTCTCTTGAGAAAAAATCATTGAGAACTGAATACATTTGCCAGGGACTAGCACTTACAAATATAAAACAATCTACATTCGAAGATTGTAAATTAGTATAAAATTCCTGCATTCCGAAAACCGGCTTAAACGGGTTCACGAAGCTATTTTGAATCAGATTTTTTTTATTTCTTACATCACTGATTTTAATAGTATCATCTATATCAGAAATCAAGCAGGTAGAATGTTCCCGGATAATATAAATTATTCCCTTATTTGTTTTATTATTTTTTTTTGAGGGATTAACTTTGACTTCTACTAATTTATTCGTTAATTCTTTTTGACCGATCTTATCTGGAGAAATTTTAATTTCTGTAATTGAATGACCATTAGCCTCCGTCGGATTCAACGTAAAACTTTCTCCGAAAACGGATATAGAAATTTTTTTATCCCGCTTATTATCAACGAGAAAGGAGCGCATTCTCTCTTCAAATACTTTAGAATCTATATCATCAGAAGTTATAAAATGATCTTTCAAATTCTCGATTAGAATTTTTCTTTTTAAAGAATCTTCTTTCTTTTTAAAAACATGTATGTGAATCTTTAAACTATATTCTTTTAAACTGGAATCTAAATACAGGTAACCCGGATACAATATTACATCTTCATCTTCTTTTAATTCAGAACCGAATACAGGAAAAAATAAACTCATAGCAAACATAATACCAATATATTTAAGAAAAGACATCATTTAAACCTTTGTATCAAATTCGAATTAATCGGAATATATATTTTTACATATACTTTTATCTTTTTTTTAATTCGTGATTGGCTACAAATTTATTCTTACCTGTAGTCTTAGCTTCATATAGACATTGGTCGGCGTCTTCAATTACATCTAGTGGCGAATAGGCATTAGTCGGAATTGTAGAGGCAATTCCTATGCTAACCGTAACTCTACCAAATTCCATATTCTTTGAATGGACTATGTTTAGATTAAATATTGCCGATTGCATTCTAGATGCGACAAGCTTTGCGCCCTCCATTGATGTATCGTGGAGAATCACGATAAACTCCTCACCGCCAAACCTGGCAATAAAATCAAAATCATTTCGAATTTCTTGGTTGAGTGTAAATGCAATTTTTTTTAAGCACTCATCACCTGCTAGATGACCATAAATATCATTGTAGAGTTTAAATGAATCTACATCGACTAAGATAATAGACATAAAGTATTTCTTTCTAAGTGCGCGGTTCCATTCCATTCGTAATACTGCTTCGAATTTACGACGGTTTCCAATTTGTGTTAGAAAATCAGTCTCGCCTATAAACTGTAATTGTTTATTTGTATCATCTAAAATTTTTTGAGTTCGAAATGATTCATTATAAAAATATAAAATAAAACTTAGCACTGCAATGAATGCACCGGATATTGTTGGGATATGAAAATAAAATTTTATGATTTCCTTTGAATCAATGTAGGGATGATAAAGCTCAGCGGCAAATGGATAACACATACCGAGAAGAATTGAGAAAAAACAGGCTACAATTATTTTCTTATATTCATCAGGTCGGAAAAAAAACAAAGGCGCAATAACAGATGCATAGAAATAATGATGAATCCCGCTCTCCAGTCCGAGAACGAGAGCAGTACTAAGAATATGAATATTTCCAAGTAGTAACAGTAAAATTCTGGAAGTATGGAATGCTCCATTTGCATTTATAAAATAAACAATGCTGTAAAGTAGCATTGCGGCAACCTCAAGTGAAGTCGTGAGGTACAAGCCAAGAAAATAAGTAAGCAGAACATACGGTATGCTTAAGGCTCCTACAAAAATAGAAACCTTATTTATGAGCCTCGTCCCCTGATTCGTCCAGGGATCATTTCTAGAAGAAGTTCCTCTATCGATTATTTTTTCAAAGTATTTTTTAATAATGCTCATATTGTATTATTTCCATAGGAAAGCGTAAATAGGCATACTATAACGTGCTATTTTCGTCAATGGAAAAATTAACTTTATTAACGCCTATTTATCTACTTTTCGAGTTCCACCAGAAATTCGTGCAATTATATAGTGGGACATACTAGCGGCTAATTCATGTTCTCCCATAAAAATTTTTCCAACTCTTTCTTTTCGTAAAAGTTCTGTTTCCTCATCACTATGAGTTCTTACTATTGTCTCGATATTCGGGTTTAGTGTGCGGGCAATTTCTACCATCTGCCTAACTTGAAATGTATCAGGTGTGGCTATAACAAGAGTATGCGCACGTGCAATATGAGCCTGAATTAATACAGCAGGCTCTGCTGCGTCACCGGATACTGCCGGTATTCCGCGCTCTCTTAAGCTTTCCACGATTTCTCTATTCTGCTCGGCTATAACGTATTTAACGCCTGCTTGAATTAAAGCCTGACCGATTCGTTTTCCTACTCGACCATATCCAACTAAAACTACATGTCCGGTTAAATGCTCCGAGTCAAATGTCATTGGTAATTCTGCAAGCGGGTCATCGCTTCGTTCGAAAAGATTTGCTAAATTAGAGCGTGAACGAATCCATATCTGGATTGGTTCAATTGCTTTAAATACAAGCGAGTTGAGGGTAATAGAGATTAGAGAACCAGCAAGAATTAAATTCTGCCCCTCGGTAGAAAGTAGTTTCAGAGAAACACCTATGCCTGCGAGGATAAAAGAAAATTCTCCGATTTGTGCAAGACCAGCGGATACAGTTAAAGCAGTGTTTAATGGATAACGAAATAAAAGCACTAGAAAAAATACAACGAGCGATTTTCCAAGAACAATAATTGCTACTACAATTAATACCTTTACTGGCTCTTGGATTAAAATAGCAGGCTCAAATAACATTCCAACGGATACAAAAAATAATACGGAAAAAGCATCTCGCAAGGGCAAAGACTCTTCTGCCGCTCGATAACTAAGATCTGATTCTTGCAAAACCACGCCGGCAAAGAAAGCACCAAGAGCAAAGGATACTCCAAACAAAGCAGCAGAGCCATAGGCAATTCCGACGGCTGCCGCAATAACGCATAATGTAAATAATTCTCTCGATCCAGTCCTCGCTACTTGCCAGAGAAGCCAGGGAAATACCCGTTTGCCTACAAGCATCATAAGTAGAATAAAAATCGAAACCTTACCGAGTGTAATACCCAAAGTTGCAAGTATCGACAAATCTTGATTATCCGTAGATACTTTTCCTCCCAACCAGCCGGAAAGAGGGGGAAGTAGAACTAACACTAATACCGTTGCCAAATCTTCTACTACTACCCAACCGACAGCAATTCGTCCATTGACTGATTCGAGTAAGCCCCTACTCTCGAGTGCCTTTAAAAGAACAACCGTACTCGCAACAGAAAGAGAAATTCCAAATACTAAACCTTCTCCAACACTCCATCCCCAGAGTTTCGTAACAAAAATCGATAGGATAGTCGCAACGACAATGCGAAGAATCGCACCGGGTAGAGCAATCTTACGAACAGCAAGCAAGTCCTCTATAGAAAAATGAAGTCCCACTCCAAACATTAAAAGCATTACGCCGATTTCTGCAAGCTGACTAGAAAGCTCCAAGTCAGCTACAAAGCCCGGGGTTGCCGGTCCTGCAATGATTCCAGCAACTAAATATCCAACGAGTGCGGGTAATTTTAATTTTGCAGCAATGAATCCAAGTATTAAAGCAAAGACGAGGCTTACTGCGATAGTTGTAATTAGAGTTAGGTTGTGTGGCATTGTTTTCCTTTTAAATACAACCCTCTAACAACTCGCGCGAATTCTTAGATAGACTTGGTATTGCTAAAACTCTTTTAATTTCTTTTTGGGCGATAGTCTTTATTTCCTCAGGAAATTTTTTCACAAAATTAAAATTACCACAAAGTCTTGCTGCAACCTGTGGATTCATTTTATCTATGCGGATAATTTCATCACAAAGCCACTGAAAAGTTTCCTCTTTATCGCGCTGCATAACTTGATAGTTTCTTCCTAGAACGCCGTGCAAAGAATAAATATTATTTGGATTTCCTGGATTAAACGGCTGTGTTGCTGTGATTCTTTTTACTGTCTCAAATGTACTATTTACACGGGAGGATGCTTGCACTTGTAGCCATTTATTAAAGACCACAGAATCATCTTTCCAACGATTTAAAAATTCCTGTAGAGCTTTTTGTTTTTCTTCACTGTCTGTCTGACACAAAGCCACTAACGCATTTAGCTTATCGGTCATATTCTTTGCAGAAGTAAATTGATGAAAGGCAATGCTAATAGAATTAGGATAATTAGCCTCTATTAGTAAAAAAAGTAAATGATTCTTGAGAGCACGGTCACCGGAGGATTCTAAATTATGGTGAAAATGGTATAACTGAATGATATTTTTTTCGTATTGATTCACAAATACCTTTGTTAAACTATGATTTGCCGCATTAAATGCATTTGCATCTAGAATTTCTTCTTCCTGGGCTAAAATATCATCCCCTGGAAATGCAAGCATGAGAGACTTGAACTGTGGATCTATTTTTTCATCTAGGAGTATATACCCGATAGCCTCAATGATTTCTGAATTAGGATTCAATTCTTTTCTGTTTTTATAGTCAGAAATTAAACTTTGTAATTCTTGTAAGATCATTTTAAAACAAGCCTCACGACGATTAAATGAATCGGTATCAAATTTAATTAAATGTAAAAGCTCTGCCTGTGATGCATTCCAATTTAACTTTATCGGTGCTGAAAACTCTCGATTTAAGGATAACACCGGTTTATCTTTGATGTCACTGAAAATAAAAACTTGTTCTGACTCTTTTAAATGAATGAGAGCTTTGCCATCTGAATTATAGGCAATATCTTTTGAATTTAATTTGTAATCTTTTCCTCCTCGATCAAGTAAGCCAATGAGTAGAGGAATATGAAATGCTTCTTTGGTTGGTTGTTTATCTGTAGGTTTACAAAATTGTTTTAGAGTTAACGAATACTCTTTCTTATCCACATCATAGCTTTCGCTCACAGTCACCTCAGGAGTTCCAGATTGACTGTACCACAATCTAAGTTGGGTAAAATCGACATTATTCGGTGTAGCAATAGCATCCGCAAAATCAAGAATAGTTACAGCTTTCCCGTCATAGCGTTTAAAGTATTCATCCATTCCATCCCTAAAACCTTTCACTCCGACGATAGTATACATCATCCGAATTACCTCTGCGCCTTTTTCGTAAATGGTGGAAGTATAGAAGTTATCCACAGAAAGACAACTTTCCGGTCGAACTGGATGTGCGTTAGGTCCTGCATCCTCTGCAAACTGTCCCCCCCGTAGAGCATCTACATCTTTTATCCGCTTGACTGCCCTCGAATGTAAATCAGAAGAAAACTCCTGATCTCTAAACACTGTTAGCCCCTCTTTTAAAGAAAGCTCAAACCAATTTCGGCAAGTCACACGGTTTCCTGTCCAGTTGTGAAAGTATTCGTGAGCAACTACAGATTCGATTCGCATAAAATCATTATCCGTTGCAGATTCTGGATCGGCTAATACCAAACGCGAATTAAAAATATTAAGTCCTTTATTTTCCATCGCACCCATATTAAAATCATCAATCGAGACAATCATGTATTGGTTTAAATCATATTCTAGTCCAAATCTTTCCTCATCCCACTTCATTGCTTTTTGTAAAGAAGCCAGAGCGTGAAAACATCTATCTTGCTTTCCGTGCGAAGCGTAAACTTCTAATTTAACTTCTTTTCCCGACTTTGTAGTAAAATTTCCTTCTACAACTCCTAAGTCTCCGGCGACTAACGCAAATAAATAACTCGGTTTTTTAAATGGATCTTTCCATGTGGCAGTATGTCTTCCATTGCCAATATCTTTTTTAGAAATCAAATCTCCATTAGAAAGTAATACCGGATACTTTTTCTTATCCGCTTCGATATGAACGGTGTAGCTAGTCATCATATCGGGGCGATCTAAGAAGTACGTAATATTTCTAAAGCCTTCTGCCTCACACTGAGTCGCAAAAATTCCTTTTGATAAATAAAGTCCCTCGCAGGCTTTATTTGCTTCTGGATTGATTTCTACAATTGTTTCAAGTGTAAAATGATTTGGGACAGACTTAATAATCAGCGACTCCTCCGTTGCGAAATATTCAGCGGCTGATAACTCTTTGCCGTCAATATGAATGCTGATGAGCTTTAAACCTTCCCCATTTAAAACAAGTGAAGACTCTTCTAGTTTTTCAATGACCTGCGTTGCTTTGACTTTTGTATTTGTTTCGTGTAACTGAAAGTATAAATCGATGCTCTTCACATGAAAGGAAGGAGCCTTGTAATCTTTTAGAAAAATTCTTTTAGGTTGGTTCATATCAGTATTCATTTAGACCTCGTTATCGAAAGATAAATTGTATCGTTCGGGGTATTTTTGATAACTTTTCGGTTTAAGAAATATATACAATCCCTTTTTAGAAATATTGAAAAAATGAAGGGAATACTGAATAGAAACAAATAAGGCTAAATGAACTTAGCCTTATTTTAAAACTTACCTAGTAACAAAGCCCTCGAGTGGAAGTAAATACGCAGGAACAAACTTTTTCGCAATCGTCATTTTCGAAATAGCAAAGATGTAGATATAGACGATTACCCCCTTACCTATTTTTTCGGAATAAAAAACAATATGATTATAATCAGAAATTCCCATTGAATATTTACGAAATCTTGTAATCCAATTCGGATATTCCCATTCGAATGGATATTCAACCCACTCTTCTCTAAATTTCCCTTCCCCTTTTGATCCGTGTAAGACTCCTTCTTTTTCTACTATTCAATTCCTTCGTATCCAACGGCATTGTTGAATCTGGACGAATCCATTACAAATTTCCATTGCTACTTTTTTATTATGGCTACTACTTATTAGGCGCGCTGCCAACGGCAAATATATATTTCCCTAACAATCTACTAATCTTGTCTCCCCTTAATGACTGTGGATCTTTCCAGTCCCAAAGTCTATCAGGGTTCAAATCAATATCATTTGGAATATTATTCCAACTCTGTACCTCTGAATTATTGGCAGCTCTATAATGAAAATAGAAAGACAAAAAGATGGAAACCATGAAACATACAGTCAGTAGCTTTTTTTTAGGTCGAAAAATATTTTTCATTACAGGGATAATAAATATCATAAGGAAAGGTATCATGTCTGAAAAAAACCTATAACCAATAGAATGTCCTGCCCACCAGTGAGGGAAAAGAGAAATAAAAATCCAATGAAGACTAATAAGAACAAGAAGCAGTTTTTCGATCGGTTCTAAATTCTTTTCTTTAACTTTAAGATAAACTCCAATAAAGATGAATAAAAAGAACGGAGACCAAAAAAATAAGCCACGCGAAGGACTAATTAGATTTCCTAGGAGAGCAGTAAAAAATAAATCAAAATTGAAAACCAATCGATTACCTCTAAAATACGTTGGCAATATGCTACCATAAATATAAAAATTATTTAGGAAAAAAAAGGACGCTATAATAATTCCATAGAGAGAAAATTTCAGAAAATACTTTCTATGATAAATTAATATATACAAAGAAAAAATAACTATACTGATTGAATTGGTCGGTCTTATAATATAGGAAATTGCTAAAGGGATTGACGCATATTGAATAATATGTTCTTTTGTTTTTCCAATAATAAGTAAAAAGAAAGTAAATATTAAAAAAAACATCGATGGACCGTGCATCCATAAAAGTTTACTAGTTACAGAATAAGCACAAGTACAAAAAGAAAAAATAAGTGCCAAGACGATAGATCGCGTAATCGTAAGTAACCCCAAATATCGACCAATATAAAAGATAATGACTCCAGTCAAAGCGGTATAGGTAGATCCGCAAATGCTTTCAACACTTTCGCTTCCCAATATTAAACCAGTAGAACCGAAAATTTTTAATAAAATAAAAACCATTGGTAATGAAACAATCGAAACTCCATGCGGAAAATAGTTGTAATACTTACCGTTAATCTTTTCTACTGCTTGCCAATTTTTATATTCAAGCAGTGGCGTATATTCATTTAAATCAAAATTTCCTTCTTTTATAATACTTATACTTGTCAAAATAGAGCATACAGAGTCGCTTACTCCCAGCATAGGACTTGCGTAGTAAATAACAAAAATAAACAGGAAAAGGAAAATGGGTATTATGCTTTTGTGGTAACTTTTCATTTAACAGCCCTATCTAAGAAATATTTTTTAAAATACTTAGTTCTTAGTTCAAGGACTAAAGTTAATTATATCTAAAATATTCCAACTAAATTTTTAGTATAACCATTTAGAAAATAAGAGTCAACTTCTTATTATAATTACTTTATCTGCCAGCGATATACGAATCTTAGTCTCAACTTTACTATTTTCTTTAGTGGTAAATATACTGATAAAATCTTCTGGACTAAACCAACTACTATAGTTGATATTATACTTGAAGTATCTCTGATGCATTGGAAGTATTCGTTGGACTACTTTTTATCGAAGCCCAAACTTTAAAGCAACTGCCATAACTCTTTTGTCAAAGCTATAAAAGGATATTCTAGATGATCCAATTCAGAAAGCATTTCTTTAATTCTTTTTTCTTGAATAGAAAGCCATTTAGAAGTGAGACTCTTGCTATTAGCTTAATTAAAGCGCCTAATTACTATTATACTTTCAATTCCGGTCAAAATAGAAGTTACCTTTTCTGATTTAGCATTCCATATTTTTATTGCCTGATCATAAAATTCATCTTCCAGCAAAAGTGATAAAATTATGCTAGTCTCTATGTAATGAACCATAGGTGACTTACTTGTCCTCTTTTGCTTTTTGGTAGATTGTCCACCAATCTTTTTGTTTTATTTTTTTTGCATTGGGAGATTTCTTACTTAGGGCTGTAGATTTTCTTTTGGCGGGAATCATTTTTTTTCTGACACTAGCTTTGAAAATACTTCTTTAATCCTTGTATCATCAGATGGTTTAGGCTCTAAAAATTTTAATTCAGCTACTACTTTGTTATGCTCGGTAATCAGGATATTTTCTCCCTTTTTTACTAAATCTATATACTGACTGAGATGTGATTTTAATTCGCGAATGCCGACGGAGACCATAATCGATATATGACCACTGTATTCATATTTGTCAAGTTACTTTATTTGCTCTGCCTCTTCGTAGCTTTTTAAATATTCTTTCGGAATGCTTTTATCGAAGAAACGTTTGATTACAATATCATCTTCTAAAATTTTTACAGCAATAAAGAGTTCTTTGGCGTAGTCTTTGAATTTGACAATTGAATCGTACGGGTAATCAGGATCACGCTTAACAGAGCAATCTGGAAATAGGCTATATAAATAAAGCGTAGAATCTTTCTCGGAGTATTTCATTTTTTCAAAATTCAAATTGCATTTTTCATCCGCTGACCAATAGAAATTATACGAAGAGTGACTAGAATCGTAAACTAAAACTTTATTTTTCAATAGAAAATAGAAGCGCATTCCGCCAGAGGAGCAACAGCAGTGACAAGTTGTATAATCTGTTATGAATAACTTATTTTTAAAAAAAATTTCATACTCCTCTCTTGCAAAGATCTCTTCATATTCAAGGTTTTTAGCATTATTTAAAATAGATTGGGAATTAGAATTCTCTTTACATTCATTATACTCAGTTCCCCGCGCAGTATAAAAAATACTTCGAAGACTATAATCTCCAATTAATGGAATCTCTTTTTCTTTAAAATCTTTTTCTATTTGTTTTTTTACTATCGGAAAAGATTTTAACTCAGTAACTTTTTCAAATAGACTATAAAATTTTTCTTCTATCGAATAATTATTAGCCAAATGCCCATTGTATTTACTTAGGTAAACAAACCCAGAGAACACCCAACCCTGTTTTCCATTGTAATCAGTTAATATCCAATTCCCTTTTCTGCCCGCTATCGTCAAAACGGTATTATCCTTTGTTTTTACTTCTCCAATATAATTGAGAGGAATTATATCTAGTTGTTTGGATTTTTGGTCTGGCTTTTCTCGTAAGATTAATCCGAGTGTAGTGGCTACTTTAAAGTATTCGCTTTCAGATTGGGTTTTTAAATTTTCACTTTTCATATATCCAAAACTACTGTCTGTATATTCTACCAGGTAGATGTCCTCCCAATTCTTCTTGAACTTTGATTTAAACAAAACCCTATACCCGAACGGAAGTATTTTTATGACATTCCGTAAATCTTCCTCTCTATAAAGATTTTCTCCCTGAATATTGTTTACAGTTAGGTAGATGAGAGGTTGTGTGTCCTTAACTGAGTCGGCTAATACGTATTCGTCGTCCGTATAGCTTAATTTTAACTGATAGTAATTTTTCCCATCATAAAGAATTAAATCTTTATAAACAGTTAGGCTATAACCGTTTTCATAATGCACTCCTTTATTGAATGGTTTAAAAGCTTCCGTGTCCAAACCATTAACATTATTCACGTAAACAGTTTTTGTTGGATTACAATAAAGAAAACTTAGAACAAATGTGAAAAGTAAAATCCTTCTCATCATGCCCTTCTTTTATCTGTGTTAACACGCTTACGCTATTCGACAAAGTTTCCACCCGCTATCGCCCTTCAGCCAAGCTATGCAAGTCCGTGGTAATCTTCTTCCCAACAAGTCCACCAAGCCCGCCGGCGAGCATACAGGCAAAGATAATAGAATAAGGAATCACTTGTGAATTTAAAGTCTTGGGAAGTAAAACATAGGTAATAAAAATTCCAACGCATCCGCCTAGAAGTGTAAACAGGTAACATCGTTTAAAATACTTCCAGGATTTGTATTTAAAATAAAAATACGAATAGCAGATAAGACTAATAAGCCCCGTGGATAAAATGAATGATAAAAATATAGCGATTACCGCCGCGATTAATAAACCAAAAACTTGAGTCATTTATAATATCCTTTGTTTAGATTTTTGAATGAAGAAAAGTAAAATAGGACAGACTGTCATAGAAATAGACACCACTGCAAGAAAAAGCCATTCAGTGTAATCTTTTTTAGGTATGAGGAAAACAAGGATTAATATCCCTGGTATTGCACTTAAAATTGTATACTTGACTAGTTTAGAATATCCAAACTCTAAATGAAAAATTTTTCGAGTGAAATAGAAGTGTATCGAACTAATCATAAAGGCAAGTATCACCAAAAGTAAAAAAAATATAAGCATTGCACCAATGACGATGGGCTTAAACCCAATATCCGCATAAACTGGAAATGAAAATAACAAAATCATAAATAAAAACATTTTTAGTTTAGACACTTGATTATTCATAGTTCTTAGGTTTTATTTCACGACTCAGAAAGCAATAGAAAAACAGAATCTTCTTTGTCAGTTTGCTTCATTTACTTTTTATTTTTTGAATCAATAGAATTAAGATTGGAAATAGAACCATAGAAATACTAACTACAATTACAAAGGTATTCATATTAAAATATTTTTTTTCATTAATAACAAAGAGGATAATCCAGATTAGTATACCAGTCCCTCCACTGTTAATTGTATAGCCGAATATTTCTGCGTACTGCAAATACAAACCGAACAATTTACGACTAATATAAAAATGAATCGCACCAACGATCACTGAAAGTATTAACAAAACTGAAGGGACAATTGCAATTACAGCAAAGAGTCCAAGGAATAGCATAATTCCAATTCCGGATGCATCTGCATAGATTGGCAGAGATAAAAATAAAAACATAAGTAGAAATAATTTAAAATTTGAAAATTGCTTGCTCATAGGCTTTGATTATTTACTCTCTTGCTTACTAGTTTTAGCGGTATCTCGATAGCCGTTCGAGAGCATACTAATTTTAGATAAACCCTTAAGGAATAAAAAATCCATCCTATTAGAAATAAAATGGATATCATCGTAATAGTAGAGACAGGTCTGAGACCTGTCTCTACTAGAAATAAAAAATCCATCCGTGTCTATCCGTGGTAATCTTAAAAAGTCCTTCACTTGACAACGAAGCAATTTTTAATTTTACAGTAATACTATGCAAGAAGAAAAATCACAAAAACTCTGGGGCGGGAGATTTGAGACGAAAGCCGCATCTATCATGGAACGAATCGGTGAGTCGGTAAGTTTTGATAAACGACTTTATAAACAGGATATTATAGGAAGCATTGCACACGCGAAGAACTTATTGAAAATTGGAATTCTTACAAAAGAGGAATTTGATAGCATTGTCACCGGGCTCATGCAAATCAAAACAGAAATCGAACTAGGACAGTTTCATTACACTACAGAGTTAGAAGATATTCATATGCATATAGAGCATCGCCTAACGCATTTAATCGGTCAGGCGGGAAAGAAATTACATACTGGGCGTTCTAGAAACGATCAAGTGGCACAGGATGTAAGGTTATTTATCCGCGACGAGACAAATGAAATTTTAGAATCCATTTTACGTCTACTCGATGTTATCCTAAAAAAAGCGAGTGATAACCAGGAACTTGTAATGCCCGGCTATACTCATTTGCAAGTAGCCCAACCAATTCGAACTTCTCATTACCTACTCGCCTACTTCTGGGCGTTCGAAAGAAATTTTAAACAATTGCAGCATACTTTAGAAGTAAATGATATTTTAGTCTTAGGGTCTGGCGCACTCGCAGGTGTAAATTACAATACTGATAGAGACTTAATGCTAGAAGAATTGGGCTTACGCGCATTAAGCGACAATTCTATCGACGCTGTTTCCCAGAGAGATCATATTTTGAATTTTTTATTTGCAGCTTCGCTCATCCTAGTTCACGCTTCTAGACTCTGCGAGGAGATTATTATTTACTCCTCTGTAGAGTTTGGTTTTATTTCTTTGCCTGATTCTCTTACTACGGGTTCTTCCATTATGCCCCAGAAAAAAAATCCAGACATCGCAGAGTTAATAAGGGGTAAATCCGCCCGCGTAATTGCAAACCTAAATCATATGTTAATTTTACTTAAAGGCTTACCACTCGCCTACAATCGAGATTTGCAAGAGGACAAAATTTCTCTCTTTGATTCTGTTGACCAGGTAAAAATTTCTATCGAGGGGATAACGGAGATGATTCGCGAAATGAAATTTCATCCAGAAAAAATGCAAAACTCTTTAAATCGTGGTTTTGCGACAGCGACAGATTTAGCGGACTATTTAGTGAATGACAAAAAAATTCCTTTTCGCGAGGCACATGAGCATGTTGGTAAGCTCGTTTCTCTTTGTGTTCAGAGAAATCGAACCCTTGTAGATATTGAAGAATCAGACCGAGCTTCTATATCAGAGCACTTCGTAGGAGAAAGCTATTTTGCTGCTATTTCTCTTCCTAATTCCACCGAAAAAAAGAATGTCTACGGAGGAACTGCATCTGTAAGACAAAAAGAGCAATTAAAAAAGGCAGAAAATTCGCTTGCTAACTTACGCCAAAGTTTACAGGCTGAAAAATAACTAGCAAAACTTTGATGATAGCGAATTAGAACTGTCATTCCCGAAATTTTCTATCGGGAATCTCAATTTATTGAGAGCCTGATCTTTAATTTCAAGGAAAATGATTCCCTATTATCAATAAAACACTTCGAGGTCAGAATGAATTTTTTTAAATTAATTGTTTTATTTTCCTTATCTACGCAAATCCTATTTTGTAAAGATAAGTCTTTTCAAAAAGCTTCCTATAAGCCAGCGGACTATACGAAAGTAGAGGTAGTAGTTCCAAAAAAAGAAGAAACAACCCTTCCCCTTCCTGATAAAAAAGCTATTTTCGCTGTCATCGATACGAACAAAGGCAATCTACTCATTGAACTTTATCATGAAAATGCTCCACTCACTGTTCAAAATTTTATCGACCTAGCTCAGGGAGAAAAAGAATTTACGAGCTCAACTGGAAAAGTAAAGAAACCTTTTTATAATGGACTAACGTTTCATCGAGTGATTCCCGGATTCATGATTCAAGGTGGCTGCCCAAATGGAGATGGAACCGGTGGACCAGGTTTCACATTTGATGATGAAATCAATGCTATTTCCCTTGGACTCGACAAAATAAAAGTAAAGGACGCGCCGAGTTACGGAAGGATGTTACAAAAAGCTGTCATCGTCGGAATGGGAATCAAAAGCCAACAAGAATTAGAAAGTAAAATCACAGAAGCAGAAGAAAATCTAAAAGCAGCTAGCGAAATGAGCGTCTTAGAGGTATTAGCCCGTAACGGTTACAAATACAACGAAGTAATCACTAGCAAAAAAGCACTGAAAGGTGCTCTCGCTATGGCTAATTCAGGACCGAACACAAATGGCTCTCAGTTTTTTATCAATGAAGTAGCAACTCCTCATCTTGACGGATTACACACAGTATTCGGTCAAATGCTTCCCGTGAGTGAATTAGTCTTTAACGCAATCGTAAAAGATGGAAATTCCAAAACCACGATCAATAAAATCGTCATCGTAGACAAAAGAGAAGGTGTTATAAAATGACCGAAGTGCAAAATAAGGAAGAAGCATATATAGAGGCGATGACCCTCATTGCGACGCTTAGCCAAAATGATTCAGTAAGCGCCATACTAGATAAAATCTCCAAAATTCCAGAAGATTTGACTCATAAAGATGCAATCCTTGTTGAGCTAGATAAGAATCGGATCTTTCCTGAATCCTTTATGAAGATCATTACCTTTCTCATTTTTATTTTGAGCGAGAGATCAGAAATTAATAAGCTTTATGAAGAGTCAATGGAACGCTATGAAACAATCAATAAGCTGACTGCCAAAGCTAGACCTACCGAGGATGAGGCTAAGATTAAGAAAACGCTCACTGATTTTATTCTAAAAATTGAATCTTATTATGAAACACACGATAAAGCGGGTGACGCTGCGATCAAAGAGCTCAATCGCCATATGACTGAATTAAACATCAAACACAATATCGACAGGGAGATTCTTCACTATAAGATTTCTCCTAGATCCTTTGCGCAAATCCAACCGCATTTGATTTCGCTACTAGATGTTTACTTCAATTACAAAAAGAATAAGGGAATTCTAAAGAGACTGATTAAAATTTCGAATTATATTATTGAAGATGCTGTAAAAAAAGCCTAAACACATGGATTTTTTAGTTAGATTCAGGAAATTTAGCCGATTCTTAAACTGTATGCTAAAGCTTGTGCTAACATTTTCTCTATGCCTTCTCCCAATATATTCCTACCCGGATATGGATGTACGCGGGAATTTTACGGAAAATTTTTTTGGTCTTCAAGGAAGAGTTAATCTCAAGCTCACATCCATGAGCTATAAACAAAAAGAACCAATTTATTTAGACTTTACGATTAAAAATTATGGCAATGAAGTTATTCGTATTTTCCCAACGACTGAAAATCTAGAGAGCTATCAATTTGTAATCACAGACGAAAACGATGAAGTGATGCAAGCGAGAGAAAATTTAAAAGCCGAAATTCTAAAAAGCTCCAAGATCAAAGTAAGTAACCTTGTAGGGGATAAAGTCAAAGAAATCATCATTCATAAAAATGAATCTTTTACAAAGCGTTTTAACCTTGACGACTACTATGAATTTACCCCCGGAAAAAAATACTACGTGACTGGATATTTTTATCCCAACTTCACAGAAGATAAAAACACTTTCGCAAAAAGTGAAAACCAAACAATCTTCCAAATCGAAAAGAAAAAAGAAGAGCGTCTTTATAAACGCCATCATGACAGTGAACTTGCAAGTGATGGACTAGCACCGGAAGAAACCGTTTACTTATTCTTAGGCGCTGAATTAAAAAAAAACTGGAATCATTACTTTAAATACATCTACTTTCCAGAATTCATTTTGGGATATACAAAGTTTGCAAATGAATATACTTCCACGGAAGCCGGCTACAAAGAAATCGTAGTTGATGAATTTAAAAAATATCTGACAGAAAGAAGATCAGGTAACTTAACGTATTATAAAATTACTTCCTCGGAAGAAATAAATCCTTCAATGGCAAGAGTTTATGTGCATGTAGAAAGAGAATTAAATCGTATTCCTTCCAAGTTCGAATATCAATACACACTTAAAAAAACAGATGACACCATGAAAGGATTCTGGAAAATTTCAGGTGTTGTAGTAAAGGTAAAAAAATGACAGAGATACTTTCACAAGATGAGATAGACGCGCTATTAAATGCAATTTCCAGTGGCGAAGTAAACGAAGAAGAATACTCCGCTGTCGGTGAACAAAAAAAAGTAAAGATCTATGACTTTAAACGTCCTGATAAATTTTCTAAAGACCAGATTAGAACTTTGCAAATGATGCACGAGACTTTTGCCCGTCTGGCTACTACGGGATTATCCGCTCAGCTCCGTGCGTTAGTCGGCGTTCACGTTGCATCGGTGGATCAGTTGACTTACGAAGAATTCATTCGTTCGATTCCTAACCCTACTACACTCGCCGTAATCAATATGGACCCGCTAAAGGGTTCTGCTATTTTAGAAATGGATCCTTCCATCTCATTTACGATCATAGACCGTCTCTTCGGTGGAAAAGGTGAATCTGCAAAGATTAACCGCGAACTCTCCGACATAGAAATGTCAGTAATGGAAGGGATTATCGTTCGTATCCTCGGTAACTTACGTGAAGCCTGGTCTACTGTAATTGACTTGCGTCCGCGTCTCGGTAACATCGAGACTAATCCACAGTTTGCGCAAGTAGTTCCTCCGAACGACATGGTGGTATTAATCACACTCGAAACAAAAGTCGGCGATGTAGAAGGTATGACTAACCTTTGTATTCCGTACATCACAATTGAACCTATCATCAACAAACTCTCCGCACAATACTGGTATTCCTCTATTCGTCGCGGGGAAACAGATGAAAACAAATCCGTCATCCAGGAACGTCTCGACGGGGTTACTATCCCGCTCGTCACCGAAGTTGGTTCTGTTGACATCACTATGATGGAACTTATGAATCTCCAAATGGGTGATGTTATCAAACTAGAAAATACTCCTACCAAAGCAGACATGATTATCAAAGTCGGTGAGCGCAATAAATTCAAATGTATTCCCGGCAGGGTTGGCAATCGTCTCGCTGTTCAAATTGGAGAAATCATTGAAGAGATTCCTGATGAGTTACTTGGATCGACAAGGTCGGAACAGGAATATTAGTATTAGCCTCATCGTATTTGGGGCACTTCGATACAATTTTTGCTGTTTGTTATTGAATGTAGACTTTTCTGTCTGTTAATTTATCATTTTAGTAAAGTAGCAAAAATCACTCAGTGACCGGATTTTTTAGATTTACCTTCAATAACAAAGTGCATCTAGTACGAAAGAACAAAAAAGTCCTGTCACTGAGTGATTTTCACCTCTGGTGCATTAAGAAAACCTTAGAAAAAGAAAATCATTCTATCGCTATCAATTAGTGAAAATTGTATAGATTCGACAGGCTCACCACAAGTCGAAGTGCCGCTACTTCTCCAAACTATCAACCGGCAAATCACCTGTAACCACCTTCGCTAATTTTTTCAGTCGCTCTGGGTCAGGGTGTTTGTTTTCAATGGCGACTTGGATGTCTACATCTAAAATTGAACTCTTTGCTACCTCTCCTTTTTGAAGTATCGCGATTATTTCTTTCTCAGATTGGACTCTCCATTCGGGCTGATGAGCATATCGCAAAAACCACATTAGTAGCAATGATGTCTTATCCTCCGGCTTTAAAGCAAAGGCTTTATCTAGGTTTTGTTTCGCTTGGTCTTTTTTATTTAGGATGAATTGGACTTCGGAGAGGTTGAAATAATTAGAGTTGTTGGTAAATTAAGAAATTCAAGTAAGGTGGAAATTCCAAATACCACAGGCGATCCAAAAAATTTTATCTCCAAAGTCAGGGGTTATATTTC
>JANYCR010000607.1 GCA_025360185.1 Leptospiraceae bacterium | reverse complement strand
GTTATAAATACTATCATTCGTAAAATAGAAGAAGAAAACCGGGAATTCATTGCAACCTATGGAATTTTTGAGCCATACCTTTATGATGGACGAGATGAAGAATTCAGATATGCTACGAGTCAAGATCATAATGCAGAGGGGAGATTCCTTCCGTATTGGACAAAATCAAAAGAAGGAAAATTGCAAGTAGAGCCAAATCATAGTTTTGAAGAAGATAAGCCAACTACGCAATATTACCATTATCCCAAGAAAAATTTTAAATCGTTTATTACAGAGCCATACAAATACGAAATCAAAAGTCGAAACGAAAGCGTATACATGATTAGCCTCACATCTCCTGTAGTCGATACGAATGGAAAATTCCTCGGGGTCGTAGGAATTGACTTAGCCTTACAGGGAATACAAAATTATATCAAGTCAATGAATCTCAGTGATAGTTATATTGTAATCTACAGCGACGAAGGTAGAGTGATCAGCGCAAAAAAAGAAGAGCATATTGGTTTGCCGATTGAAGAGACTACGAATTCTAAAGAAATTATTGAAGCTATAAAAAGTAAAAAGGAATCGTATTTTTTGAGAGAGTCTGCAACAACAAAGCAAACGGTTTTAACATACGCTTATCCCATTCGTTTTAAAAATTCTAACCTTGTATGGATGGCAAGCGTCAACATTCCAAGAACTAGATTTATTCAGGGAATTCAAAGTATTTTTCTTTGGATTGCCTCCGTCGGATTTTTTCTTTCTATTATATTTCTAGTAGGCACTTATATTTTTGCAGGGAGTATTTTACAATTCATAGAAAAAATTACCTATATCACAGGTGAAATGGGAAAAGGAAATCTAGGAGTAGAATTTAACCTTAGCCGCTCGGATGAATTGGGGCATATCCCTGTTTCCCTCCAAAAAATGAATACGAATATGATAGAGGCTGCTTCGAATATTAAAACCTCCTGTGAAAAGCTTTCTACAATATCAAATAGTCTTGGAAAAATTTCGACCGAGAGTGCAGATTCAGCTAGAACAAGTGCTGCTTCGTCGGAGGAAATTGCAGGTGCAATAAAATATATCTTAGATAGCTTTGAAATGGTTTCACAAGAAATAGATACACAGAATTTGAATATTAAAAGTCTGAATAAAAATATGCAATCTCTTGGAGAAATGATTTCGAACGTTAGTAGACAGATGAATGATTCCTTGCGAAATATGGATAAAATTTCCGAGGTTGCAAAAACCGGTCAAGTCTCTCTTCAAAATACAAGTAAAGAGATTGAAAAAATTCATCAGAGTTCACATGAAATGCAAAAATTCCTCGCAATCATTATCGCAATTTCAAAACAAATCAACCTGCTTTCGCTAAACGCCGCTATTGAAGCAGCAAGGGCAGGCGAAGCAGGAAAGGGCTTTGCTGTAGTAGCAGAGGAAGTTGCAAAGCTTGCCAGCCAAACAAATAGAAGCATAGGGGAAATTAAAATTTTAATTGAAGCGAATCAAGTTTCCGCTTCTTCCGGAATCACTACTACAACAAAGAGCATGGAATCGGTTGAACAAATAAGCCTGCGCCTAACCGATGTTAAATCCCATTTGTATGAAGTAGATAATTTCTTTAAATCTCTCGCGAATTTAAATCAATCTACGCTTACGGAATATGAAAATATTCGAAAGATATCGGAACGAGTTCGGTCTGCATCCCAAGAAGAAAAAGAAGGGATTATGGAAATATATTCAGCGATAGGCGACATAGCTAAAAATATTTTAAGCCAATCCTCTCTTTCAGAAGAATTAAGTTTAAAAATCGAAGACCTTCTAAAAATTTCAGAGAACTTAAATCATGTTGCTTCTTACTATAAAACTTGACTCTATTACAACCGTTTTTTGATATTGCTTTATGATTGAAATTGACTAAGGATAAAATATATTGACAATGAAATTGATTTAATCCTAAAGAGGATTTCCAAATGAAAAAAATTATTCTTCTTCTCTCTGTTACTCTATCTTTACAGGCTGCTGAACCAGCCGGAAAAGAACTCGCCTTAACCGTCGATCCCATCTGGGTAATAATCTCAGCAGCTCTTGTTTTTTTTATGCAAGCTGGATTCTTGATGCTTGAAACAGGATTATCGCGCCTTAAAAATACAATCAATGTAGCGATTAAAAATTTAATGGATTACATCGTTGGAACCATTGCCTACTTTTCCGTCGGCTTCGCTTTCATGTTTGGTATTTCCTGGGACGGGTTAATAGGAATTAACCTTTTCTTTTTAGAAGGACTCTCTACCGGGAAAGAATTTGCTTTCTTCTTATTCCAAGTTGCTTTCATGGGAACAGCAGCCACAATCGTTTCAGGCGCCGTTGCCGAGCGAATAAAATTTTCCGCTTACCTGATTGTTTCACTTCTTGTATCTACAATAATTTATCCAGTCTTCGGACATTGGGCATGGGGTGGTGGATGGCTTGGCTCTCTTGGCTTTGTAGACTTTGCGGGCTCTACAGTTGTTCATTCACTCGGTGGATGGATTTCTCTTTCCGGAGTAATACTGTTAGGCGCAAGAAAAGATAAATTTAATCCAAATGGAACTCCCCGAAAAATTCAAGGACACAATCTTACCTTTTCAGTACTTGGAGTTTTTATTCTTTGGTTTGGCTGGTTTGGGTTCAATGGAGGTAGCACACTTGCATTTACCGAAGCAGTTCCTTTAATCATAGTAAATACAACGTTATGCGCAAGTGCGGGTGGACTTCTAGCAATTTTCATTGCATGGACAATTTACGGAATTTCATCTGTAGAAGATTGTATGAATGGAGTGCTTGGAGGATTAGTGGCAGTAACCGCTGGATGCCATACGATTTCTCCCATTCACGCAGTTTTATTAGGTGGGGTAGCAGGAGTAAGTGTAGTTTATGTGACATGGATTTTAGAGCACCGGTTTAAATTGGATGACGTTGTCAGTGCTTTTCCAGTTCATGGAGTCTGCGGAATGCTTGGAACTTTAGCTCTACCTTTTTTTGCTAAAGATGCGGCTATTCGCTTTATACCACAACTCACAGGTGTAGTTACATGCTCCCTCTGGGCGTTCGGATTAGGATTTATCATTTTTTGGATTTTAAAAAACACAATTGGGATCAGGGTAGAAAACGAGAAAGAGGAAAAGGGATTAAATATTTCAGAGCATGGATCGGGATCAAGCTGGATAGATTTGATTCATGCCCTAAAAGAACTTACAAAAGGCGAAGGCGATTTAACTAAAAAAATCCATGTAGACCAGGGAACGGAAGCCGGTGCAATTGCATTTTTAATGAATCGCTATCTCGCAAGCCTGGGCGAAATGATTTATACTATTAAAGAAAAATCAGTAGAGCTAGATGGCTCTGCACTTGAAATTTCAGCAGCCTGGGAAACGATGAGTCAAGGCATACAAGAAGAAACCGCAAGTCTAGAAGAAATTTCTGCAATCTTCGACACATTCAAAGAATCGTTCCAACTCATTTCTAGTTCAGCAACCGAGCAACAAGAAATAGAAAGTCGTGCACATATTCTACTCTCAGATTTAGTTACTGGATTTAAAAAAATTGATTCTGATCTTGGGGATAATGTGAAACAGTCCGAAACGTCTCTTAAAAAAATTGACTCGGGAAAAAAAGAATTGGAACATCTTGTCTTGGGAATGAGAGACATCGGTGATTCCGCAAAAAATGTAGAAGAACTTGTGAAGGTATTAAACGATATTTCTAGAAGACTGGGAATGCTTTCTATTAATGCATCTATAGAAGCAGCGAGATCTGGTGAAGCAGGTAGAGGATTCGGAGTAGTAGCCGCTGAGATTAGTAATCTTTCCGTTAGCACCTCTGAAAATACAAAGAAAGCAACTCAGATATTAGGCGAAATTCAAAATGCTGTAAAGTCAGGAAGAAGAAACGTAAATGAAACTGTTTTATCATTTGGTGATATTTCTGGAAGGTTTCAAGAAATTGCAAACATGCAAAAAGAAATTCGCATCAAAAGTTTAGAATATTCAAATAAATTAACAAATCTGGATGCTTTAAATGCTTCCATTTCCGAAAAAAGTAAATTTATCTTTAAAGATATCATGGAAAGAAATTCCGAAATTTCCAATCTCTATCAATCTCTAGATACTGTAAGTAAAACTTTTTACGACATATCCGGAAGATCAGAGGAGCTAACGGCAACTGGAGAATTCTTAAAACAACTCGCAGCAATTTTAAGTTCTCTAGTCGGAAAATTTAAAGTACAAGAGAAAAAAACAATTCTTCTAACAGGCGCATAAAAATGACAAATATACCGGGAATACCTATTTCAGAAAATTTCAAAGAAACCGTCGAGCTTCTCCGAACAAAGCTTACAACAGCAGTGGATACTGGTAATTTGGCGGAAACGCGTTCAATCTTGGAGACCGGGATAACCCCGAATTTTCAACGCCCCGAAATTGCTTCGCCGATTAATTTTGCAGTGGCTAGAAGCTCACTTGAAATTTTGGAACTTTTAGTAAAGCATGGGGCAAATCCTAATTTTACTTCATCCGGACCTGTCACCACACTTGGACAAGCTGCCTTTTACGGTAGGCTCGATATGGTTCAATTTCTTTTAAATTGGGGGGCACGCGTAGACGGGTATGTTGCAGATCCCAAAAAAACAGCGCTCATAGTAGCAGCCGAGCAAGGAAAAAAAGAAGTCGTCGAATGTCTATTAGCCGCACACGCTGATCCAAACTGGAAAGATAAACATGGAACTAACGCACTCGAATATGCACAAAAAAATAATCATACAGAAATCGTCACCCTACTCGCTCCTCTGACTAGCGGGGCTAAAGTAGAAGAAGTTACTCTTGTATCCGAGTCTACTCTAATCGGACAAGAGCTCGCGAAAAATGCGTTAAAACAGGTGTTGGCGCTTACAGCAGTCAATGAAGAACGCAAAAAACATTCCTTACCACTTTTCCGAGTAAACTTACACGCAGTATTCTCCGGTAACTCAGGTACAGGCAAAACAACATTTGCCCGTTATTATGCGCAAGAAGTTAAGCGTATGGGGATTTTAAAAAAAGGTCATTTAGTAGAAGTTTCTCGAGTCGATTTGTTAGGGGAATACATTGGACATACTGCACCTAAAACAACTGCTGTAATAGAAAAAGCACGTGGTGGAATTTTATTTATCGACGAAGCATATAGCATCAAAATTGATAAAAACGACACTCTCGGTCAAGAATGTATCAATACTCTAATCAAGTATATGGAAGACTATCGGGATGAGCTTGTAATAATATTTGCGGGGTATACAGACCTTATGCGTAGCTTCATGGATTTAAACCCGGGACTCAAAAGTCGTGTTCCAAATATAATTCCATTTGAAGATTTTACAGACGAACAAATTGGAATTCTACTAGATGATATGTGTACCAAACATGAAATGAATCTAAATGAAAAAGATAGAAACTTTGCAATAGAACAAATTTTAATCAAGAAAAGAGGCAAAGGTTTTGGAAATGCTCGGGAAGTGCGAAATGTATTTGAACGAGCGGTAACTCAACATTGTGCGCGAATTACAAATCACGATATAAAAACTCTTCCGAAAGAACATTTTCAAAAAATCATTTATAGCGATCTCACTGTTGATCCATTTGATGATGGAGAGCACGATACTTTACTTGGAGCCATAGTCGACCCAAAAGAAAATCCTAAATCAGCAGTTTATAAACTACACACCCTTCGCGGCATGAATGGAATTAAAAGCGAAATCCAGGCAATGACTGATTTTATTCGAATTCGTAAACTTAGAAAAGGCGCTTCATCAGCGAGAGGTTTACAATTACATATGCTCTTCACCGGAAATCCCGGCACGGGGAAAACAACGGTTGCCCGCTTAATTGGTGATATATACAGGGAATTAGGAGTACTACCTAGTGGTCATGTAATCGAAGTAGACAGGTCGGGACTCGTCGGCGGCTACTTAGGACAAACCGCACTGAAGACGAAGGAGTGCATTGAGAATGCGCGTGGTGGAATTTTATTTATTGATGAGGCTTATGCGCTATTTAACGAATCCAATTCAGGCGATATGTATGGAAGAGAAGCAGTAAATACACTTTTAAAATATATGGAAGATTATCGAGATGAAGTTGTAATCATTTTTGCTGGCTATCAAGAGCCTATGGAAAAAATGATGAATTCAAATCCAGGGCTACTAAGTCGATTCAGCAAAAATCTACTATTCCAAAATTTCACTGACGAGGAGCTAAGTCATATTTGCCGGGATATTTGCAAAAATGACAATTACGAAATTAGCGAGGCTGCTCATAAAAAGTTAGTTTCTCATCTTTTAGAGCGAAAAGAAAAAGACAGCGACTTTGCAAACGCTCGCACTGCCCGTAACTTACTCGAGCAAGCCTTTAAAAATCATGCCACAAGAGTTGCCCGGCTGAGTGCAGAAGAGTTAATCAACCGTGCCATTCTAGACACAATCGAAGAAGTGGATATTCAGGAGTTGCCTCCCTTACAAAGTAATCAGGCGAGACGGGTTGGATTTGAGATGTAAGGATTAACAGATTACCACTGATGAACACAGATGAACACGGATAAATATTTAGATTGATAGGAGACCGAAATGGCTAAATTAGATGCGTTAGAAATGATGAGAGGATTTTTTGCTACAATGTTTTTTTCTTGTAGCTTAGGCTTTTACATAATAATCAATGATATACTTTTACTGCCATTACTCGGAACGGAACTCTTGCAAAGTGACTATGGATTTTTTGGCACGCTCGCATTGATTACTATTACTGGTATGATATTTTCTTTTATAAAGCTGACAATAAATTTGAACGCAATTAGATTACAGGGTGAAGGAAATAAACATGAATTATTTTATTTAAAAGAAAAAGCAAATAATTTTAGAACTTTACTTAGCAGTGCTGGATCTGGTTTGGCATTCATGGTTTATTGGGTTACTCGTTATTTACCACACTATAAAGAAAAATCTTCTCTTTTGATTTGGTCATTAAGTATTATGGCATTCATTTTATTATCCGTTATTATTTTTATTTCTATTAAATTATTCAAAATAGGAAATGCTATGGAACCATTGTAATTATTTTCTTTTCAACCCTCTTTGTCCATTTGAGATCTTATACCGAACGCCCAAAATAATTGCCTATTTCTTTTTTTAAAAAGCATGTTCGGTCTATACCAAATGCTACTTCTGTAAAATCCGTGTGGGTAAATACTTTTGTCAATTGGTATATAAATGGTATTCTAGGTGCCAAAAAAAATCCTGTTAAGCTGGCAAATAATATAGGGATAAAAGAATTAAACCCAGTGAGTCCGAGTAGCGCCCATAATAGAAATTTTCGACTGAATACAAATTGATTAAATTGGATCGGTTGGTCTAAAATATTCAGGTACGTGATTAGTCTTCTTTTGAATTTCATTAAACTAGTCTTGTATTAATAGAATTACTAATCGTGTAATTTCTCTTATCTGTCAATCATAAATACCGGCTAACTTTATTTAACCTCTATTAACCTTGATTTGCTTTATTAGTAATACTTTGAGCTATAATCATGATTATAGGAATAAGAATTTCAGGGACAAGATAACCCAGCCAAACAGCGTGAGGCTCAGGCAACCCAACAAGGCTAATTGATATTAACCTACCAGTTCCGGCTAACAAAACACTAGCCGCAAGAATAAAAACAAGCATGCTCTGCTCTCTAATATTTATACCTGTCCATAACGCAATAAGACCGGAGCCAAAGTAAATACCAGCCATGAAACGATGAACATTGTCTAGTCTGGGCGTTGTCTCAGGCTCGCCTAGATACATCTGCACTGTCCCACCGAATAGGGCGATGGCACCTGCTAGAAATAAACAAACTTGTACGACACGCTGACTTGGAAGGAGTGGTGCTTTTGGATTCATGATGACCTCTTTTATATAATGTAAATCCTTGCATCTAAACAGCAAGAATAATAAAAAATATCTTTCAGAGAGAACTCAATTTTATAGATAATATTTCTAACAACAATTTTTAAAGTGTACAATAGAAAATAGAATCAAATCAAATTATATTTTTCTTTTAATACATGCATATGATGAAGTTCATGACCGAGAGTAGCTTTTAAAAAATCCTCTATTGTCATTTCAAATTTCCAGGCTTTTCCTTTTAATTGCAATTGTTCATTCGAAAGAGTCTTAAAAAAACTTCTAGTTGCATGTCGAACGCTCTTAAAATCTTCCAGAATATCAAAAAAATCTATTTCATTAAACCTGCTATTATTTACATACATCTCTTGATCATAACCCGGAAGCAAAGTAGTATCTTTGCGGCTAAAGCATAGTATCCGGTATATCATAATTCTCTCATGGTCTGTCATATGCCCTACTATTTGTTTTGCAGACCATTTATCGGGAAGAAATCGATACTCTGACTCTTCTTTGCTTAACTTTTGTAATTTTTCAAAATTAGCATTCGAATAAAGCAAATCTTTGTAATCCGCAGTTCCAAGAAGCTCTATATAATAAGGAAAACCATCTGATACTGTAAAACTCATAGACATTCTAGTTTTATTTCTAAAACTTTTGACTCCTGTTATTTTTTCACGAATGTTTCTAGAACTTCTCTCGCTTTCTCATTTCCTTTCTTGTCCGAGGGAATAGACTCTTTAAATTCAGAATACTTACCAAGTCCCCTAACCTCTAAAGTTTCTTTGCCTGTTTTTTGTTGCGGGCAATTCTCATTAGGCGTTTCTTTTAAAACACTTATCCTATAAATAATTCCCACAGGCTTTTTATTTAGAATTCGCCATTCTACTTTTCTTTTTTCAGCAGATCCGATTGGTTGACTTGGAAGCTCAAGGGCTTCTTTTCCATCTTTGGAAATAATCTTCATAAACTCCATGCACGCCGAGTAGGAGGTAATAATTGTATACCCACTAGGACCATTGCAATTCAGTGGTGCATCACTTCCTTCTGGAATATTATCTTCCTTTTCGTATTTACAGTCTTTAGAAATATCCGTGTAAATACTGTTGAATTTTTCTTCTGCACCTATTGAATACGCTATTAGAAATAAAATTAGGATTACGAATTTCATTTTCTCTCCTTAAGTTTGGTAGATATAATCATAACTGATTTTTTAACATAAGAATAAAGAGTCAATGAAAAGTTTTTATTACTAACTCACCTACCAGCGTTCCCAATAACGTGAATATTTAAAGCCTAAACTCAATGCTGTTTCTTGGGGCGCAGCATAATGTGGTAAAAAAATTCTTACGCCGAGTTCATGTTAAAATAGATTATCTTAAAAAGTTAGCGGAATACTTTTAGAATGTTTAATAGAAAGGATATCCATAATTTAC
>JANYCR010000551.1 GCA_025360185.1 Leptospiraceae bacterium | reverse complement strand
TGCACATTTTTTCCATTTTAAATGCTAAATAATCAAATGAGTTTCTTGATTCAGTTTCAACCTGTAAGTAAGGCATCCTTTTTAGCAATAGGTTACCTTATATCTTTGTATATTTCAGAAATTTCAAACGAACGAAACTTGTTTTTGGTTTTATTTTTCCTAATTGGGATATGCATTTATAACGGCTATTATAAAGTATGCGCAATCCTACTAGGAATTTTACTAGGGATATTCCAATTCCTTTACATTTATAAAGAAAAAGTGAACATAAGTTTTGACAAAAAAAATTTTGAAATCATTGAAAAACAAAAAGCTTGGAATATACAGTTCACAAAAGAAATAAAAAGAAATTTTTATGAGACAGAATTTTACTCTGATAAAATTAAATTTAGACTCATTACAAGAAGATATAAAAAAGATATTACTTTACCTACTTTATTATGTGATTCTAAATTTATCTCAATCAAACAGGTGTCATCGAATGAAGAATACTTTCGTTTTCTTCGTGAATTTGACTTCACTTACTTACAAATTTCTGAAAGTAAATGTAAACGTATTTCCGAAGAAATAGATTCCAAAAAACTTCTACGAAAAAAGATAGAAGACATTCTTACTCGCGCAGGAATTACAGACTATGCAAACGATATTGCGATGGGTCTTTTCTTTGGTGATGCAAGTTATTTAGAAAATGAATTCAAAGAAAAAGTAAGGGAAGGAGGAGTCCTACATTTATTTGCTGCATCTGGACTTCATATTGGAGTATTCATTGGATTCTTCTACTTCTTTGCGAAACAGGTTCGATTTTTTAATTATTATACAGAAAGAATTTTCCCACTTCTCATTGCATTTTCATATCTTTATCTTTTAGATTTTCCAGTTTCTCTTTTACGTGCTTATATTTTTACCTGCGGACTAGTTATAGGAAGTCTTTTCTTTCGAAAAATGAAAGATATTGATCTTATTTTGATTTCTTCTGCGCTCATACTATTCATTGATTCTGAAAATTTTCTTACGCTTTCATTTAATCTTTCCTATTCTGCTGTCTGCGGAATTTTATTTTTGAAAAGCTACTTAGATAAATTAGCATTCGGAAATTGGAAAAACTTTTTCACAGAAAATTTTACTATTTCTATTTCGGCAAGCCTCGGCACTTACCCAGTTCTTCTCGTTTACTTTAAAACATTTAGCTTTGGCTCTATTTTTTTAAATTTACTTTTAGTTCCACTCACATCTCTACTCCTTCCGCTTCTTTATATTTCTTTGATTCTTCAATTTTTATATGAGTATTTATTAAAAAAAATTTTGAATAACTTTCTAATTTCCTCTAATTTTATTTTTTATTCAAAGCAGAATCTACTTAATTGGTTTACAGAATTTCCCAAAGTATTGATAGAAATTTTCTGGACTTACTCAGAGCTATTACTTAGATTACTTGCTTACCTATCAGAAAAACTTTCAACATCAGTGGGATTTTATCGCAGTGTAAAAGAATCTTTGCCTTTTCATATGGGAATTTATTTTGCATTACTTACTCTTCTCTGCATTGGTTTTTTTATTCTAGAGCTAGATTTTTTTCAAAACAAGGAAAGAAAATCCAAGGCTAAAAAATTTAGAATTCTATTCGGGTTCTTTACCCTATTTTTCATTGGTTCTTTTTTTTACTTTGGGTTTGTTTTATTTCCAGAAGAAAAGAATTTTTTGACAGTACCACAAAAAATTTCTGCCGGATCGGATTATTATCTAGTGAGAGAGAAAAATCAAATTTACTTTGGAGGAATTTGTAAATACAGCCAATATAAAATTCAAAAACTCTTAAGAGAAAATTTTTGTGATGAGTCAGTCGAATCTATTTTCATTGAAGAAGAAACCTGCCTATCGCTTGCCACTCTTTGTAAAAAAGATTCGCCTCATGCAAATATCTATTCCGCAAAGCGACTTACTGATTGGGAAAAAAGTATTTCTACTTTAAAACAAGACGTGACTGCATCTAGAAGAAATTTTTCCAACTTGCTCATCTTCTATCCACATCTAGACTCTATGAGCCAACTTCAAAAAAATTCCAGAGTTTCAAAGGGAAATATTCTACTTTTATTCGCATATAAATTAAACGATAATGCAAAAGATTGGAATGCAAATAAAAACTTACTTGGAATAAATCCTAACTGGAATTTCATAACACCAGATGAGTTATGAATACCCTTTTTATAGCATTTCCAAGATTCGCGCATTCATGGACGCGAGAAATGCAAACCCACTAAAAAAATGGGGACAAAATTTTATCACCGACCCAAACACTTTAGATTTTATAATCAACTCTATAGACAAAGAGGCACTCGCTAAGAGTGACTCAATTGCAGAAATCGGAATTGGACTCGGCGCGTTGACACATAAACTCGCCCTTCTTCACAAAAAAATGTTTCTATTCGAAATTGATCCTGTATATGTCGAGAACATGAAGTCAATGGAATACTTTGATAGCGCAAATTCTGAATTATGCGAAGGAGATGTTCTAAAAACAATTGAAATACTGGAAAACAAAAAAGTTTTTCTAATGGGTAATCTACCCTACTATATCACGAGTGAAATTTTAACTTCCAGTCTAAAATCAATTCCTCAGTTGACAGGTGCAATTTTTATGGTGCAGAAAGAATTTGCAGATAGAATCTGTAATGAAATTTCTTCGCTTTCTATTTTTGTATCTGCCTTTGGAAAATTTTCTTATTTAAAAAAAATATCTCCTTCCTGTTTTTATCCCAAGCCAGATGCAAGCTCAGCACTTATAAGATTTACGCCGGCTAATCATGCCTATACCAAAACACAAATTGACAAGCTAGAGCTTCTCTTAAAAACTTTCTTCTGGGGAAAACGAAAAACGATTGGCAAATCAATCGCGGAGGCTCCTTTTCTAGACTCAAAAGAGTTTAATAGTGATTATCCGAATTTGCGTCAGGAAATACTCGATTCACTTGCACTAAATAAGATTGAACTACGGCTTCGCCCTGAAGAATTGAAGATAGAAGACTACCACGCAATTTTAAAAAGCTTTATTTAGCCAAAATGTAAAGCTGCGTAGAAGGACTGCTTACGTAAATTTTGCTATGGAGCAGTAATTACCATCCCCAATCTGTCTGCCATTGCAGAGATTAATAGAGAGTAACCCCTTTCCGAATCGGATAAGGGGTGCTCAAGTAGATGTTTAGCATTAACAACAAAATCGGGAATAGGTAGTAACTACTCAGAAAGCACATTTCCTTTTTTCTCATAAATATAAGTTTCCAGAAGTTTCATATCACCTGGATTGGAAGAAAAGAAATTTACCCCAAGCTTATAACCATCATCAGAAATAATATAGCGAATGATTTCGCCATTGATTTCGAGCTTATTTTTTCCCATAGGGATATACATTTTTACACTGGAATGTTTCTTTAAGTATTGAAATAGGTTTTCATCGGAGATTTCGAAGAGTAAGCCGCTGATACTAATATCTACGATGCGGGTATTCGTATAGATTTCATTAAAGGTATTTCCCTTAATCGCAACTTTAGTAAGTCCATAGCTAAATATTTCCGTCATCTCATGAATGTATTCTAAATCAGTCTTGGATAACATGTGTTTATCCATCGCGGTGCTATAGACTTTAACATGCCCAATCACCCTGTCAAACATTGTAATCGGAGCAATTATATAAGAAACCAGGAAAGCACGGTTTTCTTTTTTCTGCATGACTTCAAAGAATTTCCTAGCCTGGAAGTCACCTACATCTTTTACTTTTTCCTGATAGATTTCAAAGAATGTCTTGAAGTATTTTGATTTTAGATCTTCAATATAAGTATCAACATTTGCACAATCCGATACATAAATGGTTTTATTATCTTTAGAAAGAGTATTTTTTATAAAGTCATGACCATCGCCCGGTTTATAAATAACCAGTTCGTATTCATCTGATACTTTTCTAATATAGTCAGTGACTATCATGTTCATTAATTTTAAATTAGGAACGTCGAATTTAATCTCGCGGAATAAATGAGTGAACTGTCTCTCAGCGTGGATGTTATCTCCACTCACATAACGTCCGCCTTTAAATGATTTGAAAAGAATTATAAAATCCATAAACAAATCATCACAGGCAACGCGACGGTATTGTCGCATCTCGGCAGATTGCAACTCGGTGGGGAGTTTTATTTTTACAATGGAGCTACGAATATCTTCTATGATGACTTCAAAAATATAAAGAACGTTAATAATTTCAAATTTAATCTTAGCTCTTCTTGAGCTTGCTTCCGAGAAATCAGGAACATTTAATTCAACAAAGTCTTGGAGAACGTTATGAACCACGACAGACATCATCCTGTCATCGTATTCGAATACAAATTCTGTATTATCAAATCGTAAGTAATAAAACAAATGTTTGATTAGATTAACATCAGTGCCAATGATGGTTTCCCCGTAAATGGTATCCATCTGGGTAATCAATTCCTGCATCGAATCTGTTCTGCCGACTGCCATGAATTGAATATCGTCACTTTTTATTAAAAATAGCAAATTACAATTTGCAAAATTATGAGTTTTTTTGGAATGTCAACAAGAGTCATTCACCAAAAAGGAAAGGGATTTAAGGGGATTATTATGCAATATTTGGAAACAGAAACGATAGAGCTTGATTCAGTAAAAATTGAAATGCTTTATCTAAATCACGAAGAAACTAGAAATTCTATGACATGGGAGATGGGACAAGAATTTTACAATTATATACAAGCCCTCAAAAATCGAGATCCACTTCCCCGATGCTTAATTATTTCAGGTAGAAACAATGTATTTTCTTCCGGAGGAAATTTAAGTTTCTTAAAATCTTTTCACGAAAAAACTTTTGAAGAAAATAAAAAAGATATGTTTACCTTTTATAATTTTTTTCTATCTGTTCGCACTCTACCCTTTCCTGTGATTGCTGCAGTAAACGGACATGCAATAGGAGCTGCTTTGTCATTAGCTTTTGCATGCGACTTACGAGTTTTTTCTATGGAAAGTAAGTATTCCTTTAATTTTGTAAAACTTGGAATTCATCCTGGAATGGGTTCTTCCTATTTAGTAAAAGAATTATTTGGATTGGATAAAGCAAATTATCTACTCATGCTAGGAGAAATTCTTACCGGTCAGGAAGCATATCGTATGGGACTTTGCCACGATGTGGTTCCCTTTGACGATGTAATCAGGCGTGCAACAGAGCTTGCAATTAACCTAAGCGAGAGTGGACCGCTTGCACTGCGGCTACTCAAGAAAAACTCTAGCGACTACGAAACTCTTCAAGCTGCACTTAGAAAAGAAGCAGAGGCACAAGCGCAAAACTTCTTATCGCAAGATTTTATGGAAAGTCTTCATGCCATTGAGGAAAAACGAAAAGCAGTCTTTCGAGACTGCTAATCATTGTATAGAAAGTGAGTCCGCGGTAAGCTAGGGTTCACTTTCTTACTGCGGAGTAACTTCAGTAGACGCTCTTTTCAAATCCATAGATAAATCAATTAACTGTTGCTCCTTAACAGATGTAATCCATAAAAAAGGAATTCCAAGTGTAAACCAACCAAGAAATAGGGAAGGCAAATAAGGGGTAACCTCAAGTTGCACTTTCGCAATCGGTTTTCCTTCTTTCAGAAAAGTTAGATTTCTATCTTCAAAAATAAAATTTGATACAGTTAATGTAAACTCTGAGCCCTTACCAACTGTCTTATTTTTCCAAATAGCTTCGAGGTTCGCGCTATCTTTCGCAGGGAGGAGCTTAATATTCGTCGTGGTGGAACATTGAATTAGAAACAGAAAGGAAATAATTGTTAGAAAACAGATAATTTTTTTCATACATTGAATATGAAAAATAAAAACTGAATTGTCAAGAAATTTATCTATACTGGTAATTTCAAAAACTTCAATCAGAAAAGAAAAAAAGGCTGCGTTTGAATACGCAGCCTAAATCAAAAAAGGGAATCTCAAATAAAAGAACTATTCTGTCTTTACTTCGATCTTGGTGGTATTGGGCTTTAACTTCGTGAGATGAAGGGTCAACCTTCCATCTTTCATTATTGCCTTTGATTTTTCTAAATCAACCGGTTTATTCACATTAAACTTTCGTAAATAGTCACCTGTCTTAAAGCCTATATACGCTCCCTCAAATCCATCAGGAACAAAATAAGAATTTCTTCCTTCGATAATTAATACTTCTTTATCGTAGGAAACCTCTACAGATTTTTCATCTACTCCTGGCATATCAAAAATAATTTTTGTTTCGTCCGCCGATTCATATATGTTTACCGCCGGGGTGATATAAAGTTTGTTAGCCCTTTCGACAGATTGCTTTGTAGTATCTTGTTTTTGTATTTCTTGTTGTAGCATAGAATTCTCCTTAATTCTCAATTTGAACAGAAATCTTCTTTGGTTTATCCGCTTCGGCTTTTGGAAGTTTTACATTTAAAATTCCATTTTTGAATTTTGCCTCCACTTTGCTAGAATCTACCCGGAAGGGCAACTCGATCGTTCTATTAAAATCTGTATTCTCAATTTCTTGCCTATGAATTTCATATCCCGCTTGACCTTCCTTATTTTTATTCGTTCCTTTGATTTGAACTTTATTCTCAATGATCAATAGCTCAATCCCAGAAGGTTCGAATCCAGGCACTAACGCTGTCAATAATACATCGTCCTGGTTAATATATACATTCACGGGAGGATTATGATAGCTACGAGTAGAGCCTCCACCGGAGAAAAAGCCCTCGGAAAGCTCATCGTGAAGCCTATCCAACTCATTCCATAAGGAAGAACCATTTCTGTTTCGTTCAATTACATTTAGTAGCATAGAAGTATCTCCTTTTAGCACTCTATTATAGTAAGTGCTAATTTTTACTAGCACTCATATATATAGAGTGCTAGTAGGGAAAAAAGTTCATTTTACAAATTAAAAAAAGGAAATTTTTTGTAAATTTACAAAAAAAATAAGCAGCCGACTTTCAAGAAACGAGGAAAGCCATTTAAAACTTACGAGTTATACTATAATTCTTTTACATTATTGATAGTGGCTTCTAACTTTCCGCCCTTAGTTTTTTGAATAAACGTATCAAAACGATACATTGCATTCACGAGTATTTCATCTATTAATTTGATTACATGAATTTTTGCCTCAGATGGCATTTCTTTGTAAGTTTCAACTTGAGAAGCTCCATTAACTTTACTTTCAAATCGATCTACTTTTATTTTTATATCACCAAAATTTGCAGGCTCAAAGCTAAGAACACGAATGATTGAATTCAAATCGTTTTTTAAATTCCTTTTGCTAGAAATTACTTTAATTTCTTTAATTTTCTGATCTTGAAAAGAAATTTCGATTTGGCGGGAGGACACTATATTTAATGTTGCATCTTGTTGAATTGTAGGAGGCTCATCCTTTATAATAATTCGAGTCAGAAGGCTTTTATTAATTTCAACGGCTTTTGAATGTAATTTTTCTAAAGTTGTAATTTTTGTAAGCACGTTTTTTTCGTATAGCGAGATAGTTGTCTGTAACCCCGTCGCATATGCTCCAGTGCTAAATGAATCATCTGCAGCAAGTTCAGGATGAGGTTTTTTTTCGCTATTCGAATTCGCTACAGTTTGAGAATAGACCATAGCATTAAATAAAAGAAATATAAATAGAAAGTAATTAAGTTGCACTAGCAAGCTCCTTTTTATAGCTAATTAGTATTAACCCTTAAATACTACGGGTTAATTAAAGAAATTTGTTCCTAACAAATATACTTTTTTTTCCGAACAGGAGTCAATCCTATTAATATTAAAATTAGTACAGGAAACTATTTATTTCTTGCGGCTAATCGAATGCTAACTATTACTTTATCTCTTTCTCGAGCAAAGAAAAAATTTTGCTATCCTAAAACTCCACTTCCATCTCAACTGTAGTAAGGGTTATAGTAAATGCTTACATTAATAAAGAAATTTCAAATTTTAATACTCTTGCAAATCTTAGTTTTTCAAAGCCCAATCTTTTCAAGTGATATTGAAAAGACAACCAGTTACTTTGAGAAAATTCGGGACAATCAAGCTATGCTCACTGCATTCTTTAATGCAATGCCTAAGGGTGGTGATTTGCATCACCATTTTAGTGGCTCAGTCTATGCAGAAACCTATTTTGATGTAGCAGTAAAAAAAAATTTTTTCATTAATTTAGAAACTGGAGATTCTTACCAAGTCGTTCCGCAAAACTTATTAAATGACAAAAACATCAAGAAAATTAATTCTTTTATTGCGGAAAAGGGAGATTTGCCGGTAAAGTTAAAATTAATTTCTTTATGGTCAATTAAAGATTTCAAAGAGACCCAACAAAGTCCTGATAAACATTTTTTTGAAGCATTCAGAAAGTTTGGTCCACTAATAAAAGGAAACGAAGATATTTTTTTAAAGGAAATTAAAGAAAGGGCAATTATAGAAAATGTTCAATACATCGAGACAATGTTTTTGCGTCCTGACTATGATAAAAATGATCCAAAGCTTTCATCATTCAATGGAAAATACAATCCTGATTTATTAAAAATTCAAGAAGAAAGGAAACATCAAAAAGAGAAATCGGAAGCACAGCTTTCTATTTTATTTGATGAAATGGTAAAGACTTTAAAAGTGGAGATGCAATACGAAGAAGTTTCAAAAAAATTTGCGGATAAAATCACCAGTATCCACATTAAGTCTAAGCTCCCAGATGATGATGAAAAAATAATGATTAGGTATCAAAATTATATTACGAGAACTGATGAGCCATCCGAAGTATTCGCTCAAATTTTTCTTTCGTTTCTATCTGATAATTTATCTCCTTTAATCGTTGGAACAAATATTGTAGGACCAGAGGACAATCCAAATGCAATGCGAGATTATTGGCTTCATATGGAGATGTTTAAATATTTCCACAAAAAATATCCAGACTTAAAGTATTCTTTACATGCTGGTGAATTGTCAGTTGGTATCGTTCCACCGGAGGATTTATCCTGGCATATAAACTCTGCACTCTTTGATGCGGAAGCAAACCGAATCGGTCACGGTGTGGATATTCCGTATGAAACAGATTGCTATGCTCTTTTGACATATATGAAAAACAAGAAGGTTCCAGTCGAAATTAATATGTTAAGTAATGAATTTATACTGAATATTAAAAACGATTTTCATCCGTTAATGCTATACCACAAATCAGGAGTTCCAATTGTCATTACAAGTGATGATATGGGCGTACTTCGAACAAGCTTTACTGAACAATTCGCTATATTAGCAAAACGTTATAAAGAGATTTCATACGAAAATATAAAGGGCTTTATTTATAATAGCATTCAATTTAGTTTTTTAAGTTTAGTCTTGGCAAGTTTAGGCTTTGCTCAAATGGGATGTGGCGGAGGAGGTAGCGATAATAGTCCGCAGGCGAAGTTTGTTGAGAAAAATAAGTTGGCCGGGGATTATAAGAATTTTAAATCAAAGCTGAGCGGCAGAGCGATGG
>JANYCR010000540.1 GCA_025360185.1 Leptospiraceae bacterium | reverse complement strand
GGAGATGCGATTACTGCTTGTAAGCCGGCTGCAAACGGCTCGATCATAACTGCCGTGCGATCGGAGATTTTTTCATAGGGAACTATCGCATTTTGTGGAGCGAGAATATAAGGACCAAATCCACCGGGTAGTCTATCAATTCCAAGGACAAGCCTCGTTGGACTATGAGTAGGTATTCCGCAAAGGCAAAACTGGTCTTGCACCAAATCACCCCTAGCCGCAGGAGTATCATTTATCTCGACAACATAATGCTTCTTTGTGTCTAACGTTTCTGCAACTAATTCATGTCCAGTTATCTGTGGAAGCGGAAATGGGAGAAATCTTCTTGCAATATCAGTCGAGCATACTCCGCAAAGTTTGGTTTTTAATAGCTCATAACCCTGACCGAGTTTTAGATAATCTGTTCCGTTTCGTTTTATCTCCCAGCCCGAAATTGTATCTCCAGAATATTCATACTCTGAATTTACGAACTTGTCATTTGAAGTGTATTCTAATGCGTTAAATTTAATATACATAGTTTACCTATTCTCGATAAGATATAAGAGTATCACAGTTAAAATAAAAAAAGTAAAATTAAAAATAAATCCATTTTTAATTCTAGCCTGGTCTGCCGGGTTTAACATATAAGCTGTAATGAATACGGAAAAAAATCCAGCCAGATGTGCCCAGTGTGCGACTAGATCGGAAGAAAATGCCTGCATAATATCCGTGTAAACCATCATCCATGCAACTAAAAAAACAGGAAAAGGAAAATTGTGACCTGCGATGCGATAGGTTACAGGAGAAAGAAGTGCTGCAATGGCGGCTAATCCGGATATTGCTCCACTTGCCCCCACGGAAGGAATTCTCCTTTCTCCCATCATAAATCCTCGAATCACTGAGTCAGCCATCATAGAAATGATTCCAGCCATTAAGTAGAATAATAGCCATTTACCCTTACCAACTTTAGCTTCAACGGCTCTTCCAAGAAAATAAAGAAAGACAATATTGGAAAGTAAGTGTCCTACGGAGGAGTGGAATAGTGAAGACAAAAACCAATTGACTATATTTAATTTCCCCGGGTAAGAATAAAAATACTGTTGTATAGTTGCATACGGAACGGTCGCTAATACACAAAAATAAAATGCGGGTAAAAATAGAGTAACCGCTGCTGTCAGTGGGAATTCCCAGAATATTTTCCAGATAAGCAAAATTTACCTCAAAAATCCTTAGTGCGTTTTTTAAGAGCCGATAGATGTGAATTTTCATGCATACCCATCACCCAGATGAAATCGAAAATATGTAAATCCCCAAAAAAAGGATGCTCAATTTTATATTTCATCAATTCTTCTTTCGAATATTTTAACAAAGTTTCTTCTAATTTGGTTTCCGCCTTGTTTAGAAGTGGTAATAATTCTTCAAAACTATATTTATTAAGTGGTGCTACTGCCGGCGGATTTTTTACACCTGAAGGCTTCATTAAAGTAATTTTGATCATTCGATAATTGGGCTCGGTAGTATATCCGCCAAACAATGCGTTTCCTCGCCCGGTCATAATGATGGATACGGATCTAGCTATATTCCATTGAGTAATATAAAGATGCTCACCGACCTCGGAAATCGACCAACGACCTTCTTCCGGGCTTTTTGCAAATTCAGAGACAGGAGTTTTTTTTAAACAAGCAATTACTTCTTGCCGAAAATTCTTCCACATGGAAAAGACTTCTTTAGAATCACTGCACTCTGTTGGGTATTTGATATCCATAATCACTCCGTACGTTGTATTATCTTTATTTTATCTTACGTCAACTTTGTCACTTTTTCTTTTCAAGATAAGAATAAAAAGATTTTCATAATGTAGGCTCTGTAAAAAGATTAGCCACAGAGTCATGGATTCGGCAAGCCTCACCACAGGCACTGCCAATTCTAATAAATCTCGAATAGAAATTTTATTTTTGAGCCATTTAAAACTTATGAACCTAGAAATCCAAGATACACTTAACGCGTTTGCTCGAGTCACAGAAAAAACTGCGTGCAAAACTTTCCCTGAATTTGGGAAAATGGATAAGAAAAAAGCTGATCACATCGCGGTCGAAGAAATGCGTTTAGAGCTTTCGAAATTACCTTTTCAATCGAGAGTAATTATTGGAGAAGGCGAAAAAGATGATGCTCCTATGCTTTATGAAGATGAAATTCTAGGACAGCCTGGAATCGAAATTGATATAGCAGTCGATCCTCTCGAATGCACAACGAACTTTGCAAAGGGTTTGCCCAACTCCCTTTGTGTAATTGCCTTTACAGAAAAAGACGGGCTCCATAGAGTTCCAGGAACTTATATGGAACAATGGATAGCTTCCCCGCAAATGAAATATCCTTTCGAACCTAAAGCGGGTGTAGAAAAAAATCTGGAACGACTTGCGTTATCTCTCAAAAAAGATGTCTCCGATTTGATAATTGTAGTTCAAGATAGACCACGGCACAAAGAGCTAATCGAAAAAATCCGTGCACTAAAATGCGGCATCTCTCTAATAGACTCTGGTTCCCTTACGTGCATAATGGATATTTGCCTCGAAAAAGGAAACTACGATGCACTCATTGGAACCTATGGGGCACCGGAAGGTCTTATCGGCGCTGTCATTGCAAAGGCAACGGGATCGGAGTTTAAGGGGATTATCCGCCCACATGAAGAGAAGCATCGTGAGAAATGGTTATCTACTGGAAAGAGTGAAGAAGAAGTTTTAGATAAGAACGATCTTGTAACAGGAGAATTCTATGGATTTGTCGCAACAGGAATTTCTGAAAATTCGATACTAAGAGGAATTCACAAACGAAAAGGCAAGTTAGCCGGTGAAACAATCCTTATATCTAAAGAAGTAAAGAAAATAAAAAAATTCGAAGAGGAATAAAATGAACGAGCATCATGTATTGTTTGAAAATGGATACCTATTTGGGAATCTTTTTCTTGAAGCCATTCCCCATCCAACGGGAGCGTTAGGCGAAGTATTAAGATTACTTTCTACTCTTTGCCATTTTATGGGCGGGGCTAATTTTTTTGTATTCCTATTACCTTTTGTTTATTTTTGTTATAACAAAAATTTTGGAATAAAGTTAGGAATAGCCCTGTTATCCACTGCTTTCTTCAACGGCTTGGCAAAATATCTTTTTGAAAGTGCAAGACCAATTGATCTATCTGATGCAATACTCGCTGTCCAAAGCGATTTGATTAAAGAAAGTTCGTTTGGTTTTCCTTCCGGGCATTCGCACGTTTCTATTTTAGTTTGGGGGATTTTATTTTTAGAATTTAGGAATAAACTCTTTAGAGCCTTTGCTTTATTCGTTATTCTATTTACTCCGTTTAGTAGAATGTATGCAGGAGTTCATTATCCGGGAGACGTCCTCGGTGGATTTACTATGGGGCTAACAAGTCTTATACTCATTGAGTTTTTATTTTATAAATTTCCTAATTTTCTAAATTTCAGTTTGCAAGAAGAATCGAAAGTTAGAGTAACTAGATCTATTTCCCTTGCCATTATAGCAGTTACACTTGGTAGCACTCTATTATCAAAAGGAATAACTCACCAGCAAATATCTTCTCTAGAGCAAGTTTTAATTGGCACAGGATCAATTGCTGGTTTTTTTGTTGGACTTATCAATTTGCAAATTCTATTTCCGAAAGCCTCACAATGGGATAGAGTATCGAGCGTAAAGGATTTTTTTACGCGTGCAGGATTTCTACTTCCCGGAATACTTATTTTTTATATTGGTCTTGGCATTTTAGGAAAAGCATTTAACTTAGAAGATAGTTTATTTCGTTATGCTCGTTACTTTCTAACTAATCTATATATCGTACTATTTGCACCACTCGGTTGGTATTACTATACTAAAAAGATTACCACCGATGGACACCGATAAAAACACGATTATATATATGTGCTTTGAACTTAATTTATTCATATCAGACATAGAGAAACCGCATTGAATTCAATGAAACGCAAATTCATAAAACGTATCATCGGTGTTAATCGGTGTCCATCGGTGGTAAAATCTTGATTCTAATTCATAAAGTAAGAAACCTACTTCGAAGTTTTTTAAAATCTGGATTTTTAAAGTCTTCTATTTATGTAAGCCTGTCGAAAGTATTTTCTTCGATTTGTAATTTACTGTTTATGATTTTCGCAGTAAATATTTTAAACAAGTCGGAGAACGGAGTCTTTCAATACTACTTAGGGTTTCTTCCTGTTATCCTCGCTGTGGCAGAATTCGGGTTGCCGTCAGCGATTGTAAAATTTTTATCAGCAGAAAAAGGAAATAAGCAAAAAATCGGAATCATTCTTTCCTCTTCGCTAGTTATAAAGAGTATTTCTTTTTTATTTCTAATCGGGCTTGCTATGCTTGCTTATTTTTTTTATCATGAAGACCCGCTGATCATATTTATATTACTCATTGGTGGAATAACTATTTCATTTGTATCCTACTTTGAAAGTATTTTCGTTTCTTTTCAAGCCTATAAAGCGCTTGCATTTTGGAATCCGCTTGCTAACTTGATGAGGCTAACGTTATTATACCTTACAAATTATTATTCGAAATTGCCTCTGACATACTTAGATATACTTTCTATTTTTAGCCTAAGCCCTATTTTTATCTTAGTTTTATTCTTTTTTATTTTCAATCGAAAACAAATCTACTGGGGTGCAAAAATCCATGAAATCAAATATGCTACGAAAGAGCTTTCTTTGTTTAATACCTGGGCATTCGTTGCTTCTATCTTTGCAATTGTCTCTGACCGGCTAG
>JANYCR010000500.1 GCA_025360185.1 Leptospiraceae bacterium | reverse complement strand
ATCTGAATACGCTATTCGAACAGAGGCACCATCGGAAATTAAAAGATCAGTCATCCCGTCTCCGTTCACATCGGCGAGAGAATTTGATTTGGTAAAATCTCTATACGGAAGACTGCCTATGCCCGTGCATTCCTCTCGACCAAAAGACTTCCCATCGAATAGGTTCACGCATATATTGACTTTATCCTCTTTTTGAAAAACGTAATCTAATTTTCCATCCCCATTTATATCGGCTAACCAGTGTAATCCTTCATAGGGACGATCAATTACATCATTCATATTCGTTTTCTTGGGATCATAGACTGAACTAGTATCGACTATATCAACACGCGAATTAATGATTGTTATGCTAACTGCTGTTGGGTTAGACGTATTAAAACTTACTATATTCATTTTATCAACTTTTATCGAAATATATTCAGCTTTCCCATCCCCGTCCATGTCGGCTAATTGCTTAAACCCACCCCCCAAGTCTGGAATACTGATTGTCGATTTATTGAATTTCAATTTTCCGTCTGGAGCAATGTAGGTTAAGGATACTTTTAATTGTCCACCAACCTCTTCTACTACATCGGAGAGACCATCACCATTTAAGTCTCCGAGAAAAATATTTGGAATAGTAGCTCCGTGCTCATCCCAATAGTTTGGTCTGTGAGCATACACGTCAATATCCGTATCTTGCTCTATATCGAATTTAGTTCCATCGGAAAGTAATAAACCGAGACCAGTTCCAATTTCTACTGAGTTATAAATTGGCTTTGTAGTATCATCCACGCAGACTGTTTTTGTTGCATTTTGATCTCTTGAAGTCGGTGCTGGTTCTGTGTGGCATTTTTGCTGATACCCTATAACCCTATTTTCTGTAATCGGTTTCGAGTATACAAGGTCGGTCTTTCTGTCTCCATTCATATCTGCTACACCAACAAAAGAATTGACATGCAGGTTAAATGTCTTAGGAGACTCGTCCTTAGCTGGTGTCGTCGCCAACTTGCGAGTAACCTCTACTTGAAAACGTCCTGAATCCTGTGATCCATGAAGACTAGCAAAGTCCATTGCCCCATCCCCGTCAATATCAACGAGCCACCATTTAGAATCAGTGATATTTTTTCCGTTCAGACATGGGTCAGATGCGGATACTGTGTATACATTACAACCTTGCGCAGCAGCTGATTTTTCTCCAGGTGATAGACAAGGAGAGACAGGAGCAGATGGATTGCAAACAGGGATGTCTCGAATAAAACACTGCCTGAGCATAACTACACACGCAGCATGATGCTCCCACCAAGGTGCTGTACTTCCAGGTGGAGACGTATCACGAACTGGATTACGAACTTGGTAGACAAGTTGCACTGGGTCTTGCACTGTAGGCGTGATAGCTCCAATCACAGGATTGTTAGAATAAATAAAATCTAAAGAATTGTAACCTTTTCTTGTAATACTCTGTAAGAGTGTTTTTTTGTTTACAGATGAATTGTTATAGATAAATCCATAATTTCTGATTTCACTTCCATCCACTTGAATGGAAACTCCAATGAGTCTCTGGTTCTCGTTTACAAGTGACCCATAAGTGTAATTAGGAGTAGCCTCTGGCTTTGCCTCATAAGTAAACGCAATCGTTCGATTATTGTAATAGATTTTATCTGGATAATAATTTCCAGTGATGAGTGCGTCTTCTGTATAGCTTATAGTATATTTATTCCCGAATGCATCTCGCACTTCGCTGAGAGCCCAAACACGAACTGAATTTGGTGGAGCAATGGAAGAGCCAACCGCTTCAATTCTAGAATCTGCCGTATTGCCAAACATATAAATGGTTCCACTCGAATCCGTAGCAGTAAAAGAACAGGGGTCATTACCACATTTCTCCGAAGACGCTTGAATACGAAAGTAATTTTCTTTTTTGTGATAGTAGTAAGAACTCGAAAGCACCATTTGCCCGCCTAGTGTGCTTATGTAGTGATCCCCTCCATCATACTTAACTCCAAAGGAAGGGTCACGGGTAATATAGTGTAGCCCAGATAGATTCCAGCTAACGCCTAAGAGACCATTGCCGCTAGCAGAGTGGTAGGATATTCCTAAGTTAGGAACCATATCATGTGTTCCCGGAGGTAACTCAATTCCAATTCCAAAGCTTGCTTTTCCATCAGAGCCTACAGTTACATCTGGAAGAGGAAGGGGAATTGGCGCGGGATTGGAAATTCCGTTTTTAAGAAAAAAAGAAAGAAAAAGAAGTAGTAAAATAAATCGAGTTTTTTTCCAAGATGGAAAGATGGTTTTGATTTTATTTTTTTCATTTGATTGCCTTTTTCTAATAATTAAATTGTTCCCCAAACTTTAAAAACTAGGGTGCTAGCTCAAGTCTTTAAATTCATAGTAACCGTAATTGCTTGACAGATTAATCGTGTCAAGCGATTACGGTTACTTTTATTAAAAAATTTCGAGGCACTATGAAGAGACAAAACAGTATTATCCTCTATTTAGCAATAACTTTAATCATTCTAACCAATCAATGCAGTGAAATTAAAGGATGTAAGGATCAATGCAAAAATAAAACAAGAGACTGTATTTTTAAAAACCAGTTGCTATCTAGAACCATTACAACTTCTATAGGAGGCTCATCATCTAGTGCGTCAACAGGGCGAACAACTACAGGAAGTGAGGTTGAACCTAATGATACATTTCAAGATTCATATAAATCGTCAGATAATGGTATAGGTGCATCTACTGGAAATAGCTTTATACAAAATGCAACTATATCATCTAGCTCTGACATTGACATTTTTGACACTGGTACTAACAATAGTAAAGATGGAACGCAAACTGTAACCCAAATAAATAACTTAGATAAAGTAACATGCAATGTTTACTTAAAGAATGGTAGCAATACCAGAAACTCGGTAGCCAGATTGCAAACTCCAACGAGTTCACCAGACAGTAGCTTTCTTTATCAGGGGAAGTTAAGTCCTTCTTTCAGTTTTGCATACATAAACGTTGGTGCCGTAGTATATATTATTTGCACTGGAACAGCAAATACAGCTTATTCTCTAAAACTAGACTCTGTAGCAGCTTCAAGTAGTTCTAGCTCTTTACTTTCGTCTTACACCGATTATTCGTTCATCTCTTCCTGCACTAGTGCAACTAAAACATGTGAAACCAAATGCAGTAGGAGTTTTTGATGGCTAATAGAGATAAATCGTTATTTATCGAACTGATATTTGTTACTCTTTTCTTTTTCTGTTTGCCGCTGTTCTCCGCAGAGGTCGTTTTAAAAACTGGTGAAGTATTTATTTGCGATTTAATCTCCGAAAACACCTACCAAATAAAAGTAAACTGGAAAGGCAAAGAGTATGTAATCCCCCGTCAGGATATTGCATCGGTTGATTTAAAGAAGACTGGTAAACATATATCGTATAAGTATTTAAACTTTAGACTCAATGACGGCAGCCAAATTAAAGGTGCAATTGCTGATGAGAATAATGAAAGTTATACTCTTAAAACCGATGTAGGATTTCTTACTATAGACAAAAATAAAATTAAAACACAAGACTCAAAAGAAGAGCCAAAACTTTCCGAAGCCTACGAATCGGGATGGGTTCCAGAAAAACTTTTAATAGGGATTACAGGAACAGGTCTTTCTAATTCTGCACCGATTAACAGTAACCACCCGAC
>JANYCR010000496.1 GCA_025360185.1 Leptospiraceae bacterium | reverse complement strand
AATGCTTCTTCCCACGCTCTATTCTCGGATCCGCTAGTCCTTTAAAATGCTCAACTATATTTATTAGTTCTTTCATACTCTACAATATTTTATATTGTAGGGAATGTACAAGACTTATTTTAATGCGTTTGCCCTAGTTGGTGGGGGGATAATCCTCCGTACCACTGTGACGTATATGTTTTAACTCACCATCCAAGACCTTCTCTTGTGATGGAAGGCGGAACTACTTTTCACTTTATCACAGATGGAGTTGAAGTAGCTTTACAGAAAGCAAAAGAGTCAGCAAAAGGAAAAGATGTTCGACTAGGTGGCGGAACAAATACCATTCGTCAATATCTACAAAAACAATTAATTGATGAAATGCATTTAGCTATATCTCCTAACGTCTTCGGAAAAGGGGAAAATTTATTTACAGGAATTGATCTACCATCTCTGGGATATAAAACCAAAGAGTATAAAATGTCAGACAAAGCAATGCATATAATCATCGGTAAGGACAATACGTAGGGACTGTGTAAAAACAAAGAAAAAATCTCTCACAGAGGGCACGGAGTTCACAGAGAGTATTGATTTTATTGACTCTTTTCTCTGTGATCTCAGTGTGCTCTGTGAGAAAATCATGCTTTTACACAACCCCTACAAAATATGAGAATATATGAGAAAGATAATTGTACAAGAGTTTATTACGTTAGACGGTGTTATGCAAGCACCTGGTGGGCCGGATGAAGATAAGTCAAGTGGCTTTAAATATGGTGGTTGGGTTTCACCTTATTTTGCGGAAGCAGACGAAGTGGCTAGTGGGTTCATGCAGAAATGGATGGAGTCAACAGACATTCTTTTAGGACGAAAAACATTTGAGATATTTGCTTCCTACTGGCCCACACATGGGGACATGTGGTCAGGAATCAATGAGGTTACTAAATATGCAATGAGCACTACTTTGAACAAGTCTGAGGTGGATAACTCAGGCTGGAATAACTCAGTTTTACTTAAAAACATTGATGACATTAAAAAACTTAAAAATTCAGATGGTTCTGCTATCAAAGTCCACGGAAGTGGCAACCTAGTGCAGTCGCTATTCAAACATGATCTTGTGGATGAACTTTTTCTCATGTCTTTCCCGATAACTTTAGGAGTAGGCAAGCGCTTGTTTGGAGATGGCACTATTCCCTCAGCCTTTAAATTAACGGATAGTTTGATTACAGCCTACGGTGTGATTTTTACCTATTACAAACGAGCCGGTGAAGTTAAAACTGGCACAGTTGGAGCTTGAGGAGAAAATATGAGAAAAGTAATTTTCGGAATCAACATCACAGCAGACGGATATTGTAGCCATGAAGATGGGATTGCTGATGCAGAATTGCATAATTATTTTACAGAGATGTTGCGGAAAACAGACGTTATTCTCTACGGTCGAAAAACGTACCAACTCATGGTGCCCTATTGGCCTGATATAGCAAAGAACCAATCGGAAGATGAAACAAGCAATGAATTCGCTCGAGTATTTGACTCGCTAGATTTATTGGTGTTCTCAACGACATTGCAGGACGTAACTGGAAACAAAACGAGAATCGCCCGTGGAAATATTGCAGAAGAATTGATTGCATTGAAAAATAAAACTGGCAAAGACATTGCAGTAGGCAGTTTGAGTATTGCCTCCCAATTGTCCGATCTCGGTTTGATTGACGAATACCATTTTGTCGTTCAACCAATCGTTGCTGGAAAAGGTCCTCGACTATTTGAAACCTTACAATCTAAAAACAGTCTCAGGCTCGATCTCATCGGCACGAAACAATTCCTCCAAACCGGTGTAATTGCGCTTCATTACCAAAAACATATACCAGGATTAAAATGATTTCCCGGATTTTCAGGATTAAGAAGTCTTATTTAAAAGGAGTTTACTATGTCTAAAATTACACCCTTCCTCATGTTTAATGACGGGCTTGAGGCTGCAATCGAGTTCTATACTTCCACGTTCCCGGATTCAGAAATAAAAAACGTTGCCCGCAATGGCAAAGATGGTCCAGTCACCTCAGCCGAATTCATCGTCGGTGGTCAATTTTTTATGGGATACAACGGCGGTTCTTATTTCCAATTTTCAAATGGTTTTTCGCTTTTTGTGAACTGTGAGAATCAAGAAGAAGTGGATAAATATTGGAATAAACTAATCAGTGCGGGTGCAACACCACAACAGTGTGGCTGGATAACGGATCCATTTGGTTTAACTTGGCAAATCGTTCCAAGACGTTTTATGGAATTGATTAACGATCCCAATCCGAAAAAAGTACAGGCTGTCATGTCAGCCATGATGGAAATGATAAAACTAGATGTTGCTACACTGGAAAAAGCTTACAATGAGGCTTGAAGAACATAAATAAAATTAAAGGAGAAAGTATGAAAATTGTAAAAAAAATCTTAATCGTACTTGCGATAGCGATTGGCGGTATACTTGCTGTTGCCGTAACAAGACCAAATACATATACTGTGGAGCGCTCATTAAAAATAAATGCAGCGCCGGAAAAAATATTTCCCTATCTGATAAGCTGGAAGAAAGGACTGGAATGGTCGGCTTGGGAAAAAACAGACAAAGACGTTGTGCGCAAATTCACCGGTTCCGAAAGTGGCTTGGATGCCGTCTATGAATTCGAAGGTGAAAAGTCCGGGCACGGTAAACTTTCATTCAAAAGCATCGTCCCGAATGAGCAAGTCAAAATAGATTTAATGTTTTACAAGCCAATGCAAGGCTCGAACGATGTTACCTATTCGCTAAAACAAGAAGGCAATGAAACTGTGATGAAATACCAGATGACTGGTCCCGCACCTTTTACTGCACGAATCATTTGGCTATTTGCTGATATGGATAAATTTATGGGTGATAAATTTAATGAAAGCATGCAAAGTTTGAAGGCAATTGTCGAAGAAAAAAAATGATAAACTAATGGGCGTTACCTGTCAGCTTTTTTTGTAAATAAGGAAATAAAGAATGAATAACATTCAAGCAACAGAACAAGATATTTTAATAACCAGAGTGTTCGATGCAAACATAGATCAAGTCTGGAAAGCAATTACAAGTAAAGAACAAATGCAAAGATGGTATTTTGATCTAGCAGAATTCAAAGCAGAAGTAGGTTTCCAGTTTCAATTTACTGGTGGTCCAAGTCCCGAAAAACAATACTTGCATCTCTGTGAGATAACAGAGGTTATTCCGAACAAGAAGCTAACATACAGTTGGCGTTATGATGGGCATGCTGGAAATTCCTTTGTAACCTTTGAATTGTCTTCCGAAGGGAATTCGACTCATCTGAAATTCACTCACAAAGGAATAGATTCCTTTCCCGCAGATAATCCTAATTTTGCGATTGGAAATTTTATTGAAGGTTGGAATTACATAATCCATACTTCCCTTAAAGACTATGTAGAAAATGTAGATAAAGAAATATTTTCTTCTCGCCTTTTTGATGCACCGCGAGAATTAGTATGGGAAGTCTGGACAAATCCAAACCATACCGCCCTTTGGTGGGGACCAACTGGATTTACCAATACTATTTATGAGATGGATGTAAAACCGGGTGGAATTTTTAAATTCATGATGCATGGACCGGATGGAGTAGATTTTCCAAATCAAATTTCCTATATCGAAGTAGTGAAACCAGAACGTTTAGTTTACAATCACGGGAATTATAAAAATCCTGAAATGTTTTTTGTGACAATAAACTTTCTTGAGGATAATGGCAAAACTAAGATTTCTATGCGAATGTTATTTAAGACAGTAGAAGAGCGAAGAGAAGTAGTAGAAAAATACGGGGCATTAGAAGGACAAAAACAACATCTAGATAAATTGGATGTATACTTAGCAAAATTACAGGAGATAAAAAAATGAGAAAAGAATTGGGTAAAATGGGATTCCCTTATTTAAGAATATTAAAACTATGACTAAACTAAAGCTAATGAGCACACGGGCTTTTGATTCAGGCGTCATCGGCTCGAATTATTTAGTAATAAAATAAGGAAAAATTTTAGGAGATAAATTTATGAAAATAGCAGTGATTGTTGTAAGAAGTTTAATGGGGGCATTATTTCTATTTGCCTCTGTTACTTATTTATTTAAACTCTATACGCCGCCAGAAACAACGGGTGCAATGAAAGTGTTTAATGATGGGTTAGCCGCATCCGGTTACTTTATGAACTTGGTGAAGATAACAGAGCTTATCTGCGGACTTGCCTTAATTTCAGGAAGATTTGTTCCACTTGCATTAGTTGTACTTTCGCCGATTATAGTGAATATCTTTTTTGTTCATCTATATTTAGATCCGCAAAATCTACCTGTTGCGGTATTCTTGATACTCGCCAACTCATTCTTAGGCTACGCAAACTGGGAAAAATTCAAACCTTTATTTGAATCGAAGTAAGGTGAATGATGTGATCCCGAAAAAAGCAACTCGTAAAGAATGGATAGGTCTTGCGGTTATCGCATTGCCCTGTCTACTTTATGCGATGGATTTGACAGTTTTATATCTAGCAGTTCCTCATCTTACTGCTGATTTAAAACCGAGTGGGTCACAGCTTCTCTGGATTGTAGATATTTACGGATTTATGGTTGCAGGATTTCTCGTCACGATGGGAACGTTAGGAGATAGAATCGGTAGGCGCAAACTTCTACTTTCTGGAGCGGCGGCATTCGGAGTCGCATCGGTATTAGCCGCATTTTCAACAACTGCGGAAATGTTGATTGCTACTCGCGCCTTATTAGGAGTAACCGCAGCGACTCTTGCGCCTTCTACCTTGTCTTTAATTAGAAATATGTTTCACAATCACAACGAGCGCACATTTGCAATTGGGATTTGGGGAACTAGCTTTTCTCTGGGTGGGGCTATTGGTCCTTTAGTTGGCGGGGTGCTATTAGAGTATTTTTGGTGGGGTTCGGTATTTCTTTTAAGCGTGCCAGTGATGATTATCCTTTTGATTGTTGGTCCAAAATTATTACCAGAATTCAAAGATCCAACGGCTGGCAGGATGGATATTTTAAGTGCTGTCCTTTCGCTTGCTTCTGTGCTTTCTGTAATCTACGGCTTAAAACAAATTGCGGAATATGGTTGGAGTCTAATTTCGATTATTTCCATTTTAATAGGTTTGGTTTTAGGGGTAGCATTTGTCCGAAGACAAAAGACTTTAACCGATCCATTGATAGATTTGAAGTTATTCCAAATCAGAAAGTTTAATATTGCGTTAGCCGCAAATACGTTGACGATTTTTACAGCACTCGGAAGTTTTTTATTCATAGCGCAGTATCTTCAACTTGTTCTAGGGCTTTCCCCACTCGAAGCGGGTATATGGACATTACCCGGTGCTTTGGGGAACATTGTGGGCTCGATGACAGTTCCTATTTTGGCAAAGAGATTTCGTCCTGCTCTTATTATCGCTGGTGGCTTGGTATTAGCATCCCTTGGATATATGTTGTACGCGCAAGTTAGTGATAAATCAGGACTTCCCTATATTTTTATTGGTTCCATATTTCTTTCTCTTGGAATATGTACGGTTATTATATTAGGCACAGATATAATTGTAGGATCATCCCCTCCTGAAAGAGCAGGTGCGGCAGCTTCACTTTCAGAAACTGGAGTTGAGTTTGGTGGGGTTTTAGGAATTGCCTTACTTGGAAGTCTTGGAACTGCTCTCTACAAAAATCAAATGAACAACTTGCAGATTACAGGCGTTAGTTCCGAATTAACCGAAGGCGCCAAAGGAACTATCGGAGCCGCAGTTGGTGTCGCAAAAGATTTACCGGAAGGACTCGCGACAATACTTCTCGCAACTTCTCGTGAAGCATTTACAAATTCTTTGCAGATAATTTCTATTATCTGTGCGGTGATTGCAATTGTTCTAGCTATGGTTGTATTACGGGTGCTGAGGGTAAAGAAACAAGAAGACGAGGTGGTGAGAGTTGAGGAAGTTGTTGGGTTGACTTAAGAAATCCAATTTTCAATTTTGAGTTCTTTAATTCTTTTAAATTCTTTTTCGTTGTTTGTAACTAAAACTAAGTCTTTAGAAATTGCTTGTGAGGCAATGAGAATATCGTAAGGACCGATCATCTCGCCTTTTTTCTCCAAGCGGTTTCTTATAGATGCCGCTATCATACTTTCAGAAGTATCAAAGGGAATGATATTTAAATACCCTATAAATTCTTTCAATATATGAAAATTCTTTTCTGATTTTTGACTTTTTTCCACACCATATCTTAATTCAAAATCGGTGATCGATGAAATGAAAATATTTTCTAATTTTACTTTCTTAAATTTTTTATAAACCGATTCCGGTCTTTTGTTAATAATATAAATACATATATTTGTATCGAGTAAATACTGACTCATAGAGAATCGCGTTTATCTGAAAATTTAGGTTGATTTCTTTCTATCTTGAAATCCTCCGAAAATAAACTAAGCGAATTCCAAAGTCGATCCACCGCATCATCGATTGGGGTTAATATAATATTATTTCCTTCTCTTCGAATATAAACTTCCCTACCTTTAAATCTAAATTCCTTAGGCAGTCGGATAGCTTGGCTGTCGCCATTTTTAAATAATTTTG